>NZ_JBBJNI010000072.1:0-19640 GCF_037719425.1 Daejeonella sp. | reverse complement strand
AATAAATGTATTTATCTTTATAAAAACTGTCAACCTAATTAAGGACGAGTCAGTTCCACCTTGTGTGCTCTGTGTCCTCCGTGCCTGCCTACCGCAGGCAGGTTTAAACTTCCATAGGTACATATCCAGTAGTTCTAATTCCGGGTTATTTCTTTAATTTACTGCCTCAATAGAAACCGAAATTGAAGAAAGTCTCCCTTATTACTGTAAACTATAACCACGCAGATATTACTCTTCAGCTCCTGTATTCGGTAAAAAAGTTCGCACGCTACAGTAATATTGAGATCATAGTAGTCGACAATGGCAGCAAAACGGATAAAACCGAGTGGCTGAGGCGGCAATACCCAGATGCAAAGTTCATTCGTTCGGAAGAAAACCTCGGTTTCGCTGGCGGTAATAATCTTGGCATTAAAGAAGCTTCCGGCGATTATCTGCTCTTCGTCAACAACGATACTGAGATTTTTGAAGATGTAATAACTGCACTCGCCAATGTGCTCGATAATGATCCCACGATCGGCGTTGTAAGCCCGAAGATCGTGTATTACGATCGCCCTGAAATTATACAGTACGCCGGATTTACTGCCATGAATTATAATACCGGGAGGAATAAATGCGTCGGACAATTTGAAATCGATAAGGGCCAATACGATCAGCATTTCGGACCGACATCCTACGCCCATGGAGCCGCGATGATGGTGAGGGTGGAAGCCGTCGAAAAAGCCGGCCCAATGCCCGAAAACTACTTCCTGTACTACGAAGAAATGGACTGGTGCGAGAAAATACGCCGCGCAGGCTATACCATTTGGGTTGAGACTAAAACCCAGATCCGGCATAAAGAATCCCTTTCAGTAGGCGCAGCAAGCCCATTAAAGGAGTATTTTATGACACGAAACCGGATATTGTTTATTCGCAGGAACGCCCCCTCCATATCAGTCTTTATCTTTTGTGTGTACTTCCTATTTGTGGTGACGCCACGTAATCTTATTAACTACATTTTAAGCCGAAGACTCGATCTCGCAAGCTCCTTTTTTAAAGGGATATGGTGGAACCTTACTCATAAAAAAGATAGCTTTGAGCTGTAAGTTTAAACCTCATTACAAACAAATAATTAAGGGTTAAAGCCCAAAAGATCATTATGATCATCACCTTCTGGATTACGTTCCTTTTAATAATATATACGTTTGTCGGATACGGCATTGTGCTCTATACTATGGTTGTTATCCGGCGGATCATAAAAGGAAAACGAGTATTGCCTGCTTCCGAAAAGCTACCTTCCTGCACACTGGTTATCGCCGCATATAATGAGGAAGGTTTCATCAGAGAAAAGATCGAAAACACTCTTGCGCTTGACTATGAACCTGGAAAGCTTGAGATATTGTTTATCACGGATGGCTCGAACGACAAAACGCCGGATATTATTTCAGAATATCCTGGTATAAGGCTAATGCATGAGGATCTGCGACGCGGTAAAGTTGCAGCAATGCACCGGGCTTTTGAGACCCTAAGCTCCGAGATAGTTATTTTCACCGATGCTAACACTATACTTAATAAAGAGGCATTAGTCAATATTGCACGCCATTATTCTGATGCAAAGATTGGCGCCGTTGCCGGAGAGAAAAGGATCCGGGTGGAAGAATCAGCGGATGCAGGAGCGGCGGGGGAAGGCTTTTACTGGAAGTACGAATCCGCATTAAAGAAGTGGGATTCGGAACTTTTTACCGTAGTAGGGGCAGCGGGTGAACTTTTTAGTGTGCGGAGAGAGTTGTATCAGCCCGTTCCCGACGACACTATTCTGGATGATTTTATGATCTCGATGCTGGTGGCAGCAAAAGATTACCGGATAGTTTACGAGCCCCAATCATACGCTCTTGAGTATGCATCCGACAATATCACGGAAGAATTGAAACGAAAGATCCGTATTGCAGCTGGCGGAATACAGTCGATTTTGAGGCTATTACCCCTGCTAAATATTTTCCGTTATGGGCTTTTAAGCTTTCAGTATATAAGCCACCGCGTTTTAAGATGGACAATAGCGCCTTCTCTTCTCATTCTTCTATTGCTTATGAATGTTGCTCTCGTTTTTGAAACCAGTCAGTCCATTTATTGGCTGCTGCTAATCGCCCAGCTGCTATTTTACGCATTCGCTATAGCGGGTATGTTACTGGAAAACCGGCGGCTTCGGATAAAGATATTTTTCATCCCCTACTATTTTTGCGTGATGAACTACGCTGTAATAATGGGGATAATAAGATATGTGACTAAACAGCAAAGCGCTGTATGGGAAAAAGCGGTTCGGAAAAAAGGAAATATCTAAAGCTGAAATGCCTATTGCTTAGGCTCCATCTTCCAGATCTCATACATCTTCGCACCCTGAGAACTCAATCCTGAATGATGCCAAAGGTCGCCTTCAATCTTACCATCAAACGTCAGCGATGCCCCCACGCGGGTACTATCCTTGGTAAAGAAATCAAGAGTTTCGGTGTACTTTCCGTCTTTATAAGTGTAGCTGCCGCCGCCTGTACCAAAGAACTCTTTGGTTTCAGCGTTAATGGCTGCCCATTGGAATCTTGATCCTGTAACTAGCTTGAAGGTTTTCCTTGCCCTTGGCGGACTTAGCACGACCTTCCCATCCTGCATACGTCCGGAACTTCTCCAGGTTCCTACCATTGGCCCCTTGCCGTTATCAAGCATAGTCCAGATCTCTTTTTTACCATTGATATCAGAAGCCAGACGGTCCTTATTTGTAGAAAAAGAATATTTCTTTGTCTGCCCGATTTCCCCTTTCATGTTAGGGCTGAACTCAATAGTTGCCTCAAGCTGGCTCCCCGCATACTTGTAAGCCCCACCCCGGGTTTGAATTAATTGCTTTTTTGCTTTATCAAAAGTGGTGTGCATGAAATATCCATCATTCAAGATCAATACCTGCTCCACTGGGCCGCTCTGGAATTTCCACGCACCGTTAACAATACTATTATTTTGCTTTTTGAATGAAAAGCTCATTACACATACCAGCAGCACCGCCGATAAAACGTAAGACGCTGATTTAATATAATTTTTCATGATCGTGGGATTTATCCAAAGTTAACAATCATTACAATCATATACAAGATAACGTGGGTAGTCGTAAGCTCCCGCTAAAGAAAATGTTTATCGGTGTTGCTACTATCGTGATCATATCGAGCCTGCGAATTATCTGCATCTGCACGACAGAAGACTGAACTCAATTAAAATACTAATATATTTAGCATATCTTTACAGCTGCACATAATCTTTCCTTATGGACAAACAGATCATTCATATAGACCAGGATGCATTTTTTGTATCTGTTGAGATCTTAAAAAATCCGAGCCTGGCAGGGAAACCGGTGATCGTGGGCGGTAGTTCAGGCCGCGGTGTTGTTACCTCCTGTAGTTATGAAGCACGGAAATTCGGGGTGCATTCTGCGATGTCATCCAAACTTGCCGCTCGGCTTTGTCCGCATGCGATCTTCGTTCGGGGGAATATGGAAGACTATAGCAATTACTCTCATATGGTTACTGATATTTTGCTCGAGCGTGTTCCGGTCCTGGAGAAAGCTTCAATTGATGAGCACTACATCGACATGACCGGAATGGCCCGGTTCCATGATACCATGCTTTTCGCACAAGACCTGAGGAGACTTGTCACTAAGGAAACTGGCCTTCCGCTCTCATTCGGGTTATCGTACAACAAAACCCTGGCAAAAATGGCCACAAATGAATCTAAGCCTAATGGGGAGTTACAAGTTACGAAAACTGAGGTTCAGGCATTCCTCTCTCCGCTGTCAATCAAAAAAATCCCCGGTTTGGGCAAATCAGCATTCAGCAAACTAACTGAGCGGGGCATTCTAACAATCGGGGAGCTGGCAAAAATATCACAGGACGAACTGAATGACTTTTTTGGTGTAGTTGGAACGGACCTCTGGAAAAAAGCGAATGGAATCTACGATTCGCCGGTTAGCCCTTACCGTGAGCGAAAGTCAATTGGCACCCAAAGTACATTTCATGCAGATAGTATCGACACACAACGGATCAAACAGTTATTGACTTCAATGGTAACTGAGCTTGCTTACCAATTGCGCTCGCAAAGAAAGCTAACCTCCTGCATTACTGTAACCATACGCTACTCCAACTTTGACACTCACACACAGCAAGTTAAAATTCCGTACACATCACTTGACTCACTGCTCATCGCCAAAGCGAAAGAACTTTTCGATAAAGTCTATGACCATAAAACACTACTGAGGCTGGTTGGCGTAAGGTTATCTGACATGGTTAGCGGACATGAGCAAATTGGACTTTATAGCTCGTCAGAAGAACGGTATAACTTATATCAGGCTATGGATAAGATCCGCGACCGCTTCGGTGAAAAATCGGTTAAGCTGGCATCGACCATAGGCTTACGCATATAAAATTCTTGAACCCGGTCACAAACGATTGACATCGGACCCAACAATTTGTTGTTCATCCTCCATTTTCTTCCATTGGTCGGTAAATCCTTCTGAAAGGTGCTTTTCTGCCGCAACTTTATCCCATCAGATAGATGAATGATGAAGACTCTACTATTACTATTAATTGCTATTAGTTTAACCGGGATCACTCAGGCGCAAACCCGGATCACCGGAACAGTGAGCACAGAAAAAGGGCTGCCGCTTGCCAACGTAAACATCATGATCAAAAATTCTTATGATGGAACATCATCAGATAGTACGGGACATTTCAGTTTTAACAGTGAAGCCAGTGGAGTACAAGTTGTATTGTTTTCATCTATCAATTACAGCACCGATAGTGTAAAAATTGAAATGAACGGAACCGTTGTTGAACTTCATCTGAAATTAAAAGAGGGATATAATGAACTGGATGTCGTAACCATTACAGCAGGAGTGTTTGAAGCCGGCGATTCCAGGAAGGGAGCAGTACTTACTTCACTTGATATAGCCACAACCGCGGGCGGTACTGCTGATATTTTTGCTGCATTACAAACCCTTCCGGGAACACAAACATCATTCTCGGAAAGTGGCTTGTTCGTTCGCGGGGGATCCGCTTCGGAGGCTAAGACATTCTTTGATGGAATGCTTGTCAAAACCCCATTCAACACGAGCCTTCCTGATCAGGCATCACGGGGGCGTTTTTCTCCCTTCCTGTTTAAAGGCACCTCATTCTCTGCGGGAGGTTATTCCGCACAGTATGGTCAGGCTTTGTCTTCTGCGCTGATGCTTGAAAGCAAAGATATTCCAGAAAAAACGACTACTGCTCTTTCTGTTCTCAGTGTCGGCGCAAGCGCTGATCAAACTTCGCGATTTAAGAACAGTGCTCTCACGGTAGGGGGATTTTACTATAATCTCAAGCCCGCTTTCTCGATAATCAAACAACACACGGATTGGGATAAAGCACCCGAGCAATATGGCGGGACTCTGCAATACAAATTAAAAACGTCCAAAACAGGAATGTTCAAATGGTATAGTGAGACAAGCCATTCACTTATAGCTGCGTTTAAAACAAACCCTGACGAGCCTCAGGTTAAAAGCTATCTAAAGAATAATAATAAGAACACCTATTTAAACACATCCTATCAGGAATTCCTCGGCAGCAAATGGAAACTGCAAGGCGGATTGTCTTACAGTAATAACCACGACGAGGGTCAAACTGGCGATGATATTTATGGACGAACCGACCGGCTTTTACAAGGTCGCGTAACTCTTAATAACTATTTCGGCTCCTCGTCGACATTGAAATTCGGCACCGAAACATTCATGTTTAAACGTCAGGAGAATTTGAATGATCTACACCGCGGGTACAGCGACCAGCTGAGCGCGGGGTACATGGAAACGGATCTATTCGTTACGCGGAAACTGGTGTTTCGCTTAGGACTAAGGACGGAATATTCAACATACATTAATAAATTCAACCTTGCTCCCCGTTCATCATTGAGCTACAAGACCGGTAAGAGCAGCCAGGTCTCCTTAGCCTACGGACGTTTCTATCAGAACCCCGAGGACTCTCAGCTTATTATACAACCACTCGACTACGAGCTGGCTGATCACTACATCGCCAATTTTCAGAACTCGACTAATCAACAAACCTTCCGGGCAGAAATTTACTATAAGGCCTATAATCAATTAGCCAAAAACACGCCTGCATACCTTGACAACTCTGGTCATGGTTACGCCAAAGGGCTGGATATTTTCTGGAGGGATAAAAAGACCTTCAAGGGGTCAGATTACTGGATCTCATACTCGTATCTGGATACAAAAAGAGACTTTAAAGACTATCCAACTCTCTCCGTCCCTCCATTCGCTGCAAAGCACACATTAAACGTGGTGTATAAAAAGTTCTTCGACAAGCTAGACTCGCAGGTTGGCGCCACCTACACTTTCGCAAGCGGGAGAACATATGTTAATCCCAACAATCCAGTTTACCTGGCCGATGAGACCAAAACTTACAATAATCTCAGCATGAATGTGAGCTATCTGACTCACATCTTCAAAAAATTTACGGTAATATATGTATCAGCAAATAATATTCCGGGATTCAAAAACATCTACGGCTACCATTATTCAGCCAGCGGGCAATACCGGCAGGCCGTTAAGCCTGCAGCCGCCAGGGACATCTTCGTCGGACTTTTAATGACGATCGGAGACGACACATTCGTACGATAAACAACTCATCCATACACTCTAAAACAAAACAACATGAAAACTTTAACAAAAATGCTTCTAGTCGCCAACTTGCTAACAAGCACCAGCGTATTCGCACAGTCAGAAACTTACCAGTCAGCTATGAAGAAAGGACTTGAATTATTGTCTATCGCCAAAACATCAGAGAGTTTTGTTGGTACTGCGAATCATTTTGAACGCATCGCTATGGCAGAAAGTCAAAATTGGATGCCGCTATATTACTCTGCATACGCCAACCTTGTCGCGGGTTTAGTTTCTGAAGATCCTAACCAAAAAGATCAATATTTCGACAAAGCGCTTAGCCAGATCGAAAGAGCAACTGTGATGTCACCTGATAACAGTGAAATCTATACCGTTAAAGGATATGCCCAATTTATGAAGATGTCGGTTGATCCACAAAGCAGGTTTGCTTTGATCGGCGATTCCAACGCCTCCCTGGGAAAAGCCAAACAGTTAGATCCGCAAAACCCACGACCTTACTTTGTGCAGGGACAGAATACATTTTATACTCCGGAAGCCTTTGGGGGTGGCAAGTCTGCAGCCAAAAAACTACTGGAGGAAGCTGTTAAAAAATACGATACATACAAAGCCATCGCAGACCTGGCACCAAGCTGGGGGAATGAGCGCGCGAAAATGCTGCTTGCCCAATGCCAATAAGTGTCATCTTACCTAAAAAGCGCAAGTCCCGGATAACCCTTTAAAATATTTAGCAAGTTAGTAAAGTCATTAAGGTAAATTAGTAAAGAGACTATGATCAGATCACTAAAAAATATGCCCTCTCATTGGGCTGGCATCAACATGCAGGGCCTTTTGATTGGATTTATCATCGGATCCATTATAAACATCTTCGTATTCGTTTTTTCAGAGTTCAGAATCAGGTTTCCGCACATGATGGCTACCTACATGTTTAGCATAGTTATTTCGCTTTCTATTTCAAATGTCATTTGCTTTGCTAAATATATTCTGTCGAAAAATCTGCATGGCAAATGGCTACCTATCATAACTTATTATGGCGGCTGTGTGCTTGGCATGATTATCGGAACAGAGTTATCATATATCCTTCTCTGGCAATTCTGGGGCGAACCGTATGTATTCTTAGGCCACCCTGATCAATTAGCTTTTAATCTTACGATAGCAGTGATGGTTTGCAGTATCTTATTTATCTATGAAACTCAAAAGTCAAAATATGCGCTGACGATATCCCAACAGGAGCTGGAAGTAATTAAATTAAAACAGCTGAAAACTCAGGCCGAACTTCAAACATTGCAGTCGAAGATCAATCCTCATTTTTTATACAATTCTTTAAATTCAATTGCAGTTTTAATACATGAAGATGCTGAAAAGGCTGAAGATATGACGCTTAAGCTTTCCAAATTATTTCGATACAGCATTAATTCACAACAGGAAAATTTCGCAACGGTACGGGAAGAGATCGAAGTTGTCAATACATATTTTGATATCGAAAAGATTCGCTTTGGTGACCGCATAACCTTTATTACAGAGGCTGACGATTCTGTTCTCGACAAACAAATCCCCAGGTTCTTAATACAACCCTTAGTTGAAAATGCACTAAAACACGGCCTTGCAGATAAGATGAAAGATGCGATTCTGCATGTAAGGGTCGTGAGCAGCGGCACAAAGTTAATACTTACCGTAGCTGACAACGGGGTAGCATTCCCTGAAGAACTAAATGCCGGGTACGGATTGCAAAGCACATTCGATAAGCTGAGTCTGCTTTATCAGGATGGCTACGAAATTGAATTTATAAATACCCCGGAAAAATCTATTCGGATCACTTTGCCAATGATGAACTAATATGGATTCAATTACATGTATCATAATTGACGATGAAGAGCTTGCCCGCAAGCGCTTGATTAGGTTATTGAAGCCATTTGAGTTCTTTCAAATCATGGCTGAAGCTTCCAATGGACAGGAGGGGCTGGACCTCGTTGAAGAGCATAAACCGGAGCTGATCTTTCTCGATATTGAAATGCCGCTGCTTAACGGATTTGAGATGTTAGGCCGCTTAACGCACCAGCCGAAAGTGATTTTCACAACAGCTTATGATCAATACGCGATTAAAGCCTTTGAAGAAAACTCCGTTGATTATTTGCTGAAGCCTGTAGAAAAAGACCGCTTAGAAAAAAGCGTAAAAAAACTCAGACTCTACAAGACATTGAGTCCGGATTTCGCTTCGCTGCAATCCTTGATTGATCATCTTAAGCCTAAAAAGGAGCTTAGAACATTAACTGTAAAGATTGGTGATAAGATACTACTGATTAAATTGGAAGATATAGTTCACATTGAAGCCGAGGACAAGTACATTTTTCTGCGAACAGCAGATGGAAATAGTCATCTTACAGATTTCACACTGGCAGGTTTGGAAGAAAGATTACCGGACAATTTCGTCCGTATACATCGGGGTTCTATTATAAACACCGATAAAATAAAGGAGATCAGGAAGAGCTTTAATGGCTCACTGGTATTCTTGCTGTCAGACAAAGAAAACACCAAAGTAAGCTCCGGCAGATCTTTTAGTGATAGCCTCCGAGATCGGTTCGATATCTAGGCGGGTAAACAACTCAATGCCTGGCCTTCAATGGATTCAATTGCTCCTCGTAAGGTTTGGATATATCGCGTATATATTCCACCATCTGCCATTTTTGCTCATCCGAAAGAACATCTCTAAACGATGGCATTTCGCCACGACCTTCACGGATCTTCCAGAATATCGCACCGTTCGTTTGGGAGCTAACCTTTTTATCCTGGAATTTCAATGGTTTGACCTTCAGATTATTTGTCGCAGTCCCATCCGACATACCCTGATGTCCATGGCATGAAGCACAATAAATCGTATAGATCTCCTGGCCCTGAGGCAAGGTCAGCGGTTCGATCAGATAGGGGCTAACCAGGGTGTCAGCTGCAGCAGGAGCTTTCCACGGTTCCTGGATACCTGTATATTTCACATTAAAGGAAAAAGCGAGAATACTTCCACAAGTAACGATTAATACAAACTTTAGCTTTCCCATATTCCTACCACACTTCGTGTTTAACACATCATTTGTATAACTAATAAAACGATGTATTATCCCAAATCTGTATCCTGCACTTCATTAAATTCCTAAATTTAGAGGGCCGGTAGCCCGTTTGCAACTCTTGGGATCGGGGTGGTTAATCCGTTCAGATCATAAAACACTCTTCCGCCCTTTATAGTAGCTTCTGCTTCAAACTTCTCCTTAGCAGAAACTTTCTCGCCCATCTGATCATAGACCCCGAATTTCCCTTTACGAATACGGAGTACGGTTACATCCCCTTCTGAACCAACTGATAAATTTCCTAATTCTTCATGGTGAATAACCTGAGCAGGTTTCCAGGTTACTGAATTTATAATAGCTGGAACACTCATACCAAGTGCTCTCATTTTAGTCATAACGTTCAGAATGTCTTTCATTGCCGAGTTCATACTTCCTCCATGATGATCGGTACTGATAACATCGGGCCAGAAGCCTGCCTTACTTGCAGGTATAGCGTGAGAGAAGGAAAAGCTTGCTGCCCCGTGTCCTACATCCCATATAACTCCTCTTTTTTGTGCTTCAAAAACAAACGGACGCAGTCGCCTGGTAACCGAATCTGTTATCCCTTCACGCCCGGCACCGCCTCCCCCATAAGTATGCGTATAGATATCACCCGGCCGGAATTTCTTCATCGTTAATTCTTCTAATGACAATCCTCCACCACCGAAGTCCACAATAACAGGGAGGTTTCCCGACATTTTTCCCGCTTCTATAGCGCGGTCAATGGGCACCCAGTCTGGTTTGTTATAATGCGCGATTTTGAATCCTACGATAAGGTTCCTGTACCTGGTTGCCATTTCTGCAGATTTACGTGCATCCATGTCATCATTGTTTTGCTCAAAGGAGCCACCAGGCATACCCTCTCCCACAATATTTAGAAAGGCGAGAACCCGTGTTCTTGATCTGTCGATTGTTTGATCTTTAAACTTTTCAAAGGTTTTCCAGCCGGCACTTCCAGCATCCACAACTGTAGTTACACCCACACGGAATGTAAACCCATCAGGCATATTTGCATAATAACTATTTCGTAAATATCGATCAGGCTCAACTCCTGCAAAATTATGGGTATGCATATCAATAATACCAGGAATAACGACTAGTCCTTTTGCGTTTAAAACCCGGGTTGCTGTTTTAGGATCAATATTCTTTGACACCGCAGCAATCTTTCCTTCTTTGTTGATAGCAACATCCATTATCCCATCAACATTGTTTTTCGGATCCATTACATGTCCGCCTTTAATAATAATAGCGTAAGCCGGATCAGTGGTTTGTGCTATAAGAATCTGGATATTTACAATCGAGAGAATTATTAGAAATAACTTACGCATTTACAAATTGAGTTTAAGAAATAATCTGTCTTTCAGACTAACAGTTAAATCTTACAAAAATAATTGAGAATACAGAAGCTGCCTTTGTAATTTTTTAATTGATCAGGATGTAAATGCTTCGACATGAATTTAGGAGTCGTAGAACTTAAGGACCGTGATATCGCTACCAACGATTCTCTTCATAGTTTATCCTACAGTTTCGATGCCGGTGCGTTAAGCTTCTGATTATCCTTCAGCAGCTGCACTTTTAGCTGCTCATAATCTACATCCTGAACAGATACCCCCCTGTCAATGGCTTGCACAGCTGCCGTCGCCGCACTTTGACCCAGGATCATGAACACCGGCTCCATCCTGATCGATCCGAAAGCGATATGAGAGCTGGAAGGACACACTGGTACGAGAAGGTTCTGGCACTCTTCTTTTTTCGGGATAATAGCTCCGTATCCAATTTGGTAGGGCATAGGGGCCCCTACACCAATGTCGCCCTCATTCTGTACAAAGCCGTCGGGCTTTACGTATCGCTGAATATTATGCGAATCAAGAGTATAAGAGCCCATACCCACCGGTTGAGGTACCGGCCGCTTACTCAAGGTCTCATGCTCAGTCATTACATAATCACTAATCATTCGCCTAGCCTCCCTCACATAGATCTGGTGAGGCCAGTTTCCATTATTTTTGAACTCATCCTTTGCTAAACCCCATTGACGTAGTTCCTGCTGCACCTTGGCGGGTATACGAGGGTCATTGGCCATAAAGTACATCAGACCCTTTTGGTAGGTTTCATGCGCTTTAACAATCTCCTGACGCCGTTCGTAGGAAGCTTCGGGATAGTCGTAATTCATACCGATGTAGTCGGTGCTGACGGGGCCGTGGTTATTGGTATCGGTCTTGCGGTTCGGAATTGGGTCATATTTATTGAACAACTCATTCCAGCCAGCATCAAATACCCGAACCAGCAATTCATACTGCTTGGGATCGTATCCCTCGGGCCGTGGGAAAGCCACCCTGTTATCAGGATTGTTGGACAGGCACATGCGGAAGCAATAGGCCTGCAGTTTCTTGTCGCCAGCGCCCTTTACTCCAGGATTATCCGCTGATATGAGCGGTAGTAGTCCGCTGGTAGGATCGCCAATGATTTTGTATGGGCTGATGTCGGTCTTGAAATGGTGACCGTGGTGCAGCACACCAACCTGGATGCCGTTCCAGGTCTCACCGTATACACTGTTGGCCTCCCGGCCCACGTGATAACTAACCTTGGCCGCTGCCATCAAATCGCCCTCATAGGTAGCGTCGATGAACATTTTGCCACGAAACGTCTTGCCGCTAAGAGTCTTAATAGAGGTGATCCGGCCATTTTCTTTTTTAACTCCGTTCTCCCGATTTAGCCACTCATCACGGAAAACTTTAATCCCGTGTTCCTTCACCAGGTCTTCAAAAACGGACTCAGCAGCATGTGGTTCAAATATCCACATGGTGCGCTCGGCCCCATCAATGGCCGGTGTTCCCTGCCCTTTGTTGCCGTACTCTTCCTTCTTTTGCCAATGCCAGGAATCGTTTTTCTGATAATGAAGGTAGATCCGGTGGTAAAACTCTCTGGCCAGTCCGCCAATTACTTGCTTGTTGCCCGTGTCGGTAAAGCCCAAACCTCCCGACGACAGGCCACCCAGATGGGTATCGGGTGAAACCACGAGCACGCTCTTGCCCATTCGGGCGGCTTGCACAGCAGAAGTAATTGCAGCAGAAGTGCCCCCGTATACAATCAGATCGGCCTGGTACGTTCCGGTTGCATCATTAGCAGTGCGAATGGATGAACCCACGCACGACCAGAAGTTGAGAAGAAGACATAAAATTCCTATTTGCTTGGTTAGTTCTCGCATATCATTGTTTTATTTGCTTAAAATATTTGTCTATACTATCTCGCAGGCATGAACAGTACTCTTCTTCTGAATGGCAACCACTTTGGTCCTCTTGCCATCAAATACTTTCCAGCGATTTTAGATCAAGTTCCAGTTAGTGCTTAGAACTTTCCAGCCATTCAGCCTTTCAATATGTTCCATATGGTATTAAATACTTCCGGTGCGGAAATATTGTCCTTCTGATGCTTATATCGGGAAAGAAATACTGGTTTGTACTGCGCTTCAACCTGGAAACGTCCATGGGATCCTTTGATAAGATTAGCATCGAGTGGGATCACATCCATCACATATCGAAACCCAGCTTTCTTTTTCAATAATTTGTATCCGGCTCTCAGCTTCGAGCTCATAAACATCTCTACCGGATCGTATCCAGGTTTCTTATGAATATCGACACACCGTGCATAATCCGGAGCTTTTGCATCATCAAGCCAGAAATAATACGTGAACCAGCTGTCCTTGTCAGCCATGATAACCAGGTCCCCGGAGCGCTCATGATTGATATGGTGCGCCTTCTGCTCTTCTTTATTAAGAATAAGCTCGATTCCTGGAATAGTTTCCAGCAAAGCCCTGACTTTTTCTTTGACCGATTGGTCATTGATATAGACATGTGCAACCTGATGGTCGGCGACTACAAAAGCTTTGGAAGCGCCGGCGTCCAGAAGCTCCAGTCCTCTCTCAATGCGAATATTCAGGAGATCATTTTCCCGGAACACCCTGTTAATATGGATAGGATTATTGACCGGCGATATTCCATATTCTGAGAGAATTACTACTTCCGCACCCCTTTTTTCATAAAATGAGACAAGCTTTTTAAGCACTTGATCAATTTCGTTCAATTCCCGGTGGATCTTTGAAAGATCAGGGCCGAATTTCTGAAGACAATAATCCAGGTGCGGAAGATAGATTAGCGTAAGCGTCGGGTCATAAAGCTCATCTGTAATTATTGATGCATCTGCTATCCACTGTGTCGACTTGATATTAGCCCCCGGGCCCCAAAATTGAAACAATGGAAACTGTCCCAGCTTCTCCTGAAGGATATCTCGCAGTTCTGGGGGTTGTGAATAACAATCCGGCATTTTTCTTCCGTCGGCAAGATAATTTGGACGGGGTGTTACCGCATAATCAGCAGATGAATACATATTATACCACCAGAACATCTTAGCGCAGGTAAACGATGGATCTTCCTTTTTTGCCTTCTCCCAAATCTTTTCCCCTGCCACCAGCTTGTTTGACTGCTTCCAGAATTTTATCTCGCAATCTGCATGATCGTACCAGCCATTCCCTACAATCCCTGTGGTATCCGGCCATTTACCTGTTACATAAGTCGACTGAGCAGATGTTGTTACTGCGGGAAAAACTGGTTCAATATTCACCAGGTTTTTGCCGGCTATATATTCTTTAAGGAACGGAGTATGATCTCCAATTATCGAAGAGGAAAGGCCTACAACATCGATGACAACTGTTTTATTCATAATTCTGCTTGAGCTATAAGCGTCTCCCCCGCTTTGATTCCTTTGCGTTTGTTCGTCAGTATACGTTCCTGACTCTATTCTAACACTTCTCTAACCCAATTTAATTCCCTGCTAATAGACTGCTCAATTGGCGCCTTTAGCGTATCCGGCAAAACTTCCCAGGTATAGGTTTCCACTTCAAGATGGGCAGTAAAGGGCTGTGCACTTTGAATTCTCAGTACTTCCACAATATCAGATTGGGTAGATTTTAACAAGCCCAAATCTTCAAGGAAGACAGGAACATGAAAATGAGCACGCCACTCCTTAACTTCTGAATTTTGAATATCATCTAATGCCTCCGGGAGATCACGATAACGTATTAAATCCTGATCATGTTTCATTGCTACAACCTGATGCAAATAAGTTGGTTCATTGAATTTTGAGAAAGCATCAGAAATTAGATCTCGTGAGGCCGCTTCTGATGGCAGATCTGACTTTAATGCAGCACTGATCTGGATCTTCCCAACCCGTATTTTATTTTCAAACAGCTCGTTTATTATTTTCGGATGTGGTTCATATCCAATCGCAAAATGACAAACGTCGTAGCAAAGGCAAATATGTTCTCTAGCAGCGTTTACTATCTCTTCATCGGAAAGAGTGAGCCTGGCGCTAAGTATATCCTTTGCTGCAGGTAAAAGTACATTTTGATACCAATCGATAAATTCCCGCCCGGTCTCCAACAAGCCGTCAGGTTCTGGTTCTATATCCAGGTGCATGATCACACCCCGGTTATTCTTATGATGAATTAATTTCTCCAGTATTAAAACAACATTGTCTGTAGCGATTCTGGTCGCTTCCGACAATTCTTTCTTAGATGTATACCAATATCTGTAGGTTAATGGGGATGTCGATACACCGCCATCCATACCTGCAGGAAGCAGTTCAGCCAGTATATCAAATAAACGCAATGTGTAATCTAATCTTTCGTCGGTCGTCCAGTCTGGCGCATGCACCTGGTCTTTAACAACAGCGTGGTGGAAGTTCCCGTAAGGAAAGCCATTCATTGTAAAAACATAGGCATCATTCTCCTTTAACCAGGATTTAAACTCTTCCAGCTTTTCTTTATGCTGAAGCTCAATACTCGCGGTATTGGATAGTCTTAAGCCAATACCCATTTGCCGGTCTGGCGAAACCTTTTCTTTTATTAGCGGAAACTTTTCTTTAAGCGACTCAAAATGATCCGTCCACGATTCTCCCGCATGAATATTGGTGCAATATGTTAAATGTCCTGCAGTAAGTTTCATTGATATGCTTTAAGTTTCTTTCCTGCTTGTTTCAGGAGCTCTGCATCGATTTCGTGAACTTCAGTTCCTGCGCCAATTTTATCAAGAAGCATAATAGTTAGCCTTCCGCCAAGGTGTTCCCGAAACTCTTCGAGTCCGCGCAGAATAGCACTATCCTCTCCTTCAACTTCCATTAGAGGATGAGTTAATTCAAAGCCAAATTCTTTCAAGAGGCCAATAATTCTGTCTGTTTCATCATCAGACAAACGGCCGCACAGATTTGAATACACAGTATCCAGCGCCATGCCCATCGCGACAGCTTCACCATGCAAAACTTCAAAATTCGAAAGTTGTTCAAGTTTATGGGCACTCCAGTGACCAAAATCCAGAGGCCTTGATGACCCCGTTTCGAACGGATCACGGCCAGCGATGTGCTGCATGTGCAGGTCGGCACAACGGTGAACCAGATAATTCATAGCTGTCAAATCCCTGGATGAAAGGGAGCGGGCATTACCCTCAAGCCAGACAAAAAAAGCCGGGTCTTTAATCAGTGCAACCTTAATGGCTTCAGAAATTCCAGACCGCCAGTCACGGTCATCCAGAGTCTTAAGATATAGATCATCATTAAACACCGCAACCGGTGGAGCAAAAGTTCCCAAAAAATTCTTCTTTTCGAAATAGTTTATGCCGTTTTTCACACCAACTCCCGAGTCATTTTGTGACAGAACTGTAGTCGGAATGCGAATATGTTTTATGCCTCTATGAGATACTGCCGCAGCATATCCGACGAGATCCAGAACGGATCCACCGCCAATTGCAGCGATGTAAGAATGGCGGTCCACCTTATGAGTATTAACTGCTTCCAGGATCATGTCAAAATACCTGGTATCATTCTTTACAACCTCTCCGCCCGGAACGATAATGAAATCCTGAACAAGCTTTATAGAAGAGTACTGGGCAAAATAATCCTTCACCTGGGAAACGACATCAGTTCCTGCATCTATCACGCCCTGATCTAACACGAAAAGTATCTTTCGGGGAATTTCAGGCGATCCTTTGTCACTTATAAAATCACTAAAAAGCCTATTAGAAACATCAAAAAGGCCCGAAGTGAAATAAACTTTGTATTCGAATTTTATATTAAAAGACTGCTGAAGGTGTTCCATATTAAGAGCAAATCAGAGCCGGAATTTTTCCGGATGAGCCTGTAAATTAAATGATAAAATAATTATCCGCTAAGTAACGGCAAAACGTTTAGCCAGCCAAATAGAAATTGGCAAAAGACAGGCGATCCCAATTGCTGCGTAAACGGAGCCAAAAGCGGCTGCCCATGCTGCATCCATTAGGATCAGTGAAATCACTCCCGCTTTCACCGCCTTTCCAATGTTTTTCCCTACGGGATCTTCAATTGCATTAAATAATGGGGAAAGGATCATATAGGCGAAAGGCAGCAGAAACAATAAAGTTAGCAGCATGTTATCTTGAATTCGTGAAGCCGTTAAAATAAAACAGATCACAATAAGATATAAGCCTCCGCCAATATAAAGGTTTCTTATATTACCCCCATGCACTTCTCCCTGGCTGATCATCGTGATAGAAAAAATATAGATCAGCGGGATAATTCCAAGGATCTGCCACTGATTGAAGCTATAAGAAAGGATACTTAACCCAAGCCATAAATTCATTCCCCGGCATAAACCCATATTCAACGGACCAAGAAACGAGTAATGTTTACTAAACTTATTGTAGATCAGCGCTGCGATTGCAATAGCCAGGGCGATCATACCAGAAAACAAGCTGAAGCTAAGAGCAGATATTACTCCAATTATCAGGAGGATAGAGCCAAGAATCCAGGCTTCGCCGATCCCGATATCTCCGCTGGGAATAGCTCGTTCCGGACGTTCTATTTTATCGAGATCTGCATCGAAAACATCATTGAAAACTATGCCTCCAGAATACAAGCCAACAGTGGAGACACACAAAAGTAAAACTGAGCTATAATTTATATTTCCATTCAAAAAATATCCCGATATAGCGATACCAGCCAGCACATCTGCAACCGATGTTACGATATTCGCCGGGCGAACTAAACGCAGGTAGGTATGGATCTTGGCCAACTTAGCTTATAATAATAGACGATTTATCGGTTCGGGGCTGTTGACCGCCACGCAGGACCGTATTACCCTCAAACTTTTGGCTTTGATCTACCGAACCCGGGCTGGTGAAGTCCTTTTCATCGATCTGTCCGCTTTGGGCGAATGCCTTAATCGCATTGGAATACGTGATCAGCTTTATTGCTTCTTCACTGATTCCTTTAATTTTCATCAAGGCTGCCGTCTTTGGTACAGCCACCGGATCACTAATACCCCAGTCTGCAGCTGAATTGATCATTATCCTCTCCGGACCATATTGTTTAGCTACTTCAACCATGCGTTCATTTCCCATTTTGGTGAATGGATATATTGTAAACGCTGCCCAAAAACCTTTGTCAAGGACCTCTTTGACGGTTTCCTCATTGTTATGATCGACAATTACTTTATACGGATCAAGCCCATGCTCAATAGCAATATCCATGCTTCGTTGGGTTCCCCTTTTCTTATCGCGGTGCGGGGTATGGATTTGTACTGGCAGGCCCGATTCCTTGGCGAGCTCCAGCTGTGCCCGGTAATATTTTTCTTCTGCGGCTGTTTGGTCGTCGAAACCAATCTCACCAATACCAACCACACCTTCTTTATAAATAAATAGTGGTAGCAATTCCATTACCTCTTCAGCAAGCTTTTCATTATTTGCTTCACGCGAATTAAGCCCAATGGTACAATAATGCTTTATGCCAAACTGAGACGACCGAAATCTCTCCCAGCCAACCAAACTGCTATAATAATCCCGGAAGCTATCAATCCCTGTTCGCGGCTGCCCTAACCAGAATGCCGGTTCTATCAAAGCCACAATTCCGGCATCGGCCATAGCCTGATAGTCATCCGTAGTTCTTGAAGTCATATGAACGTGAGGATCAAAAAACTTCATCCCTTTTATGACCTCCAGATCTAGCTTTTCCGAAGCAGCTGCAACGGGCTTTCTATCTTCAAAAGAATGTGTACAGCACATGTTATATATATTTAATATTGTTTAGGGATTAGGTGCTAGGTGTTAGGTGTTTTGAACACGCTAAGCCTTATCCCTAAACCTTATCCCAGGTTAATTCCTTCTTCTTAATTGCCGAAACTAATTCGCTATAATTCCTCAGAAGCTCTTTAGCTTCAAGTGAATTGGAATTATATATAGCAAGCGCGGCTGCCTGTTTCTCTTTCAATTCCCCTTCCGAAAGAACTTTCTCAAGATCACTTCGAAGGCGAGTGTCAATAAATTTTGCTGTTGATCTCCACAGCAAGGGATTTACGCTTCTACCAGCAGCCCATCTTTCGTGAGCGTAATCTGAAATAATAAGCGCCAGTTCTGCATTAGCCCGTTCATCGAAACCGTAAATCCGGTTAACATCTTTATCCGTAAAAAATGCCTTCATCACTAACTGGTTCCATGCTTTTTCGTCAAGATGTCCTGCAGGATATGGATTGCCGTACATCAACGCCTCAAGGACAGTTGAGATGTTACTACGAATACCTTCAGCACAGCGCATCTTCCAAATTTCAGGATGAGCTAAAACTGGAAGTGCCGAATAAAGGGCGACCAACTCCGACATTTCCGCTGCAAGAAAAAGGCTCTCTATAGTTCTGAAATATCTATCCTGATCTAAGGGATCCAGATGCATCAGCAAACACACCCGGCAAAGCCGGTCTGCAGTCCAATCTTTTAACACATAGCCGGGCTTGATTTCTTCGATAATGCCCGCTTGCAGGGCAGTAATTTGAATACGCTCCTTGCCGGTTTTCCTGGGCA
>NZ_JBBJNI010000001.1:69983-80727 GCF_037719425.1 Daejeonella sp. | reverse complement strand
GGGAGTAAGGGGCAGACGAGACGCAGCCTCGTCTGCCCCTTACTATTAAAAAGCGACAATGTCATTGCGAGTGAAACGAAGCAATCTCACTTTTTAAGTAAACAACCTCTCTATTCAGTAAGCAACCTCACTGTTCAGTAAACAACCCCGTATGGTGCGGTTGCAGAACTTTCAGTTTTCAGCTTTCAACTCTCCACTCAATTAGTATCTGTCCCAGAACGCCGGAGGCTCAACCCCAAGACTTCTTAAGTAAACATAAGCCTGCGCCCGGTGATGAATTTCATTGTCCAGGAAATAGAAGATGTTTCCCCAGATCGTGCCTTCATATTGCCCGAACGACAATATCCTGTCATGAAATTTGTCAACCGGAATTTTTACCAGATTCTCGAGAAGCTCCGCAGTGTTTTTATCCCAGATCTCAAGAGCTTCAGCTTTGCTCGTAGCCGTAACGGCATGACCGGCAACATCACCTGCTACTCCTCCGGCCATTTCGCGGACTCCACCGGTGCTTACATCCATCATTTCCTGGATGAGTTGGGCCGCTGGCCTCATTCCGCCAATAGAATACTCAAAAAATTCTTTTTCAGGAAAGGCTTCGATCAACTTGCGAGTTAATCCACGATGGCCGCTCCAGTGTGCTGCCAGCTCTTCTGTTGTGATGATTGCATTGATTTTTTCTGTCATTTCCAGGGTGTTCATACGTTTGATTTTTAGTTTATATATCAAAAGTATGAGCGGCTGGTGACAACAGTATGTCAGCAGGAATTCGGAGATAAAATAAATTTTGTTGGGGTTTGGGTGGGGAACTGCTAACGTGGCCTCATTAGATGCTATCATTTGATCCTATCATTGCTAGGAATTTCTGACCTCACATCTGAATTTGTTCCCGGAACTTTCGTTTGAATTTTTAGCTCGATTGTTCCTTGCCTTTCTTCCTTCTTCTCCCATATTTTTCCCACTTTTGCGCATTACGTTTTTTGGTTTAGTTAAAATATTATGAACAGTACCCTGGCAGAGTTTAGAAATTTGGTTGGAACCAAGTTTGAGATGTATAACAGTTTATTTACCTCTCTGCCCTTCCATCGTGTAGAAAAGACCGGCATTCTTCTTTCCTTATTTCTTTTGCATTGCGAAGAAGGTTTCAAGAATGAGCAAAGCCCTGCAGACATCATCGAGTCGTTCTTTCGCCAGTATACCAGCTACCGGGACGAAAAAGATCAGTTAGATCTTCTGTTCCGGTTTATCCAGTATTCGGAACGGCAGGTAGTGCTGTTTGATGCTTTGGAAGATGCGGCATTCAGTGCAACGCACGATATGAATGGCTCCGGTACCTTAAAGCAGCTTCAAACGGAGGTGATCCAAAATAACGCTGAGAAGCAACTGTCCGGAAAGCTGAAAGATTTTTCCGTAAGGATGGTGCTAACTGCCCATCCAAACCAGTTCTATCCAAGTGCCGTGCTGGGCATCATACATGACCTCGGGAAAGCCCTTCAAAAAGACGACACTGTACTGGTAAATACTTATCTGCAGCAGCTGGGGAAAACCCCTTTCTTCAACAAGAAAAAACCAACTCCATATGATGAGGCTGTTAACCTGATCTGGTTCCTCGAGAATGTATTTTATCATTCAGCGGGTAATATTCTTTCCTTTCTTCACAGTGCTTTTCCTGATGCGGTTAAAGGGCAAAATCAATTGATCAGGATGGGATTCTGGCCGGGAGGCGACCGGGATGGAAACCCTTTTGTAAAAGCCGATACAACCTTAAGAGTTGCCGAGGCCTTAAGAGGAAGCATCATCAAATGTTATTACCGGGAAGTCCGCCTGCTTAAGGGGCGTCTTACATTCCAGGGAGTAGATACCCTACTTGCTACTTTGGAAGAGCGCCTTTACAATAATTTGTTCATACCGGGTTACAAAGCAGACCTTTCAAAAGAAGAAATTGTAAGTACGCTGATAGAGATCAGAGATATCCTTATAGCAAAGCACAATAGCTTATTCCTCAGCAAGGTGAATAACCTGCTGAATAAAGTGAATTTGTTCGGGTTATTTTTTGCTTCGCTGGACGTGCGGCAAGACAGTTCTATTCATTCCGAATTGGTGGAGCTGATTGCAGATAAAACTACTGTATTACCTAAGAACTATAAAACCCTTTCGCCGGAAGCAAAGATCAAGGCTTTACAAAATATAAATTCATTGGTAGTCGATACCGACATTGCCAAAGATGCTTTTGAAACGCTGCTGGCTATTAAAACTGCCCAGAAGTTTAACGGTATAGAGGGCTGTCATCGGTACATTATAAGCCATACAACCAGTGCAGTAGATGTGATGGAGGTTTACGGCTTATTTTTGATGTCCGGGTGGAAAAAGGAGCATTTAAGCATTGACTTTGTTCCATTGTTCGAAACTATCGGCGATCTGAGAAATGCAGCTAAAGCGATGACTGTTCTTTATCAGAATGAGGCATATCAGGAGCATTTAAAACGCAGAAATAAAACGCAGACCATCATGCTTGGCTTCTCTGATGGAACCAAGGACGGCGGTTACCTGATGGCTAACTGGAGTATCTACAAAGCCAAGGAAGAATTAACTCGTATTTCCAGAGAATACGACGTAGAGGTTGTGTTCTTCGACGGCAGGGGCGGTCCGCCAGCTCGCGGAGGAGGCAAGACTCACCAGTTTTACGCCTCGATGGGACAGAACATAGCAAACAAGGAAATCCAGTTGACGATACAGGGACAAACGATCAGCTCCAATTTTGGCACCAGGGAAGCTGCGCGATACAACACGGAGCAGCTGATGCACGCGGGGATCAGTAATGGACTGTTCTCCTCCAGGACGACGACGATGAGCAAATCTGAAGAACAATTACTGCAGGATCTATCTGATGAGAGCTATGAGGCATTTATTGTGCTAAAGGAAAACCCTGATTTTCTGGAATACCTAAACTTTGCCAGCCCGCTGCGTTATTATGCCGAAGCAAATATTGGAAGCCGGCCTTCAAAACGTAAAGCGGGAAAGCTCAATCTGAATGATCTTCGCGCAGTACCTTATGTGGGTGCATGGAGCCAGCTTAAACAAAATATTCCCGGTTATTACGGCGTTGGTCTGGCCTTTCAGAAACTGGAGAAAGAAGGAAAGTGGGATCAGATCATGGATCTCTACCAGAACTCCCTGTATTTCCGCACGCTGATGGGAAATTGCGAAATGGCGATGAGCAAGTGCTTCTTTCCGCTGACAGCATATCTTTCAAATCATCCCAAATATGGAGTGCTATGGAACATGTTCCATGACGAATATGAACGCACAAAGAAGTACACCCTCCTGCTTACTGGAAAATCAGAACTCATGGCAGAAAGGGAAACCGACCAGCTGTCAATTCAAATGCGTCAGCGCATTGAACTTCCGCTGATAACAATTCAGCAGTATGCCTTAACCATGATCCGCGAAAAAGGAAGTAAGGCTGATGCGGCAGAAATGAAAATATTCGAGAAACTGGTGATGAGATGTTCTTTCGGGATTATTAATGCGGAGAGGAATTCGGCGTAAATAGAGCCACGTATCAAGAACCAAGAACCAAGATAGAAAGTCGGAAGTTTTTCCTTAGGTCGGGACAACCGCAAACTGTTCGTATATATCGACCTCCTGAATCCCTTTTGCAGTTAACGCGCCAATTTGTATATTTAGGTACATCTAACTAAAGCCTTATGAAATACAACTTTACATTCTCCCTCGCCTTATTCCTATGTTTTTCCATTACACTGCTTGCGCAGGATAAGGAGTACATGATCACTGGTTCCGTTAAAAAATATCCTTCCGGCGCGATGGCCTATCTCCAGTACAAGGGACTCACCGGAATAGTAAAAGATTCTGTTTCTATTGTAGGTGGTAATTTTGCGTTCAAAGGGAAAATAGATGAACCGAGGCCGGCGAGTATCAGTATACACGAGCCGAACAAAAAAACTACTGCTCAGAATCACGTTAATTTCTTCCTTGAACCCGGGAACCTCATGGTTGCCGGAAAACAGATGCTTTATAATGCAATCATAACGGGAAGCCCGGCTACGTCAGATAAAAAAGACTTCGACAAACTTATGGCCGGTCAACGTTTCACTCAACCAGGCAAAGTCACCGTGACTCAGACCACCCGGGTAGTAGCCGTGCCGGCCGGATCAATGCCACCAAGTGGTACCATGTCGCAAGGCAGAGGAGGACCTGCCTCAGGAACCTTAGTAAGCCAGCGGACAATAAACGATATAAATGATTTGCCATATGAAGTCCAATCAGCCATTAGAGAAATGAACGAGCAAGGCAAAGAAAAAGCTGTGCAGTTTATTAAGGATCATCCCAACTCATTCGTGAGTATGTATGCATTAAATTCGCTGTGGGTTGCAAAACGGATAACGTACCTCGAATATGTTTCCATAAGCAATGCTCTTGCCCAGGCTCTTATGCAGAGCAATGAGGGGAAGGTAATGTTTGTACAATAGTCTGGTTAGCAATTGAGGGGTGCCTTTAGCCGGCAAGCTCTGCGAGATCACTATCCAGCATCACTTTATGTGATCTGATGTGGTAAATCTTATTTATTACAGTATTATCTGCAACAATATTTTCATTTTGTTTCACAGGCATAATCGAACGTACTGAATCCTGATGAAAACAGCAGCCCTCAACGGTTGCAGCTTTAAAGCTCTACTTCCTGAATAGTCCTAAGGCGAGATTAATAAAATAGAGCAGTTGTCCAGGTACCGCTAGGATGACGGGACTTAAAATACTGACGGTGAAACCTGTGGATTCTATTGTGCTGCCTTCAATTCCGACAGAGGTTGTCATTCCCGTGGTGATCGATATAATAAATGTTACAGCTCCGGCTAATGTAAGCAGCACATGGATCCATGTTAATTTGATCGAGTTTAAGAAGCGTGCTGTGAACAGATAAATGATCCAGATAGTGATTAAAATGCCTGCAGCGAATTGAATAAAAGGAGCCAGGGGTGTTATAAAATACGTATCGCTAAGGTTAAGCTCCCCGTAAGGCTTGGTCACGAAAAACGAAATTATTAACAGCAGTAGTCCGCAATAAAGCAGGAGATTATAAGGTTTGTTTTTGATTCCCATTTGTTACCAGTTATATGGCCGGGCGGAGATTCGTGCACAATAGCGAAATGTTTATATGAGCATTCTAATTTCAGTCCGACTCTAAGGAGCAATAGCCTTATTCGATTTTTAATTTTTAGTTTTCAGTTCTCAACCGTTCCTCCTTTGGCATCGTTTCTGCTAACTATCCCTAAATTAAACTATTAATCATGAAAGCAATAATCAAAAGCACCTTAATTTTAGGTTTCGTGGCGGTCTTCGCGGCTTGCTCTCCTAAGACAACAATGACAACTCCTACTGTCTCCCGGGGAGATGTTTCCGGAAAATGGATGGTAACAAATGTGGCTATGCAAGGCTTCCCGGCGGGTACTTCTGCAGGAAAAGTATTCGATATGGCCAATGCTCAGGATTTTCAGGGCAGTACCTGGGATCTGAACGGGGGTGGTACGGGTTCAATTAGCTTAACTAATGGCGCTGTTCAACCAATTTATTGGTCGGTTAATAAGACGACAGCAATGCGAACCTTTCAATTTAAGAAACTGATGGATGGTCAGAAAGCTAAAGATGTAGATACAGGATATTCACTTGAGTTCGGTGATATCGCAGGCGGAACAGCAGTTTTTAAAACTCCGGTAATGTTATCTGGCGGGCAAACAGCGTATATTAATTTGACGTTTGCGAAGCAGTAATTGAGTTTTAAGTTGTAGGTTATAAGTTGTAAGTTTTGCACAGCGACAGTCATGGCTGTAAAATTATACGCAGCGTTTAGAGACTTATAACCTACTACTTAAAACTTACAACTTCTTGCCATGTTACCAAATTGTAATTTTAACCCCCATCCCTTGTATTATTCGAGTTTTTCTCTGTTATTTGTATTAATAATTAGAAACACCCATACTATTAAAGATGAATAGTTTAAACTACCAGACACACACAGGAACTGTGGGCCACGCGGCTTATCAGGCAGGTTGTGTACGTAGTAATTTCAGCACTGAAAAGTTAGTATTGCGGTTCCGACGACCCTTTATGCCGCGGACTTGATCTTGGCATCAACCTCATATTGACCGGTTAATTCTTTCCGGTTCCCAAAATCATTGATTTTATTCACAAAACGAAAGACTAAAAACGTAGTCTTTTTTCCGCCTCAAAGCCGGATTTTTTTCTTCAAAATACATGAAAGAAAACGAATTTGTTGTCGTACCGGCAACAGAACAACATACTAATTACGCAGAGCAGATATGCGATGAGATGGCAGAATCTGCCAAAGCAAGAGGTACCGGCATTGCAAGGAGGACTCCTGACTATATAATCCAAAAAATGCTCGAAGGTAAAGCTGTTATTGCTTTGCATGAAGATGGCACCTGGGCAGGATTTTGCTATATCGAAACATGGAGCCATGGTACATTTGTGGCTAATTCAGGACTTATCGTCAATCCACAATACAGGAACAGAGGTCTGGCTAAGCTGATCAAAAAATCTGTTTTTGATCTATCGAGACAAAAATATCCTGATGCAAAAATATTCGGTCTCACTACCGGGCTTCCGGTGATGAAGATCAATTCTGAGCTGGGCTATGAACCGGTAACCTATTCCATGCTTACGCAGGATGAGGATTTCTGGAAGGGCTGCCAGAGCTGTGTGAATTACGATATCCTGAAGATGAAGGAGCGTAAGAATTGCATGTGCACCGCGATGCTTTGGGATCCTGAAGAAAAGGCAAAAGAGATTGAGCAGAAAATGAAGGAAGCAGAAGAGAATAAAAAGAAGGCAAATGAGGAACGTTTGAGCAAAGTATCCCGTAAGCAAACGCTTCTGGAAAGAATAGAAGAAACATTACGCAATTCATTAAAAATGATTGCTACGATGAGTATTGCAATTGTTAACTTTTACATAATTAAATGATGAAGAAGAAGGTAGTTTTAGCTTTCAGCGGAGGTTTAGACACTTCCTTTTGTTGTATTCACCTCGCAAAAGATCGTAACCTGGAAGTTCATTCGGTGATCGTGAATACGGGAGGTTTCTCTGAACAGGAATTGAAGGAAATAGAAAAACGCGCCTATGCACTTGGCGTCACTTCTCATTCGGTGGTTGACGAAACAGAGAATTATTACGAAAGCTGTATCAAGTATCTGATCTTCGGTAACGTGCTTAAAAATGCGACCTATCCATTATCGGTAAGTGCGGAGCGGGTTAGTCAGGCAACAGCGATTGCTAATTATGTAAAGAAAATTGGTGCTGATTACGTGGCCCATGGCAGCACAGGTGCCGGCAATGACCAGGTTCGTTTTGATATGATCTTTAATATCATGATTCCCGGAGTTGAGATCATCACTCCCATCAGAGATCTGAAGTTAAGCCGCGAGGCGGAGATCGAATATCTGAATAAGCACGGTGTTGAATATACATCCGAGAAAGCACGATACTCTATCAATAAGGGGATCTGGGGAACATCGGTTGGCGGAAAGGAAACTTTAACTTCTAATCAAACACTTCCTGAAGAGTCATGGCCTACACAGGTTTCTGAAACGAAGGAAAGAGATATTGAGCTAACTTTTGAAAAAGGTGAGCTGGTGGGAATAGACGGTGAGAAATTGACATCTGTTAAGGCTATTCAGAAATTGCAGGAAATCGCACAGCCTTACGGTATCGGCCGGGATATCCATATTGGTGATACTATCATTGGGATTAAAGGCAGGGTAGGATTTGAGGCTGCTGCTCCGATCATAATTATCAAGGCGCATCATACTCTTGAAAAACATACATTAACCAAATGGCAGTTGAGCTGGAAAGATCAATTGTCGACCTTTTATGGCAATTGGCTGCATGAAGGACAGTTCCATGATCCGGTTATGCGGAACATGGAAGCATTTTTAGCGGATACCCAGGAAACAGTTTCCGGGAAAGTATTTGTTAAACTTTTTCCTTATCGTTTCCAGGTTATTGGAATTGAATCGGAACACGACCTGATGTCGAATAAGTTTGGCAGCTATGGTGAAATGAATAACTCATGGTCGGGAGAGGATGTAAAAGGATTTTCGAAGATCTTTGGCAACCAGACGATGATCTATCACAGAGTAAACGAGAAAAAATAAAGGACCTGCATGTAATCCCGAGTTTAACGAGGGATCTGCGTGTTTGGATCTTGGCACAACATACAAACGGTTTAGAAACCTGAAGATCCCTCCCCGCTCTGTGCGGGTTCGGAATGACATAAATGAACACATTGTGAATAATAAGATAAAAGTTGGTATAGTAGGCGGTGCTGGATACACAGGCGGAGAACTGCTCAGGATATTAATCAATCATCCTGAGGTAGAAATCTTGTCTGTTCATAGCAACAGCAATGCGGGAAATCTCATTTCTGATATTCACACCGATCTGTTTGGTGATACCAGCTTGAAATTTACTGATAGTCTTTCGCAGGATATTGATGTTCTTTTTCTTTGCGTAGGACATGGCGATGCGAAGAAGTTCCTGAAGGTAAATGAGATTGCTGATTCTATTAAGATCATCGATTTAAGCCAGGATTTCAGGTTAGCCGAAAGCTCAAAGCTGAAAGCCGAAAGCGTGAAGCTGAAAGCGAGAAGCTTTGTGTATGGTTTGCCAGAGCTGAACAGAGAAAGGATTAAGGCGGCAAGTAACATAGCTAATCCGGGCTGTTTCGCAACGTGTATTCAGATGGCTTTACTACCATTAGCCGCAAAAGGGCTGTTAACCGCTGAAGTTCACATTAATGCGACGACTGGATCAACCGGCGCCGGACAAGGGTTGTCTGCAACCTCTCACTTCAGCTGGAGAAATAATAACCTCTCGGTATATAAGGCGTTTGAACACCAGCATTTAAATGAAATTGGAGAATCGTTATCTCAATTACAGACTAGCTTTAACGGAAAAGAATCGTTGCTGTTTGTCCCTCAAAGAGGTGATTTTACCAGAGGTATTTTCGCTTCCATTTATACAGAAAGTGATTTGACGATAGATGAGGGATACGACATTTACGAAAGTTATTTCAAAGACCATCCTTTCACACATGTTAGCAGGAAGAACATTGACCTTAAGCAGGTAGTAAATACTAATAAATGCCTTATTCACCTTGAAAAGCATGGTAATATGATTTACATAGTCAGTATTACCGACAATCTTCTTAAGGGAGCGAGTGGACAAGCTGTTCAAAATATGAATTTGATGTTTGGGATTGAAGAGACGACCGGGTTGAGGTTGAAGGCGGCGGCTTTTTGAGTTGGACTGCAAACTCACCGTTTAATAACTTTTCAAGTGGCATTGAAAGGTAAACTTTAAGTTGAAGGGCTTTCGCTTGAAGCGGAAAGCATAAAGCTTAAAGCAATGAGAGATTACAAAAAATTTGATGTGTGGAAGAAATCACACCAATTGACACTATTAATTTATCATGAGATATTGCCAGGTTTTCCTAAGCATGAGATTTTTCACCTTGCCTCCCAGACTAAGAGGGCGGCATACTCTATTCCGATGAATATAGCTGAAGGATCTGGCAAGAATACTGATAGGGATTTTGCCAGTTATTTAGATATAAGTTTAGGCTCAGCGAATGAATTGGAATACTGCTGTTTGTTAGCGAAAGATCTGGACTATTTATCCGATGAAAAACATTATAGAGTTAATAATCAGATCAATCAAGTAAAAGCAATGCTGATTGGACTAATAAAAGTTATAAGGAAATCGAAATAAAGCTTTTCGCTTTGAGCTTTCCGCTAAAAATTAATTAAGATGAAGCTTTTTGACGTATACCCACTTAACGATATTGAAATTGTAAAAGCCCAGGGAAGTAGAGTGTGGGATGAGAAGGGGAATGAATACCTGGATCTATATGGAGGGCATGCAGTTATCTCCATCGGCCACACCAACCCGCACTATGTAAAACGGTTGACAGATCAACTTGGGAAAGTTGGCTTCTACTCTAATTCGGTTAAAATCCCATTACAAGTCCAGCTGGCTGAAAAACTAGGTAAAGTATCCGGTAAGCCCGACTACCAACTTTTCCTATGCAGCTCCGGTGCTGAAGCTAACGAGAATGCATTAAAGCTTGCTTCGTTTTACAATAACCGGAAGAAAATAATTGCTTTTAAAGGGGCTTTTCACGGCAGGACGTCTTTGGCAGTTGCTGCTACGGATAACCCAAGGATCGTTGCCCCGGTTAACGAAACGGACAATGTTATTTTCCTTCTTCATAATGATGAGGCTGCCTTAGAACAGGCTTTCAATGATCACGGCAATGAGATCTCGTCGGTTATTATTGAAGGTATTCAGGGTGTAGGCGGAATCAAAGTAGCTACAGAAAGCTTCCTACAGAAGATCAGGAGTTTATGTGATCAGTATGATGCGGTTTTTATTGCCGATAGCGTTCAGTGCGGTTATGGAAGAAGTGGCAAATTCTACTCTCACGACTACGCTGGAGAGGATGCCGATATCTATACAATGGCAAAAGGCATGGGAAATGGGTTTCCAATAGGAGGTATTTCTATTGCACCTAAATTTAAGCCATGGCATGGAATGCTCGGAACTACTTTTGGCGGTAATCACCTTGCTTGTGCTGCGGCGCTTGCAGTGCTTGAAGTAATGGAGCAGGATAATCTGATGAAGAATGCCGAAGAAGTCGGAAACTACCTGATCA
>NZ_JBBJNI010000001.1:0-69973 GCF_037719425.1 Daejeonella sp. | reverse complement strand
CGAATTAAAGAAATTCGACCAGATCAAAGAAGTAAGGGGAAGAGGCTTGATGATCGGTATCGAATTGCCTGAAGAACTGAGCCATGTGAAGAAAAATTTACTTTTCAAACATCGTATCTTTACCGGCGAGGCAAAACCAAATGTTATCAGGTTGTTGCCCGCATTGAATTTAACCAAAGCAAACGCAGATCAGTTTTTAAAAGCGTTTAGCCTGGAGCTTCAGGGTAAGTTTGAAAAAAGCCTTTCTTAGGCTAAATAATATAAGGTTTCCCGGTCTGTCAGGGAAAGGGAAACCATAACTTGTTATTTTCTTTTATCTGCGCATTATGAAACTATTTTCTTCAGTTAACGATGTAACTGATCTGAAAAAATTTATCGAAGAGGCATTAATTCTTAAAGCCGATCCTTTTGCCAATAAGTCATTGGGTAAGGATAAAACTATTGGCTTGGTTTTTCTTAACCCAAGCCTGCGCACGCGATTGAGCACACAAAAAGCAGCATTAAATCTGGGCATGAATGTCATGGTGATGAACCTGGACAAAGAAGGCTGGGCGCTGGAAACTGAAGACGGCGTTGCGATGAACGGAACGACAGTCGAGCACATTCGTGAAGCTGCCGCGGTAATGGGTGAGTATTGTGATATACTTGGTTTTCGTTCTTTCCCTAAGCTCCAGGATCGTGAAGAAGATTACAGTGAAAGCTTGTTCAATAAGTTCGTAAAATTCAGTGGCGTACCGGTGGTGAGTTTGGAGAGTGCAACCCTGCATCCTTTGCAAAGCTTTGCCGACTTGCTCACTATTGTAGAACACACGAAATTTATTGCTCCTCCCCCATCGGGGGAGGTTGGGAGGGGGCTACCGAAAGTCGTGTTAACGTGGGCACCTCACGTTAAAGCTTTGCCGCAGGCGGTGCCAAACTCTTTTGCAGAATGGATGTGTAAAGCTCAGGATGGAGGGATGATCGATTTTGTGATTACGCATCCGGAAGGATTTGAGCTCGCCGAGAAATTTACTCCGGGAGCTACAATCGTAACCGACCAGGATGAGGCTTTGAAAGGAGCTGATTTTGTTTACGTGAAGAACTGGTCTTCCTATAAGGATTATGGTAAGACTTTGCCCGGAGCTGAGTCATGGATGATGACGAATAAAAAGCTGGAAGAAACCAACGATGCCAAAGTAATGCATTGCTTACCGGTAAGGAGGGACTATGAGCTTTCGGCAGAGATTCTTGACGGCCCGAACTCTTTAGTTATTAAAGAGGCAAGTAACCGGACGTGGGCTGCGCAGGCTGTTCTTAAAAAAATGTTAGAGGATCTAAAAAAATGAGCTCCCTCTATGTCATAAAGATCGGCGGAAACATTATTGACGATCCCGCTCAGCTGGTAAGCTTTCTGAAAGACTTTTCGAAGCTTGAAGGATTAAAAATACTGATCCACGGCGGAGGAAAAATAGCTACCAAGCTAGCGAAGGATCTCGGTATTGAATCCGAACTTATTGAAGGCCGAAGAGTAACCGATGCGGAAAGCTTAAAGGTTGTTACCATGGTTTATGCCGGGCTCGTCAATAAAAATATTGTTGCTGGTCTGCAAAAAAGAAACTGCAATGCAATAGGCCTGACTGGCGCAGATGGAAATATGATCCTTGCAACAAAACGTCCTTTGAGGAAAGTCCTCTCCTTTGGAGAGGATTTAGGTGAGGTTATCGACTATGGTTTTGTAGGGGATCTTGACGATAGTTCGGTAGATGCGGAGGCAATTTATAAGCTGCTTGCTGCAGGTTTTGTTCCGGTTTTTTCTGCTATCACGCATGACGGAAATGGACAGCTTTTAAATACAAATGCGGATACCATTGCCTCGGTAATTGCAGTTTCGATGTCGGCGCATTACACTACATCACTGGTGTATTGCTTTGAAAAAAGCGGTGTACTAAGAGATGTGGATGATGAGGCATCAGTTATTAAGTCCATCGACCCCGAACAATACAAAGTACTAAAGAAAGAAGGCGTGATCTATTCGGGGATGATACCCAAGCTGGACAATGCATTTGAAGCGATAAGCAAAGGCCTCCGCGAGGTCTATATAGGAAAGGCAGATGCTTTACCTGAGTTAAAAGATAAAACATTTGGAACCCGGTTAAAATCAGAGAAATAATGGCCAAGGCACAAAAAATAGCAATTTTAGGAAGCGGAAATATTGGAATGTCGCTTGCCAGGGGACTTGTGAAAGCTGAGTATTGCAAAGCTCAGGACATTACTCTTACCCGTCGCGGCCTCGATCATTTATCTGAGCAAGCCTCGCAGGGGTTTAATACCAGCGATCAAAACTCTACCGTGGTTGCTAAATCGGAGGTTATCATACTTGCGGTCTTGCCCCAGCAACTGGATACATTATTAGCGCAGATCAATGGCGCTATCGACCCTAAGCGGCATGTCATTATTTCGGTAATCTCGGGCGTTAGCTGTGCGAACATTAAAGCCAAGCTTGGCAATGACGTCCAGGTGATCCGGGTTATGCCAAATACGGCAATTGCAATTGGCCAGTCGATGACCTGCATTGCATCTGATAACGCTAGCGCTGAAAATATAGCTGAGGTTACGAAGATGTTTGAAACTGTAGGTGCAGTTATTAAGATCAACGAAGATCTGATGACTTCTGCTACTGCCTTATGTGCATGCGGCGTTGCTTTCTTTTTGAGAGCTATACGTGCGGCATCCCAGGGAGGCATTGAAATTGGTTTTCATGCTGATGAAGCGCTTAAAATGGCGGTTCAAACAGCTAAAGGTGCTGCTGATCTTTTACTGCTTCAAAATAGTCACCCCGAACATGAGATCGATAAAGTAACATCGCCGAAAGGCTGTACGATAGCAGGGTTGAATGAAATGGAACACCAGGGATTCAGCTCTTCACTTATTAAAGGGATCAAATTATCAGCTCAAAAAGCTGGTGACTTATATACAAAGGGTTAATATAATGACAGAGGTTCTTGTTGATGATAGTATAGAGCTGTTGAGAGAGCTGATCCGTATTCCGTCATTTAGCAGGGAAGAGGATAAGACGGCTTCGGCGATTGAAGCTTTCTTGCATGGCAAGTCCGTGGAAACTCATCGTAAGCAAAATAATATCTGGGCTTACAATAAGTTTTTCGATGCGGGCAAACCTACTATCCTTCTTAATTCACATCATGACACCGTAAAGCCGAACTCGGGGTATTCGCGGGATGCATTTTCTCCGGATATCGAAGACGGGATCTTATATGGCTTAGGAAGTAATGATGCGGGCGGATGCCTGGTATCTTTGGCCGCAACGTTTTTGCACTTTTATGATCAGCAGGATCTGAGGTATAATCTTTGTCTGGCCTTAACAGCTGAAGAAGAAATTTCCGGGCAGAACGGGCTTGAATCGATCTTGCCGGAGCTCGGTGAACTTGAGTTTGCAATAGTTGGTGAGCCGACTCTTATGAATATGGCCATTGCCGAGAAGGGTTTAATGGTTATTGATTGTACTGTGCACGGTAAAGCAGGACATGCAGCAAGGGAGGAAGGTGATAATGCCATCTATAAAGCTTTGAAAGATATAGAGTGGTTTAAAAGCTATGAATTTTCGAAGAAATCCGAGGTTTTTGGACCCGTTAAGATGAGCGTTACGATAATTGAAGCTGGATCTCAGCATAACGTAGTGCCTGCGACGTGTAAGTTTACCGTTGACGTAAGGGTAACAGACACTTACAGGAATGAGGAAGTATTGAAAATCATCCGTCAGAATGTAAGCTGTGACGTTAACCCGCGGTCAACGAGGTTAAAGCCTTCATCGATTAGCAGGGATCATGCAATTGTAATAGCAGGACTAGCCTTAGGCAGAGAAACATATGGATCACCTACAACCAGTGATCAGGCTTTGCTGGATATTCCATCGCTCAAAATGGGGCCTGGTGATTCTGCCAGATCACATATGGCAAATGAATTTATTTACACAGGCGAAATAAAGGAAGGTATTAGCCTTTATATAGAATTACTATCAAAAATTATATAATGATACCCGATCTGAACATAAGTTTAGAAAGCGAGAGAACGCTACTCCGGCCGCTGACAAAGGATGATGAAAAAGAGCTTCAGGAGATAGCGAACGAGGAATCTCTGTGGATCTACGGAACGTCCGATCTGTCAAGGCCAGGAGAATTGAAAAGATACATAGCCACAGGTATAGCAGACCGCAATTGTGGTGTTTGTGCTATTTGGGTTGTTATCGACAAAAGAACTGGCAAAATAGCCGGATGCACCCGATTATCGGAGATCTCGTGGAAGGATGAACGCGGGCAGATCGGCTGGACCTGGATAGGCAGTGACTTCCAGGGAAGCGGCCTCAACCGGGACATGAAATTCCTGATTTTGAGCTATGGATTTGAGACCTTAGGATTAAATCGCATCGAACTAAAAGCTGATGAGCGTAATCACAGGTCGCGGCAAGCGATCTTAGGGATTGGTGCAACACGCGAAGGCGTTTTGAGGAAGCATATCAAATTACACGACGGTTATATCCGGAACACAGTTTATTACAGTATTTTGCGCACGGAATGGGAAACCATTAAAGAGCAATATTTCACAAATTTCATCATGTATGAGTAAGCTTTGGCAAAAAAACACAAGTACAGAAAGGTCGGTAGATAAATTTACGGTTGGTAACGACCGTGAAATGGATATCATGCTTGCCCCATTCGATGTGTTAGGATCGCTGGCGCATACAAAGATGCTGGAAAGTATCGGGCTAATGGAAAAGGAAGATCTTGTTCAGGTTCAGGCGGAATTGAAAAAGATCTATAAGGAAATTCAGGAAGGTCAGTTTTCTATTGAGCCCACTGTGGAGGATGTTCATTCACAAGTGGAATTTTTGCTTACACAGCGGATCGGCGAAGCAGGTAAAAAAATCCATAGCGGGCGTTCACGTAATGACCAGGTTTTGGTCGATCTCAAGTTATTTTTCCGTTCTGAGATCGCTAAGCTGGTAAAGAATACAGAGATCCTTTTTGATCAATTGATCGCGCAGAGCGAAGAACATAAATCGAAACTGCTTCCTGGATATACTCATCTCCAAATAGCTATGCCCTCATCGTTTGGATTATGGTTTGGTGCCTATGCAGAAAGCCTGGCTGATGATATGGAATTGTTGCTCGCTGCATGGAAGGTTTGCAATAAGAACCCGCTCGGATCTGCAGCGGGGTATGGCTCCTCTTTTCCACTAAATAGAACGATGACCACGGAATTATTGGGATTTGATTCGCTTAATTATAACGTCGTTTACGCTCAGATGGGGAGAGGTAAAACGGAAAGGATTCTTGCACAGGCGATGTCCTCGGTTGCTGCAACACTGGCTAAACTTGCTATGGATGCCTGTCTTTTCATCAATCAGAACTTTGCATTTATAAGCTTTCCGGATGAGCTTACAACCGGATCGAGCATTATGCCTCACAAGAAAAATCCGGATGTGTTTGAGCTGATCCGGGCGAGATGTAATAAGATACAGGCATTGCCAACTGAGATCGCTTTAATGACGGCTAATCTTCCGTCGGGCTACCACAGGGATCTTCAACTTCTTAAGGAGAATCTTTTCCCTGCATTTTTATCTTTAAATGAATGCATTGAAATGACGGCTTTTATGCTGCAATCAATTCGCATTAAGGATGATATTCTGAAGGACGAAAAATATGCTTACCTCTTCAGTGTTGAAGCGGTTAATGCAGAAGTTTTGAATGGGGTACCATTCAGGGAAGCGTATAAAAACGTCGGGGCCGCGATAGAGAATGGCGAGTTTAAGGCACCGTCGATGGTTAATCATACTCATGAAGGAAGTATTGGAAATTTATGCAACGAGCAAATCTACAATTCGTTTAAGGCCAATCTCAAAAACTTTAGCTTTGAGCGGGTCGACAAAGCGATAGAGACCCTACTGGCTTAAACCTATTAAAATATCCCGCGGTAAACCGCCAAGAAAACACATACAATGAATATATCCAAAATAGCAAGCACCTTAGAGGGTTCTGAAATTATAAAAATTGCCGGTGAAATTAATGAGCTTAAAAGACAAGGTCATCAGATAGCAAATCTGACCATCGGCGATTTCGATTCTAACATTTTTCCAATACCGGAGAAGCTTACCGAAAATATTATGGATGCTTACCGGTCCAATCAAACAAACTATCCGCCGGCCGAGGGAGTGGCTTCATTGCGTGAAAGCATCTCAACCTTCGTAAAAGAGAAATTTGGGTTGGAATACAGCGCCAAACAGATCCAGGTTTCTGGAGGCTCGCGGCCGCTGATTTACGGACTCTTTATGAGTTTGATCGACCCGGGAGACAGAGTGGTATATCCGACTCCGTCATGGAATAATAATCATTATTGCCGGTTTACAGGTGCTACGGATGTCCCTGTTCAAACATCTGCTGAGAATAATTTCATGCCAACGGCGGCTGATATCAAACCTCACTTAAAAGGTGCAACACTACTTGCCCTTTGTTCTCCGCTAAATCCGACAGGAACTATGTTCGCAAAGAAAGACCTTGAAGAGATTTGCGATTTGGTTATTGAAGAAAATAAGAGCAGGCCGGCTTCTGAAAAGCCTCTTTATATTATGTACGATCAGATCTATTCACAGCTGACCTTCGGCGGGCAGGTGCATTATGATCCGGTTTCGCTGAGGCCTGAATTGAAAGACCGGGTTGTATATATCGACGGCATTTCGAAATGCCTTGCCGCAACTGGTGTGCGTGTGGGCTGGGCTTTTGGTCCGGAGCATGTGATCAGTAAAATGAAGACGATCATTGGCCATGTTGGTGCCTGGTCGCCTAAGCCCGAGCAAGTAGCTACGGGGCAATTCCTTGCCCAGAAGGCTGACTGGGATGAGTTCCTGGTTAGTTATAAAGCTAAGGTTCAAAAGAGCCTGGACGCACTTTATAATGGCTTCATGCAGCTAAAGTCCGATGGGTTTGCTGTGCAAGCGATCCAGCCGATGGGAGCGATCTATCTTACTATTCAGATAGATTACCTCGGTAAGACCACACCTGCAGGAGACGTATTAAAAACGAGCTCAGATCTTGTCTTCTATCTGATAAACGAAGCAGGAGCAGGCTTGGTCCCATTTTCAGCTTTCAGCGCTGACCCAGGGATGAATTGGTTCCGGGCTTCTGTAGGAGGATGTTCTTTGGAGGATATTCAAGCGATGCTGCCAAGGATTAGGGTGGCACTGAGTAAGCTTAAGTAAACTGAAAGCTGAAAACTGAAAACTGAAAACTGAAAGTTGCTGTTCGGCGAGTAATTTATTGCCAGGTCTGTGAACAAAAAAAACGGACTCTTAAAAAGTTGCAGCTATAGCTAAAATAAAAAAACCGACCATAAGGCCGGGTTTTTTATTTTACTGTCAATTGTCCATTGAACAATTGTTAATTCCCTCTGGAAGGCCTTCCACCGCCGCTGCTTCTTTCTGAGCTTCTTTCGGAAGAGCTGCTATTGTCGCGGCTTGCTTCACGCGGTTGCTGCGGTCGTTCTTGCTGCTGTGGGCGTTGCTCTGTCCGCTCTTCCCTTTGAGGAACGGAAGGACGGCTTGGCTCCGGCTTACGGTCTGCTACTACTGACTGGCGTTCATGCTGCGTGGATTGACTGCTACGGCTGTCCTGGTTATCATAAGTTCTGGACGAACGCTGGCTTGACCCAGATAGCTTTTGGTCACCCTGACGGGTTGCAACCTGCTCCGTCGGCTTGGTTGTGGTCACTCTGTCCGGCCTGTTATTTACGTTGCCCCGATTTACAGAATTATCCACGCCGTTTTTATTATCCGGCCTTGTGGTAACCGGAATTCCAGGACTTCCATTCACAGATCCTCTGTTTGAATTGTCGGCCCTGTCAACAATAGAATTATCTGTCCGGCCGTTTACCGCTCCTCTACCTGCATCCGTCGGGCGAGAAGGACGTGGATTTGAAACACTGCCCCTGTTCACCTCGGGCCTGTTATCCCGGCCATTCGCATAACGCTGGTTTCTGACATCGTGAATAGTAACCGGCTGGCGGGTAATTCTCCTGATCTCATCAGCACGCGGACCAGTGTAATATCTATTCCTGTTACTATTATTCACGTAAATATTATTAATGATCACCGTGTTTTGATAGATGTTGCTGTTTCTTCTCCAGTCATAGCGCGGGTAGGAGTTGTAATAAATATTACGCTGCGGAATAAACACCCACCAGAAATCAGGTATCCTGCTAATGTTCATATTAATGTTTATGCCCGGACCCAGTGGAGCCCATCCATAATGTCCGCCACCGCTTCTCCAGCTTACCCAGGCTGGTGCCCATTGTCTTCCCGGAATCCAAACCCAGCCTCTGCGGCTTTGATGATGCCAGCGTCCGTAGTGAAACGGCGCCCAACCCCAGTCATAGTCAGAAACCCAGGTATTTCCATATCTGGTCATTTCCCAGTGGCCGCGACTGTAATAGGGCCTGAAATCATCCTGGTCTACGTCTGGCCGCCACACACGCCCGTACTGAGGATCGTTGATCCACACTCCGTATGGCGACAGCTCTTCATAAAATGTTTCAAGGGATACGTTGTCATCATAATCCCCATACTGCGCTTTTGCAGTTGATACATTCATTGTTATCAATAGAAATAATAATCCGAAAATACTGGCCGTTAACTCATTCTTTGCTTTCATGGCTCTAAAATTTAATTTTAACATTCTTAGTATAAGAGGAGAATGTTTAGGTATAGGTTGTATCGTATCAAAATAATTACGTTATTTCGCCCTCCTCCCTCCAGATACCCGCCCAGACCCCGTCATCGTGAGGAGGTACGACGAACGATCTCATAATATCCATTATCTGCCTTATTCTTTTAAAATGCCTATTTTTACATAAAACCTAACTTATGCCAACTGGTACCCTCTTTCTAATTCCTGTGCCTCTGGCAGAAAATTCTTCAGCAAAATCTTTCACACCATATTTAGTCGACACGATCAATCATATTAATGAGTACATCGTTGAGAATAGTAAGACAGCGCGTAGATTCCTTAAGGAAGCAGGCTTGAAAACACCACAGAATGAGCTGATCGTTCATGATTATGGCAAGCACAATCGGGACAGTGATATAAAGGAATTCTTTGCCGGTTTGCTTGACGGGAAGGATGTGGGCTTAATGAGTGAAGCCGGCTGTCCTGGAGTTGCTGACCCGGGTTCGGAAATAGTTGCTTACGCGCACAAACGAGGTATTAAAGTAGTGCCGCTTGTAGGGCCGAGCTCGATATTGCTGGCTTTGATGGCATCCGGCTTTAATGGACAAAGTTTCACCTTTCATGGGTATTTGCCAATTGATAAAGTTCAGCGGGCTGATAAGATCAAAGAGCTGGAAGCACAGGCGGAACGCCATAGTCAAACGCAGATCTTTATCGAGACCCCGTTCAGAAATAACCCGATGCTTGAGGAGATTTTGAGAAGCTGTAAACCTGAAACCCGGCTTTGTATTGCCTGCGATCTGACCTCAGAGGAAGAACTGGTTCAGACCAAATCAATTAAGGAGTGGAAAACAAAAGTTCCTGAATTGCATAAGAGGCCCGCGATATTTTTGATTTTTAAGAGCTAAGCCTGTTCGGCCGGGATCTTGATACTCGATACCTGATACTTTTTTCTATCCGTGTATACTTTCCGATTTCCCGTAATTCTGAATCACTTTCGCCTCGTATTCCAAAAACTCTTTCCAGCGTTTTTCTACATCGATATCGCCGGCATATTTACGGGCCAGGCCAATGAACATGGTGTAATGACCAGCTTCACTAACCATTAATTCATAATAAAATTTAGAAAGCTCGTCGTCATCAATATGCTCTGACATAACTTTGAAACGCTCGCAGCTTCTTGCTTCTATCATTGCGGAAAACAATAACCTATCGATAAGTTGGTCCTGACGGCTGCCGCCCTTAATTATAAATTGCATCAGCTCGTTCACATAATTGTCTTTCCTTTCCCGCCCTAAGACAAATCCTCTGGCGATAATAATACCGTGCACGCGTTTGAAATGGTCCATTTCCTCCTGTACCAACATTGCCATCTCCTGTACCAGGTCGGAAAGATTTGGATTTTGAACGATCAGAGTTATCGCGTTACTTGCCGCCTTTTGCTCGCAAAACGCGTGATCAGTAAGGATCTCTTCGATATTGCTTTCCACCACATTTTTCACCCATTGAGGATCGGTGGGAAGCTGAAGCTTGAGGATGGTTTTTTCGTTACTCATAAAGTTTTACGTTATATGTTGTAAGTTTTGCGTGCAATACACCAAGGTGTGGAAGAGTTCTCTAATTAACTGAGATTACTAATAACTAACAACCAACAACTAATTACCGATATAAATTCTTACTCTCTATAAACTTTAACACCTTATCGGCGACAAAGTATTGGACATTCTTCTTTTCCTTAACTGCCTTTCTGATAAAAGTTGCCGAGAGCTCCATTAAAGGAGTGGCGGTTATATGTACAGATGGATGATTGAGCAGCTCAGCGTTTCCGAATCCGGGGCGAGGGTATACATGGATCTGATAATCACGAAGAATAAGCTCGTAGTTCTTCCACTTCTTCAGCGATACCAGATTATCTGATCCCATGATAAGACTGAATTGATGTTCAGGATATTTCTCATGAAGATGGGTAAGTGTGTCAATTGTGTATGATGGCTGCGGAAGTTTTAACTCAACATCGCTTACGCGGATATTATCAGCATCCTCCGTGGCGAGTTTGCTCATCTCCAGCCTGTCGTACATATTGATCAGGTCGCCTTTTTCTTTTAAAGGATTGTGAGGTGATACTACGAGCCAGACCTGATCAAGATCGGAATGGTTGGCCATGTAGTTGGCAATGATGAGATGGCCAATATGAATTGGGTTAAACGAACCAAAGAATAGGCCGATCTTCATATCTTTAATTGATTGGTCAGTCCTGTAAAAACTCCGCTACTAGCTTTTCTGCTTCCGCACAGGCGGTATACAGGTCGTGGTTCTTCAAAACAACATCAAAGCGGCTGGAATATTGAAGTTCTTTATCCGCTTTTTTAATGCGTTCAGCTAATTTTTCTGGTCCGTCAGTACCCCGGGCAGTTAAGCGGCTTATTAGTACTTCAAGAGACGGCGGATCAACAAAGATCGCAAGCGCATTTTCGCCATATTTTTTCTTTAAGTGAAGCCCTCCTTCCACGTCAATGTCAAATATTACATGTTTACCGGCAGACCATATCCGCTCAATTTCTGACCTCAGAGTCCCATAAAATGTCCCCGAATAAACCTCTTCAAATTCTACAAACTCTTTTTGGGCGATCTTATGCAAAAAGTCTGATTGTGAAATGAAATAATAATCACTACCATTCACTTCATCGCCCCTTTTGTCACGTGTAGTAGCAGAAATAGAAAATGAAAGCGAAGGCACCTTCCTTAACAAGTGGTGCACAATGGTAGTTTTACCTGCTCCGGACGGGGCTGAAAATATGATGAGTTTTCCGTTCAATTTGAGTTGTAAGTAATAAGTTGTAAGTAATAAGTTGTAAGTCAGTTCGTAGGGTGGAAACTTATAACCTATAACTTACAACTTTATAATACGTTTAATAATTGCTCCTTTATCTTCTCCAGCTCTTCCTTCATGCCAACCACGATCTGCTGCATCTTTGCATCATTAGCCTTTGAGCCCATTGTGTTTATCTCACGGCCAATTTCCTGGGAGATGAAGCCTAACTTTTTGCCGTTTGCATCTTTATCTTTAAGAGCCTCAATAAAGTAGTCCAGATGGCTTTTAAGGCGTATTTTCTCTTCTGTGATATCCAGCTTATCGATATAATAGATAAGCTCCTGTTCGAACCGGTTCTTGTCAACATTTTCTTTGCCGGCTGCTTCCTCAAGAAAATGATTAAGACGTTCGCGTATAGCGGGAATCCGATGAGGCTCCTGGTCGGAAACTAATCTCATGCCTTCCAAAATATTGTTGATCCGTAAGGTCAGGTCCTGCTTTAAGACATTACCCTCGTCCTGCCGAAAGCTCTGAAAATTGATCAAAGCTTCCCCGAAAGTTTCGTAGACGGTTTTCCATTCATCCTCTGTTCCTTCGTCCGAAGTGTATTGCACTACTTCCGGAAAGTTTAAAGCCATTTGCAAAAGATTACTGCCCGTATCACCCAGAGCATCGGCAGAGCTTTTAAGCTGATTATAGTAATGACTAAGCAGGGCCTGATTGATGGCGGAGGTCTTTAACGTCGTTTCTGCATATTCAACATTGATACTGATATTAACTTTACCGCGTTCAATCTGTTTGCTGCAGTCGTTTCTTAAAACAAACTCTTTATCTGAAAAAGCTTTTGGGACCTTTAAAGAGAGTTCAAGGAACTTACTGTTTAATGATTTAATCTCCACAGTGTATTTTGCGTTTGCAAAATCTTTAGTAGCCAAACCGTATCCTGTCATGGATTTTATCATCGGGCAAAGATAAGATTTAATACCTAAAGGTACCGAAGGTGATTAAATCAGATTTAACATTATTTAAGGAATTTACGGCTCTCTAATTCTTAATTTTGATTATTCTAATGAAGCAGATCCTGTTCAGAATATATTTCATCACGACGATTCTTTTGTGCGCCGTCTCGTCTCGCGCGCAGAATACTGTTCAGGGCCTGGTGATTGAAAAATCGGGGATTTCAAGGATCGCTAACGTTTCAGTTATAAACAAGAAAAACGGTGCACGAGTTTTAAGCAATGAGCTGGGCATGTTTAAAATCGCTGCTTCTGTGGGCGACACGCTCATACTTTCCAAATATGGTTATTCCGATATCGTAAAACCACTGATATCAATGACCGATCTCATTCTTCAAATGCAGCGGGTCATCGAGCTGGATGAAGTGAGAGTTACAGGCCAAAGCAAAAAGGAAGAACTCGATGAGTATAGGGATCAGTTTAGAAAAAAAGGATCTTTCTATGGTGGTAAACCTCCTTTGTTAGCCTACGTTTTCCAGCCTGTTACTGCGTTATATGAACTGCTTGGCAAAACTCCTAATCAGGCACGACGTTTTAATTTGTTCTATCTCAAAGAACTGGAGCAGACGGAGATTGACCGGCGGTTTAATTCTTTCGCTGTGAGCAAGATAACGGAGTTGACAGATACAGATCTTAAAAATTTCATGGCGTCCTATCGGCCGGATTACGAAAGCTTATCGCGAATGGACGAATATGCTTTCATTAATTATGTGAAAAGGTCACTTGAAACATTCAATAAATCAGGCCGGCCCAAAGGATTACTTAGCTTGCCGCCATTACCCAAGGCACCCGATCTCACTGAAAAAAATCTGAAATATTAAGGAGACATCCTGATCAGGGCTTCCATCTTACTAAAGACCTTTGCTTTTAAAGTTTCAAGATCCTCAGTAACTAAGCCACTAACTTCAACTGGTTCGTCATAGATGCAGGTTATCACACCTGGGCGGGCAGCTAGCGGATCCGCTCTGGGGAATAAATTTCTCGCATTGATGATGACCATAGGTGCAATTGGCGTTTGGGTTTCAATGGCCAATCGAAATGCACCGTCATAAAAATCGGTCAGCGGTTTATCACTGCGGTTCATTGTTCCTTCCGGGAAGATCAGGATGGATTGTCCTTTTGCAAGATCCTGCTTTAATTCCTCGACGCTTTGTAAGCGACTTTCCTTGCTGGCCCGGTCTATCATGACCACGACCCTGCGGTAAATTAAGCCGAAAACAGGAATCTTAACCATTTCTATCTTTCCCAGTGGCTTAAAAGAGCTCGGTATCGCGAGAACAATAGCGACCGCATCGAGGTAGGAATTATGGTTGGAAACGTAGATGTAAGCTTTTTGAGGATCGATGACCAATCTGTTCTGCGTTCTGATCCGGTAAAAGCAAAGAGTACAAAAAATCCATCCCCAGATATTCAAAAAAACGAAAATGATGTCTGAACCTCTTTTGCCTTTAAAGAGTGCAGAAATTATAAATATAAAGGGTAAGACGAGGAGCATCGCTGCAATGAAGGTCACAAAGCCCCATATCATGAATAAAAGAGAGAATATTCGTTTTATTCCGTTCATCAAACTCTGTTCTTACTGCAAAAATGACGTAGGATTTAAATACTTAGAAGCTCACAGGATTTTTCAGCAGCCAGTTTTTCGGCGTTCTTTTTGTTGTAATCACGGCCAATGCCACTATTTTCTCCGTCTACAGTTATCTGAACGGTGAACAACTTCACATTCTCACCTTCTGCATTGGGAACGACCTCGAAAGAGATATCTTTTCCATGCCGCTGACACCACTCAATAAGCTTGCTTTTGAAATTAGTTTCAGTAAGCTCAAGTGTGTGAATATCGATATGAGGTTTTATTATGCGGGTAATCAGGAAGTCGCGGGTAAAATTATAATCCTTGTCCAGGTAAATAGCTCCGATCATCGCCTCAAAAGTATCGCCAAGTAGAGATCCTTGTTTGTTAGAGTATGAAAGGATTCTGGTGTCAAATTCTATGAGTTCATCGAGGCCCAGACGTTTAGCCAGCTGGTTAAGATTTGAGCGGCTAACGATCTTAGACCGCATTTCTGTCAGGAAGCCCTCGTCTTTGTAAGGATACATTTTAAACAGCAGCTCGGCAATAACAGCTCCGAGAATGGCGTCGCCTAAAAATTCCAGCCTTTCATTGCTATTTTTCGTACCGTTCTTTAATTCTACCGCTACAGAGCGATGCCTGAATGCCATCCGGTAGAGCCTTAGATTTCCCGGTACAAACCCTAAAAGATTCTTTAAAGACCTGATATACTTTCGATCCGGAGATAAATAAAGTTTGTAGATTCTGGAAACGGGCATCAATGAATATAAATCGGATAAAGACTAACTAATATACAGTTTTATGATCCGGAATGATTGCAGGAAAAAGAATTTTATGCTTGATATTTTTTGAAAATAACCGAAGCATTATGACCACCAAAACCAAAGGTATTGGATAACGCAGCGTTTACTGTCCGCTTTTGAGCTTTATTAAATGTAAAGTTCAATTTCGGGTCGAAGCCAGGATCATCAGTAAAGTGATTGATTGTAGGAGGTACAATATCGTTTTTAACAGCGAGGACAGCTGCAATAGCTTCTACAGCACCGGCAGCACCCAGTAAATGGCCTGTCATGGATTTTGTAGAACTGATATTAAGTTTAAACGCATGCTCCTTAAAGAGATCAACAATTGCTCTGACCTCACTTATATCTCCAAGGGGCGTGGAAGTTCCATGAACATTGATGTAATCAATATCAGAAGGATCAAGTCCGGCATCGCGTAAAGCGTTGGTCATTACCAGCCTTGCTCCAAGTCCCTCAGGATGCGGCGCTGTAATGTGATTAGCATCGGCACTCATTCCGCCGCCCACTAATTCCGCATAAATTTTTGCTCCGCGTGCTTTTGCGTGTTCGAGTTCTTCGAGGATAAGACTTCCCGCGCCTTCTCCGGCTACAAAACCATCGCGATCTTTATCAAACGGCCTTGAGGCTGTTTTGGGGTCGTCGTTTCGTGTCGAAAGGGCGTGCATGGCATTAAAACCACCAAGGCCGGCTTCATAAATAATAGCTTCTGAGCCTCCGGATACAATTATATCAGCCATATTCAAGCGGATATAGTTAAAGGAGTCGATCAGGGCATTTGTTGAGGAAGCACAGGCTGAAACAGTCGAAAAATTCGGGCCACGTAAGCCGTGACGTATTGATATATGGCCTGGTGCTATATCCAGTATCATTTTGGGAATGAAGAATGGATTAAATCGCGGTGAACCGTCGCCATTGGCAAAGTTCACTACCTCATCAGTAAAGGTTTTTAAACCGCCTATTCCTGAACCCCAGATTACACCGATACGGTTAGTATCAAGGGAAGGGAAATCCAGTCCTGCATCTTTAATAGCTTCATCTGAAGCAGCAATTGCATAGTGTACAAATGGATCGAGCTTACGCGCTTCTTTTTTATCCAAAAAGTCCTCAGGATTGAAGTTTTTAACTTCACAAGCAAACTTTGTTCTGAATTTTTCAGGGTCGTAATGAGTTATAGGACCGGCGCCGCTTACCCCATTGAGTAAACTATCCCAAAACTCGGGTATAGTATTTCCAATCGGAGTAAGCGCACCTAGTCCAGTAACAACAACTCTTTTAAGCTCCATTTATATGAGGGTGTCGTAAAATTACTTCACGTTCTTTTCTAAATAAGCGATAGCTTGACCAACGGTGCCGATTGTTTCAGCCTGGTCATCAGGGATAGCTACGTTGAATTCTTTCTCAAACTCCATGATTAACTCCACGGTGTCTAATGAATCAGCACCAAGATCATTGGTGAAAGATGCCTCTGGTGTAACTTCACTTTCGTCAACACCTAATTTTTCAACGATAATTGCTTTAACTCTTGAAGCGATATCAGACATGGTTTTTTAGTTTAATTGTTAAATAATTCTGTGCAAAGAAAAATAAATTCTGTCAATTTTCAAACCTTTTTGTTTTGGGTGACATATATCATACAATTAAGAGCCTAAAGCGTTTTACTTTTGTAAATTTAACTTTTCTTATAGTATTGAATAAAACTACGTTAAAATTCGAATTAGATCTCGATTTTGTGTTGGTGGCAATCACGGCACAACTAAAGGATTATGTGTTTTGTTTCAAAATCAACAAACAACTTGGTACTGATTTTTCTAAAATTACTGATTTAGAGATGTTATTTAGTAATGATGAAGAATTATTTTATTTCAGCAGGTATTTCTATTTGACCCCCGAATCTGAGACGGAATATTACATTATTGCAAACAAGGGTACAGAAGGATTTTTAGTACCCGAAATGCGTAAAGTGGATTTCTTTTTACTCATACGCAATTACATTGATAAAGAGGATCTGAGGCGTGTTATAAGCGGATTAAATAAGATTCCAGAGGTGTTGGTGGCAGCGGAAGTTGACCCTAAAAAATTGAAATCCAAAGAAAATCTCATATTTTAGCCGATGGATGGTGTACTCTGTACACTAGTATGATATTATCTAAATAAAAGAAATAAAGATGAAAGCGGTTCATAACAGAACTAAAATAGTGGCCACACTCGGCCCGGCCTCTTCTAAGAAAGAGGTTTTGTTGAGCATGATAAAGGCGGGAGTAGATGTTTGCCGGTTGAATTTTTCGCATGGCGGTCAGGAAGACCATCAAAAGGTTATTGATATTATTCGCGATATAAATAAAAAGTACAAGACTAACGTAGGGATCCTGGCCGATCTTCAGGGCCCGAAAATCCGTATCGGGCTTGTAAAAGATGGCGGTATTAACCTGGTGGGCGGCCAGAAAATAGAAATTACCACTAAAGAGCTCATCGGCGACGATAAGCAGATCTATATTACTTATCAGAGCTTTCCAAGTGATGTCAGGGCGGGTGAGATTATCTTGCTTGATGACGGAAAGATCCAGATGAGAGTCATTTCGACAAATAACAAGGATTCTGTATTGTGTGAAGTTGTGTATGGCGGTAATTTGACTTCCCGGAAGGGCGTTAACCTTCCAAATACTAAGGTATCTATACCTAGTTTAACGGAGGAGGATCTAAATAACCTAGAGTTCGCGTTGAAAAATGATGTAGAGTGGATTGGTTTATCTTTTGTTCGTTCCGTTGATGATATTATTGAATTAAAACGCATTATCGCGAGAAGTGGCAACGCTGCCCGGGTGATTGCTAAAATTGAAAAGCCTGAAGCCATCGATAATATCGATGAGATCATAGAAGCAACTGATGGAGTTATGGTTGCCCGCGGTGATCTTGGTGTTGAGATGCCAATGGAACAGGTTCCGATGCTCCAAAAGATGATTGCTAAAAAGTGCCGTGCTGCTTCAAAACCGGTTATCGTAGCAACACAAATGCTGGAGAGTATGATCACTTCGCCTCGTCCAACACGTGCTGAAGTTAATGACGTTGCCAATTCAGTTCTTGACGGTGCTGATGCGGTAATGCTTAGCGGTGAAACCTCTGTAGGAGACTATCCGCTTATCGTTATCGAAACTATGCAGAAAATTGTGCGGAATGTTGAGGAAACGGATTATCCGTTTAACAATCCTAAGGTTTTGAATAAGGAATTATCGACATACATGGGTGATGCGGTTTGCGGATCGGCTGTTTTCCTTGCGGAGAAGACCAACGCAGTGGGGATCATTTCTATGACATCTTCGGGTTATACCGCATTCGAGATTTCAAGCTATCGCCCTAAGGCAGCAACTTTCATTTTCACAAGTAACATCAAGCTCTTAAATACTCTTAGTTTACTGTGGGGAGTTAGGGGCTTTTATTATGACAAGTTTGAGAGCACTGATAAAACCATCCGGGAAGTAAATCAAATTCTTAAGCTGGAGAAACTGGTTGAATCTGGCAGCGTGGTTATCAATACTGCGGCAATTCCTATTGAGAAAAAGGGCAAAACAAACATGATCAAAGTTACCGTGATCGACTAGGTCAGCCCTTAAATAACATTAATAAATTAGTTAAAAAGCTGGCTTTCGCCGGCTTTTTTCGTTCCCATCTGTGTGTTACTAAAAGCCAGAAATTTGGCGCTTTTTTTGAGTTTTCCACACACCTAACGTTCTTTAAACCATACCATTACTTATTGATTAAGTGTTGAGGTGTCGATACACTAACAAGCTGTGGAAAACTCTCGTTCGACAACTCCTTTCGTGCGGGGTAATTTTACAAATGAGATAAGCACCGAGAATTTCTCGGTGCCTAACAGAAAACACTCCTTGTATGAGTGCCTGATCTTGGAACATTTTTTACAAATCAACGTCCTTTTGTATGGATGTATTGAGGAAGACAGTGACAGCTGTTCTTCCTCATTTTGTATACCCAAAGATAATTGAAACTTGAGCAATCCTAGTCGTTCTAGTTTTAAACAATTGAGCTAAAAGTGTTAATAAACCTATTGACTCTTTGTCAAAATTGTGACTAGTCGCGGAGTTTGGATATTCCCTCTTCCCAACTTGTTATGGGATTTTTCGCGAGTGTGATTCCGTGTAAGAAAAATCGTCAACAACCGCCGTTTTTTTGAGTTTTCCACACACCTAACGATCTTTAAACCATACCGTTACTTATTGATTAAGTGTTGAGGTGTCGATACACTAACAAGCTGTGGAAAACTCTCGTTCGATAAAAATGCCTTCAACTGATAGATTTGATTAAAAACCTCTAAACTTTTTTTAAAGAGGTAAGTCACTCAATAACAACACTAACGAGCTCACTAACGAAATCAATTATAATATTATGGGTAAAGCATCTTCAAACACAGCGGCAAAAGGAACCGGAAAGGGTCTAGGTTTCCAACGCTATTTCACAAAAGCAGGCGTAGACGTATACGATCTATTCAATTACGAAAAACGAACCTCAGTGATCCGCAACCCGGCGGGCGATGCTGTGTTTGAAATGAAGAATGTTGAAGTGCCCGCAAGCTGGAGCCAGGTGGCTACAGACATTCTTGCACAAAAATATTTCCGTAAAGCAGGAGTTCCGCAACCAGATGGATCAACATCATCTGAAACCAGCATCAAACAGGTAGCACATCGCATGGCTAACTGCTGGAAAACCTGGGGTGAGCGCTACAATTATTTTGCGAGTAAAGAAGATGCTAATGTATTTTACGATGAGCTTGTTTATACAATAGTTGGTCAGCTTGCCGCACCAAATTCACCTCAGTGGTTTAACACCGGGCTTCACAGTTCGTATGGTATCACAGGCAAACCGCAGGGACATTATTTTGTGAATCCTGAAACAGACTCACTGGAGAAATCAACGTCTGCCTACGAGCGTCCGCAGCCACATGCATGTTTCATCCTGTCAGTAAGTGACGACCTGGTAAACGATGGTGGTATCATGGATCTTTGGGTTCGTGAAGCACGGATTTTCAAATATGGATCTGGTGTAGGCACTAACTTCTCTGCTATCCGTGGTGAAAGCGAAAAACTTTCAGGTGGTGGTTACTCTTCTGGTTTGATGTCATTCCTTAAGATCGGCGACCGCGCTGCCGGAGCGATCAAATCAGGTGGTACAACCCGCCGTGCTGCAAAGATGGTTTGTCTTGACCTTGATCATCCGGAAATTGAAGGTTTTGTTAACTGGAAAGTTGAAGAAGAAAAGAAAGTGGCAGCGTTAATCGCCGCGGGTTATTCTTCAGATTATGAAGGCGAAGCTTACCGCACGGTTTCAGGCCAAAATTCAAACAACTCTGTTCGGGTACCTAACACATTCTTTAAAGCACTGAATGATGGCGGAAACTGGGATTTAATTGGCCGTATCACCGGAAATCCAGTTAAATCCATTTCCGCAGAAAAACTTTGGAACGATATTTCCTTTGCTGCCTGGGCATGCGCGGACCCTGGTATTCAATACGATACCACAATAAACGAATGGCATACTTGTCCTGAAGGAGGACGTATCAATGCATCTAATCCATGCTCTGAGTACATGTTCCTGGATAATACTGCTTGTAATCTGGCATCTATAAACCTGGCGCATTTCTTCGATCCCCAAACCCTAATTTTTGACGTAAAGGGTTTCGAACATGCTTGCCGCGTGTGGACTGTAGTTCTTGAGATCTCCGTTTTAATGGCTCAGTTCCCGTCTAAAGAAGTTGCGCAATTATCTTACGATTACCGTACTCTAGGTTTAGGTTATGCTAACCTTGGTTCTATGCTTATGGTTGCCGGTATACCTTACGACAGTGACAAGGCCCGGGCAATTGGCGGAGCAATCACTGCTGTGATGACTGGTACTGCTTATGCTACTTCAGCTGAAATGGCTAAAGAGCTTGGTACATTCAAGAAATACGACGAGAATAAAAAACATATGCTTCGTGTGATGCGTAATCACCGTTATGCTGCCTACAATAACGATGCTTACGAAGGCCTTGAAATTGCGCCTCCGGGAATCGATCCTAAATTCTGTCCTGATTACTTGCTTTCTGCTGCATGTAACTCATGGGATAAAGCGGTTGAACTGGGAGAAAAATACGGCTACCGTAATGCCCAAACCACTGTAATCGCACCAACCGGAACAATCGGACTTGTGATGGACTGTGATACAACAGGTATTGAGCCTGATTTTGCATTGGTTAAATTCAAGAAGTTGTCAGGTGGTGGTTATTTCAAGATCATCAACCAGGGAGTTCCGGCTGCTTTACGTAACCAGGGTTACAAAGAGCACGAGATCCAGGCGATCGTAAATTATGCTAAAGGCGCCGCAACTCTTGCAGGAGCTCCGCATATCAATTTCGATAGCCTTGCAGCTAAAGGATTTACTCAGGATGAGCTTGAGAAAATTGACAAATCTTTACTTGCTGCTTTCGAGATCGGATTCGTATTCAATCAGTGGAGCCTTGGCGAAGACTGCCTGAAACGTTTAGGATTTAAATCTGAACAATACTCATCCCCTGATTTCAATCTGTTACGTGCCATCGGCTTTAACCGCCAGCAGATTGCGGAAGCAAATGAATTTATTTGCGGTACTATGACCGTTGAAGGTGCACCTTACTTAAAGCAGGAGCACTATCCAATATTCGATTGTGCTAACAAGTGCGGCCAGAAGGGCGAGCGCTATATTCACGCTCACGGACACATCAAAATGATGGCTGCTGCCCAGCCGTTCCTGTCAGGGGCGATCTCTAAAACTGTTAACCTTCCAAACGAAGCAACAGTTGAAGAAATCAAAGACTGCTACGAACTATCATGGAAACTGGCTCTGAAAGCTAATGCACTTTATCGTGACGGTTGTAAATTATCTCAGCCACTATCTACCAAATCATCAGACAGCAAAGAAGATAAACTGGATACAGTTGAAGAAGTACTTGGAGAAGCTGGCAATGTGAAACTTAGCGATCTTACTGCTGATCAGGTGCTTGAAGCTGCGAGAGCGATCCTTGAGCGTTCCACTGACACCAAATTTAAGCGTCAGTTATCATCTGTTGTTGAACGTAAGAACTTGCCCGGTAAACGCGGTGGATTCACTCAGAAAGCTGCAGTTGGTGGCCAAACAGTATTCGTTCGTACGGGAGAGTATGAAGACGGAACATTAGGGGAGATCTTTGTGGATATGCACAAAGAAGGTGCAACGTTCCGTTCGCTGATGAACTGTTTTGCAATAGCTGTCTCGGTGGGATTACAGTATGGAGTTCCATTAGAAGAGTTTGTAGATAAATTTACATTCACCCGTTTCGAGCCATCAGGCATGGTAAGCGGACACGATAACATCAAGAGCTCAACATCGATCATCGATTATATCTTCAGAATGCTTGGTTATGAGTACCTGAGCCGTACCGATCTTGTTCATGTGCTCACTGAGCAGAAAGCTGTGTTGGGAAATCCTCAAATGGTTGATGAAGATGTAAATACCGATACGACAAATACGTTAGAAGAAGCAACTGTTTCAAACCCTGCAACAGCATCAAATCTGAAATTGAAACCAGTTCTTGATATTTCAGGAGGCGGTCAATCAGATGCACCGGCGTGCGGAAACTGCGGTCACATCATGGTAAGATCAGGTACTTGTTACAAGTGTTTGAACTGTGGTACGCAGGGAGGATGCTCCTAAATCGCAAAAAATGTTCATGATACCCGGGTTTTAGTTTCCGGTTTTAGTTTTGAACTGTATGTTAAATTGAGGAAGCCTCGCGAAAGCGGGGCTTTTTTCGGTTGACGAAGATACTAGTTGTGATATAGGAGATCATATCTATGTAATAATCATACAACTACAGGCTTTAATATGAATATTCCGAAACTTATATAGTAATTTTATAAATATGAAATCTGCCGGAGCTAACCGCTGGCGGGAAGAAGTGAATTACAGCTCAGGCAAGCCTGTCCGAAAGGCTCGGCCGGGCGGATTTCATTACCCTTAAAAACAAAAATAAACAAATGAAAACACTTGTATTAATTCTGGCAATGATCTTGTCAACTGCACCATCCACAATATATACCTTCAAGCTTCATAATATTGATGGAAAGACATTAGATCTAAAAAAATATAAAGGAAAGAAGATCCTTATTGTTAACACTGCATCAAAGTGCGGCTACACTAAACAGTACGCAGATCTTCAAAAACTTTCTGATGCCTATAAAGGCAAATTGGTGGTTATTGGATTCCCGGCTAATAATTTCGGCGGACAAGAGCCCGGCGAGAATCTGAACATTAAGGAGTTCTGTAAGAAAAATTTCGGAGTTACATTCCCGCTTGCTGAGAAAAGCAGTGTTAAGGGAGATGACATCAATCCGCTATTTAAGTATTTGACTACAGCGTCAAACCCGGACTTTACCGGTGAGATCAAATGGAACTTTGAGAAGTTCCTGATCAATGAGAAAGGAGAGCTTATCCACAGGTTCCGTTCTGCAGTTACTCCAATGTCTCCAGAACTCACTAAATATTTGTAATGATGACTAGTTTTAGAAAAACCTTAGGAGCAACACTGCTTGGCCTGTTTATTGTTGCCAGCGCTTTCTCTTTTTCAGTTGCTGACGACCAGAAAGACCTGACTGTGATAGCGGATGGTTTTGCAACCGCGATGTCGAAAAAAGACAAAGCCTGGATGGAAGCTAATTTTACAGAGGACTGTGTTACCTACGCCCCTTCTGGAGAACAGTTGAATAAGAAAGCTACAATTCACGCTTTTTCAGGCGGGGTATATGATATCACGAAATCATCTGCCAGCAACAAATCATTTATGGTTGCAGATAAAGAAGCAGGTGGCTCTGCTGATTATACCGTGGAAGGAAGCATGTCTGGTAACGACATTTCCGGCACCTATAAACTATCGCTTAAATTCAAAAAGACTGAGACAGGATGGAAGGTTTCCGAAATCCTTATAAATGGGCAATAGACCAAAAAATAGCCCCATAAAAAAAGCCCACCGAGAACGGAGGGCTTTTTTTATGGAGAATTCTCTTATTTAAATCCAAAAGCCAATCCAACGTTAATCACCTGGTTTTTCAGATCCCTGTTGCCCGAAGCATCAGTGTATAGGTTTTGGAAATCGGTAGCATAACTTGCGTTCATCATTACCGAACCAAAGTTATAGCTAAAACCTACTTTACCCCCTGCCAGTGATTTTCTGTAAGAGTCGTTATTGCCCTCGAAAGTGGTTGAGGAGTTTCCAGTAACCAATTTAGTTTCCTGACTCAGGAAAAAGGAAACCTGCGGACCTGCAAATAGCCCGAACGCGGGAGTGAAATTATACTTTCCCATTAACGGAAGATCTAAATAAGTAATTTTAGATTTAGCTTCACTGTTAGCGGAAGTCGTAAATTCAGCCCCTTTTTGAGAATACTCCAGTGACGGTTCAAATGAAAATCCGGAGGAAAGAGGGACATTAGCAAAAACACCCGCAGCCAAACCAGTATTAAATTCACTGTTTGGATCAGGATCACCCGCAAATTTTGCGATGTTTACTCCAGCTTTAATACCGAATTTTGTACTCTGTGCTTGTGCAAAACCTGCACATAACAGGCACGCACTTAAAATAAGTATCTTTTTCATAATATTTAATTCTTGATTTAATTAATCGCAGGTCATTATGAAACAATCATGCCAAGAACGCCATTGTTACAGAATTACTACATTCTCACAGATATTAGAAGTTGATTTACAACGAATTAACTAATATTTTTATGGGTCTATGCATCATATGCGTTTTCGAAAATCAAGGTAAGAAACTGTTCAGGAATCAAGAAAGACTTTATGTAAATTCTTGCAAACTCGGATGAAATAGACTTATTCTGACTAAACCTGAAAAACACAAAATGAAGAAGTTATTAATTCCAATGCTGATTGCTGGATCTGTTTTAACAGCATTATCGTCATGCAGTGCCACCCAGGAAGGGAGCAGTATGCCGATTCTATGAGTGTTGACAGCATGGCTGTAGATACTATGATGACTGATACAACCCTGAGAGTAGTGACGGATACAGTCACCAAGGATAGTATGTAATGGCACAATTGGCAAAAAAAAGTCCCACACTGTTAAGTACGGAACTTTTTTGTGTTCAAATAAATCAATTACAGCTTTATCGCGAGACCGGCTTGAAATACCTGGTTTTTGTAAATCGGTGTTGCTGAGGTACCATTCTCATTGTTCTTTTGGAAATCAATAGCATAACGTCCGTGGAGGCTTAAGCTTTCAGATAATCCGATGTTGATCCCTCCCACTCCTCCGAAAAGGCTTTTCTTTAAATTATCATTCTCCTCTCTGATCGTATTTTTGTAACTATCAGATCCCTGAGTGAACTTCTCGGTCGTTGCAGTCAAAAAAGAGACTTGGGGGCCAAGCACAATGCTGAATTTATTGGTCGCATTGATTTTGGCCAGAATAGGTAACTCAATAAAATTAGTAGTTACAGAATATTCATTAGCGCCGAACAGCAAGCTTGTTCCTGAAGTCTTATAGCCTTTCTGAGAGAACATAAGCTCGGGTGCAATGCTAAAGCTGGAAACAATCGGAATTTCAACAAATATCCCTGCATTAAACCCAGTTTTAAGCTCAGTGTTAAAATCCTCATCTCCTGTTTTAATAATATTTGCGAAATTGGCCCCGCCTTTAATCCCAAATGTTTGCGCATTCGCCGCTCCTGCGAGCAACACTCCTATTACTAGAATAAATACTTTTTTCATGTGTTTATAATTTAATTTTTAAACGTTATTGAACCTGCCTGCCGGTAGGCAGGGCTTGCATGAGCTATTTCATGGTGTATTATAAGCTGCGAACTCATGGAGTTTTCATGTTCATCTTTTTAATTGTCAGCCTTAAGAAAAAATTATGCCAAAAAACAAAGAGCATAAGCTAAACGTTGATAACTGTCTTGCCAACGTATAATTTCATACTTTTATCTGGCTAATAATTCTCGGGATGTACCTAGTTCTTTTGTGCTTTATTTATATCCTTTTAAACTGCGCAGGCATATATTTATTGCATAAATTCCTTAAACCCCGGCTTAAAGACGAGCTTTCAGTGTGGATGTTTAGTATTTCCTTGAGCTTGAGCCTTACTTTTTTATTAATATTGCTTGCGTTAAGTTTTTTCTCTAATGATATTTTAACAACCATCTATTGACGAACCATTATGTATACGAAGTTTAAGAACCTACTATTAGCCATTTTATTTATGTGTCCAGGTATTAGCCTGGCTCAGGCACCGGTGCCGTTCATTGAATCTTTAAATGCACCGAACGCGTGGGTAGATTCCGCGTTTAATAAGCTTAACAAACGGGAGCGTATTGCACAGCTTTTCATGGTGCGCGCGCATACCGACAAAGGGAAAGCCTACGAAGATTCGATAGCCGGCGTGATAAAGAAAGAGCGCATTGGCGGGGTTGTGTTCTTTCAGGGTGGTCCGGGCAGACAGGCAATTCTTACAAACAAGTATCAATCATTAAGCAAAGTGCCTTTATTAATAGCGATGGATGCTGAATGGGGCATCGGGATGCGATTGGACAGCACGATCTCTTATCCTTACCAGATGACCTTGGGTGCAATTCAGAATAATAACCTGATCTATGAAATGGGAAGACAGGTGGCTCTGGACTTTAAACGTCTGGGCATGCACGTAAATTTCGCGCCTGATGCGGATATTAATAATAATCCTAATAATCCTGTAATAGGTTTTAGATCGTTTGGAGACAATAAATATAATGTTACTGCAAAAGTTGGCGCATATATGAAAGGTTTGCAGGAGAATAACGTGATGGTAAGCCTGAAACATTTCCCTGGACATGGAGACACTGATGTAGATTCTCACTATGACCTTCCTCAGCTGCCGTTTTCACGTGCACGTTTGGATTCACTTGAGATGTATCCCTTCAGGGAGCTTATTAAGCAGGGTGCTTCTGGTGTCATGGTTGCGCATATGAATATCCCTGTCCTGGATAATACTAAGAACCTTCCGTCTACTTTATCCCAGCCTATTGTTACCACTATCCTTAAAGAGGAAATGGGCTTTAAAGGGCTGGTTTTTTCTGATGCTATGGGAATGAAGGGTGTTGTGAAATTCTTTCCTAACGGAGAAGCTGATGTACGGGGAATTATTGCCGGAAACGATGTAATTGAGCTATCTGAAAATTCGGCGAGGGCAGTAAAACTTGTGAGGAAAGCTATAAGGACAAACCGTTTAAGCTGGGACCGTATTAACGAAAGTGTACGAAAGATCCTTGTGGCCAAGTATTGGGTGGGCCTTAATAACTTACACCCGTTGAAGACCACAAACGTTGTAGCTGAGCTAAACCGTCCTGAAGCAATTGCCCTTAATCAAAGCCTCGCAGATGCGGCGGTTACAATTCTAAAAAGCGATAGCCAGATCAAGGCTTTAGAGCGAACAAAGAAAACTGCTATTATCAGTATGGGTACAACTGCTGAGAACACCTTCCATAATATGCTTAAAATGGATTTTGATAATTCAGTTCACTTTGTTCTGGCCAAGAACGCGTCATCGACTGATATAGCAAATGTGAACAGAGAGCTTAGTAACTATGATCAGATAATAGTAGGCATACAGGATATGCGCAAACGCCCGCCGGCCGTATTAGACTATAGCAATAATATGAAGCTTTTTATAGCTGATCTTGCTAAATTGAACAGCACAATGGTGGTATTCGCTAATCCGTACACAATTGCCGGTCTTCCTGGTATCGAAGCAGCTAAAACAATAGTTCTTAATTATCAAAACTCAGAGGAAGCACAAAAAGCAAGTGCCCGGGTGCTTTCAGGGAAACTTAAAGCTAGCGGAAAACTACCTGTAAGTATAAGCGCGTCGTTTAAAAATGGAGATGGAGTAACCCAATAATCGTCTTTTCCAGGGATATCGTATGATCGTTTAGCTATCACAGATAAAAAGTAGAATACAGTCGATGGCTCGCCACAAACCTCTTAAGCTAATACGTGCATCAGCGGGCTCGGGTAAAACTTTTACCCTGACGGCTCATTACCTAATCCTGCTTTTCAGTGGCACCGGAAAGTACAGAGAAATTCTGGCGGTTACTTTCACTAATAAAGCAACCGCGGAGATGAAGGAGCGAATCCTTACTTCTCTGGAAGAGCTTGCGAATTCCGGATATGAAAAATCGAAGTTCAGCGCTATTCTGCAGGAAAATTACCCTGAAGTCAGTGATCAGGATATTCGATCGAAAGCATCAGAGATCTACAGTAGTATTCTTCACGATTACAGCCGGTTTTCCGTCAGCACAATTGATGGGTTTGTCCAACAACTGATCAGGAGCTTCGCTTTTGAATTGAATCTCGATAGCGGGTATAAACTGGAAATGAATCAGGACAAGGTAAAGGACGAGCTCATAAAAGCCCTGAACCTTCACCTCGAGAATGACCCCGATTTACTAGAATGGGTTACTAACCTGGCTATAGATCGAATAAGTGATGGTAAAGACTGGGATTACCAGCGGGCTTTAAAAGATCTTGCCAATGAGATTTTCAAAGAACGGTATTACCCGTTTCAGGAAGCTATGCTTGCCATGGGGAATGAGCAGGGCAAAGAGTTCAATAGTCTTAGGGAAATAGTAGGTCTCGGGATTAAAGAATTTAAAGATGCTGTTTTAGAAAAAGCAGGAAGCATCAAGAAAATTTTTGACTCTTCGGGTATCCTGTCGGATGAGCTGAATCAAAAATCACGACACCCTTTGTTGAAGCTTGAGAAGATTCTCGGGGAGGACCTTTCACATGTTCCCTCGCTTGAAAAATTAATTGATGATTTCAGCGAGTGGCCGCATGGATCCCTAAGTGATACCAGCGGAGTCCAGGCTTTATATGAGAGTTTAAATCCTGAAATTAAGTCGCTAACACAATTTTATAACGAAGGCAGCGAAAAGTATGAAACCTATCTTGCGATAAGTAAGAACAGCTCGTACTTGCGTTTGATGCAGGGAATGGCAGACCTTCTAAAAAATTACCGCTCGGAAAACCGGACCTTGCTAATCAGCGACGCCCAGCAGCTTTTGAAAGGTATTACAGGTTCTGATGTCGATAATCCTTCCTTTATCTGGGAGAAAACAGGGAATAAATACAAACACTTTCTTTTCGACGAATTTCAGGATACGAGCACCTTCCAGTGGATGAACTTCCTTCCCCTGATAAAAAACGCTATTGCTGAAAGCACGCGAGAGCAATCCGAACACCTGGTTGTGGGCGATGTTAAGCAATCGATCTATCGCTGGCGTAACGGTGATTGGCGAATCCTTCACAGCAATGTGAGCAACGATCTGCTGATAGATAATGTCAGTCAGGAGAACCTTGAATTCAATCGCAGAAGTTCTGAAAACATTATCCGTTTCAATAATTTTGTTTATTCAAAGCTTCCAGCGCTTTTGCAGCAGCAGATCAATCAGGTTTTTACTGACACAGCACGGGAACATTTGCATGAAATTTGGGGTCGCGAGAATAACCGTCTGATTGAAAAAGCATATGAGGGCAGCCTGCAAAACAGCACAGAATTTACTTCGCCAGGTGGAAAAGTTGAGGTTAAGTTTTTTTGCAAAGATGAGGAGTTTGAGGATGAAGAAGACCAGACTATTGCAGCAGCCTACACCATATCTAAGCTGATCGAACTGCTGGAAGGAGGAGTTGCTATGAAGGATATTGGAATACTTGTTAAAACCAACCGCGAAGCAGAGGAAATCTTAAGCTGTATTTTCACAAAAAGCAATCAGGAAAAACTGAGTAAAGCGGCATCAAAGAGTTTCCAGGTTATTTCGGGTGAAGCTCTGAAAATTCTAAACAACCCCGCCGTACAGTTATTGGTCAGCACGTTTAGGATTCTCTCAGCTCACGAGCATGAAAATGGAATTTTTAAAACAGAGTGTGCACGACTCTGGCATCAGATAAAAAACCCTGAAAGTGAAATAATCGATCTGGCAAGTAACCAATGGATTGATCTGGCAATGAGGAATATTGATGATCTGGATAACGTTTTGCCACCGAGATTATGCAGCGAGTTTACTTCTTTCCGTCAGCTACCTGTTTCCGAGCTTACGGAGAAATTAATCAATATTTATGAGCTGGGTACAACGCGTACTTCCACTCACATTCCATTTTTACTTGCTTTTAGAGACCAGGTGGCCGTGTTTTCCTCAGGAGGTGATCAGGGTATCGGAGAGTTTTTAAATTGGTGGGATACAGAAGGGTCGGCTAAAGCCTTGCCGTCATCTGAGAATCAGGATGCTGTTCAGGTTATGACAATTCACAAATCCAAAGGACTTGAATTCCGAGCAGTGATTATTCCATTTATCAGCTGGAAATTAAATACATCAAGCGGATACATCAAAAAATTATTGTGGGTAGACGCCAATGCAGCCGGCTTCGGGAGATTTAACTCGCTACCAGTAGACTATAATAAAAGCCTTGCCTCTACAGCATTTGCAGAGAATTATTTTGAAGAGATGCTGCTCAACTACATGGACATCATCAATACCCTTTATGTGGCTACAACCCGCGCAAAAGATTATCTGTATATGATATGTCCGAAGCTGCCAAAGAAACCCAAGCATGGTCCCGTTAACGATATTCAGCTCATCCTATCGGAGCTTTTGATGTCAGCTGGGAGCAAGGATCCGCAATTCATTCAGGAAGATGAGACCTTTGTATTTGGTGATACGGTATCAATTCCTTCTCAGAAATCGCAGGAAGAAAATGATCCTCTGATCGTTAACACCTATCAGGTCAATGAGGAATTGACCGATCGGTTTAAAAGAAATAGTCAAAAGCAAGATACCTGGTTTAATGCACGCCAAAGAAAGGGAGTGGTATTACACGGGCTTCTTGAAACGATCAGCAGTCTCGAGAATCTGGACAAGCTCATCAACGAAAAAGTACAGGAAGGTCTTATCAGAGTAACTGAGAAAGCTGAGATAAGGACAGCCGTTCGGGATGTGTTAATGCAGGACGAAATCCACTCTTGGTTTAGTACTGCCAAAGCAGTAATAAGTGAAAAAGATATTATCCTGAGCGAAGGCGTCGTTAAACGGCCTGATAAATTATTCGTGTTTGATGATCATGCGGTTTTGCTGGATTTCAAGTTTGGTGCTGAACAAAGCAAATATGTTGGTGATATCAGCTTATATCGCGATAGTCTAATGAAAATGGGGGAGTTTAAGGAAGTTCACGCCTATTTATGGTATGCTCAGGAACGCAAGCTTCAGAAAGTTGGATAATGAACGAGGATAAGTTTCTATATCGCGTTGCCGGCGATCTGCTGGACCGTTTTGGGGATGACCTTCAGAATGTCGCTATTGTTTTCAATAACAAACGCCCACAGCTTTTTCTGAAAAAATATCTATCCGAATTAAGCGGAAAGCCTATTTGGAGCCCGCATTTTTACACTATTCAGCAGTTCTTTGCAGGCTCAACAACGCAGGTGTCTGCTTCGCAGCTAAAGCAATTCTTTGTGCTTTTCACGGAATACAATCTGTTGCTGAAATCGGAAGGAAAAGAACTCGTTAGCGCTGATGTGTTTTACCCACTCGCAGAAATAATCGTTTCAGATTTTTCTCAGATCGATTATTACCTTGCAGATCCCGCCAAGGTTTTCAACTTGATAGGAAGCATCGCAGAGCTGCAGCACCAGTTCCCGAATTTCGAAGAGGAGCAGCTCGAATTTATGAAATCATTCTGGTCTTCATTCTCAGGAGAAAAGCAAAGCAAGATCCAGGAAAAATTCATTGAGATGTGGCACAGGATGCCGGCACTCTATAAGAACTTTCATAAAAAACTGGAGGATCAGGATCTGGTTAGCAGCGCCAAAATGTATCGTAATCTTGCCGAGGGTAAATCAGCGGCCCCGGGCTTTTTGAATCAATTTTCACATGTTGTGTTTATTGGATTTAATGCGCTTTCTAAAGCCGAGGAGCTTTTATTCAAGAAATGGCAGGACGAAGGCATATGCTCGTTTTATTTTGATTCAGACGAACACTACTTCGGAGATCCAAAACAGGAGGCCGGTCATTTTATTCGAAGAAATATAAATAAAGTTGGACTCATAAACAGGTTCGAAGTTTCTGAAAATAGAATCAACGACCCTGCTAAGGATTTCACAGTTGTGCAGGCCTTAGGTAATGTGGCTCAAGGCAAATTGTTAACTAATTTGTTATCATCAGCTAGTTCGACGTCTGCTGACACCAAAGCTATTATCCTTGCTGATGAAGCTTTACTGCTTCCGGTTTTACAAACTGTTTCTGATGACACGCTGAACATAACGATGGGGTATCCATTTGAGCAGTCGGCAGTGTTTGGCTTATGCGATCTTTGGCTCGATATTCAGGAGGAAATTGCCGCTGGTGATCAAAATTCTATAGTATACAACAAGGTGCTGACTTATATCCTCAACCCCCTCATTAATATAGAAGCCAATCACCGGAATCGTATTCACGAGGAAATAATAGAGGGCAAAAAGTCGCGGTTTGACCTTACGGAACTTCGGGCAATTGGTAAGATCAGCGATTTAAGCTTTTCACCTTACAAAAGTGCCGCCGATACGATCCGTAACTTTGGAAGCTTGCTGCTGATATTGTCAGAACAGCTGGAAAATCTGCGCAAACTTGACAGCCTGCTTATCGCGGAGGCTGTCAAAACGCTGAACGTTCTTCTGGACAGCTTTGAAGAGCTGGAACAAAATGAAGTTGTATCAGGAATGGGCGCCAAATTCGTGTTCCGGACAATCAGACGAGCTCTTACAGGTCTTTCGGTGCCATTCGATGGTGAGCCACTATCTGGATTGCAGGTTATGGGTTTACTAGAAAGTCGCTGCCTTGATTTCGATGAACTCATGGTTCTGGGGATGAACGAAGGTGTATTGCCAAAGGTTAGTATTACTCCATCGTTTATTCCAGACAACGTTAGAAGAGCGTTTGGTCTACCTGTTTTGGAAAACCAAAATTCGATCTTTTCCTATTTCTTCTATCGCCTGCTGCACTGCGCAAAAAAAATAACGCTGGTATACAATGGTATAACCGATGAGAAAAGCACGGGCGAAGAAAGCCGATTCATTAAACAACTACAATTTGAAACAAATTGTCAGTTCAAGCATGTGGTGCAGCAAAATCAGTCGGTTGAGAATTATGGCGAACAGAAAATTATCGTTGAGAAAACGGGGCTTGTTCGCGAAAGGCTGGAGAAATATCTTAAACGAAAACCAGAAACCAAATATGAAAAGAAGATATCAGCAACCGCGTTTACAGATTATGTAAGCTGTCCGCTAAAGTTCTTCTACAGCAGGATCGCTGGCTTGAAAGAACCAAAAGATCTGCCCGACCAGATTGGATCAAGCCTGGTTGGCACCATGCTTCACACTGTAATGGAAAGCTTTTATAAGAGCTCGGTTGGCAGTGAAGTAACTGCAGAGTTTATAAAATTACAGGAAAAAAATCTGCCTGCAATTTGTGTTGACGCACTAGCTGTTGCATTGAATACAGATCCTAAAAATCCGTTGAGGAAGCAGGATGCTTTACAGCAAATAGTATTAAAGGTGCTTGAACAATATGCTTTGAGGGTGATCAGGCACGACGAGAGCCTTGCGCCGTTTACAATTGTTGAACTTGAAAATCGTGAGAGCTATACTCCTTTGCTCAAATTGCAGGTATCCGGACGAGAAGAGCAGGTAAGGCTGTTGGGCATTATCGACAGGGTTGATTCTCATCAGGGAAAAATCAGGATCGTAGATTATAAAACCGGAAAAGACCACCTAAAGTACAAAGACTTTGAAGGCCTTTTTTCTGAAGAGGGAAAAGATCAGAATAAAGCTCTAATACAAACGCTTTTTTACACCTATGTCTACGAAAAGGCTAAAGTGGTACAGAATGTTGAGCCGCATCTTTATACGGTCAAAGATTTCAAAAGCGGGACCCTGTTCAGCGAAAAACGTAAAGAAGGCTTACAGCTGTCGGATCAAAACCTCGGTTATTTCAAAGAGCAGTTTGAACTCAAGCTGACGGAAAAGCTAAATGAGATCTTCGATGTGAGTATCCCGTTTGTCCAAACCACGAATTTGGATACATGTAAGTATTGTCCGTTTAAGAAAATTTGTCAGAGGTAGGTCCCAGCACGCAGAGGATCGCATCATATACACACAGGGCTACGCCTTGTGTTGGTGTGTTTCGCCCTTTCAGGGCTATTCAAGGTATTTTTATCGAGGAGTCTGAAAGCGTGGGATTAACTGTAACGAATATCGGCTCCTGCCCAACAAATCACCGGCATTAGCCCTGAAAGGGTGCTATAATTAGCGATGGGTGCAACCCTTCGCTAATTAATACGACCCGTCCAAGCCCTGAAGGGGCGTTATATCAGATCAATGAATATTTTAGTGGATAAATCTTATAGCATCATGGGGCAGTCACTCGTCAAAAATTATCTCCACATAACATTTAGTACAAAATATCGTGAACCCTTAATTTTTGCACCTTACGAAGAGGAATTGCATGCTTATCTGGGTGGGATTTGCAATAATCTGCATTGTTATCCAGTGAAAATTGGCGGTTACACGGACCATATCCACATCTTATGTATGCTGTCAAAGAAGATTGCACTAATGAACCTTTTAGAAGAGCTTAAATCCCATTCATCTAAATGGATCAAATCAAAAGATAGCACTTTGGGAAACTTCTATTGGCAACATGGGTATGGAGCATTCTCGGTAAATTACCAAGGAGTAGACGCAGTGAGTAATTATATTGCTAACCAACATGAACATCATAAAAGCCAAACCTTTAAGGATGAATTCCGCGGAATATTAAAATTGTATAAGGTTGATTATGACGAGAGGTATGTATGGGAATAGCCGTTACTGGCGTGAGTCGGAGGCACTTCGTAATTCGTAATTGATATTTCGTAATTGATAGGTATATTTGCATTCCAAAAATTGAATTTTCGAGATGAGAGAAATACAGTTCAGAGAAGCACTTCGCGAAGCATTAAATGAAGAGATGCGTAAAAACAACAAGATCTTTTTAATGGGTGAAGAAGTTGCTGAGTACAATGGAGCATATAAAGTGAGTCAGGGAATGCTTGATGAGTTTGGCGCCAAGCGTATTATTGATACACCTATTGCTGAGCTTGGCTTTGCTGGCATTGGTATCGGTGCTGCAATGAATGGATTGAATCCGATCATTGAATTTATGACTTTCAATTTCTCTCTTGTTGCTATTGATCAGGTAATAAATGCCGCCTCTAAAGTTTTATCTATGAGCGGCGGACAATTTTCTTGTCCGATAGTTTTCCGAGGCCCGACAGGTAACGCCGGTCAGCTTGGTGCACAGCATTCCCAGAATTTCGAAAACTGGTACGCTAACTGTCCCGGTCTTAAAGTAGTAGTTCCTTCAACACCATATGAAGCTAAAGGCTTGCTAAAGCAATCTATCATCGATCCTGATCCTGTTATTTTTATGGAATCTGAGGTTATGTATGGCGATAAAGGTGAAGTACCTGAAGAAGAATATTACATTGAAATAGGCAAAGCAAATATTGTGAAAGAAGGTACTGATGTAACAATAGTTACTTTCGGGAAGATGCTTTCTCGCGTAGTTATGCCGGCTGTAGAAGAATTAACAAAAGAAGGCATTAATGCCGAGGTGATAGATCTTCGGACTGTTCGTCCTATCGATTACGAAACTGTGATTGCCTCTGTTAAGAAGACAAACAGAATGGTATTTGTGGAAGAGGCGTGGCCTTTGGGATCTATTGCTACTGAGGTAGCATTTAAGGTTCAAAAGGATGCATTTGATTTCCTTGATGCACCGGTTCTGCGCGTGGCATGCGCCGATGTGCCTTTGCCTTATGCACCGACCTTAATTAAGGAAGCACTTCCTAATGCAGAGAAAGTTATTGCAGCAGTAAAAAGCGTAATGTACTTAGAAGCTAAATAAAAAAATAAAGCATTTAAGGCCTGCACTCTTAAGCGCAGGCTTTTTTGTTTACTGCAATGTGATCTGACGTTTTATACTTTCTTCGAGCGATATAAATGTCTCCGTTCGCTGTATTCCTTTAACACCCTGGATATCTTCATTAAGAACATGTCTCAGATGATTGGTATCCCTGCAGATGATCTTAGCAAACATGCTATATGAGCCAGTGCAATAATGGAGCTCTACGATTTCTCTGATGGCTTTGAGATTTTCTACCGCATCCTTATACTGTGATCCTTTTTCTAGGAAGATTCCGAGAAAGGCACAAATATCATAGCCTATTTTCTGGGGATCGATCATTAAGTGAGATCCCTTTATAACTCCTAGATCCTGCATCTTCTTCATTCTTACGTGAATAGTTCCCCCCGAAACGATGAGTTTCTTTGCAATTTCAGTATAAGGGATAGTTGCGTCTTCCATCAGAATCCCGAGGATCTGCAAATCAAGATTATCAGGTTCGAAATTTTGACTACGGTTTTCCATTTCCAATTAGTATATTTTTAACAATCCTCTAATATAATTATTAAAAATGTAAAAATTAAAATATTTTGTTAATAAATTTGCAAGGAATTGCCCTTTGTATTACATTTGTATCAAGCAATCGGGAAATACTTGAAAGCTTACACACTGTAGGGTGGTGAAATTTGGCAGACACACCTCCTCGTCTCGGTGGCGAAGATTTGGGAAATACCGTAAAAGGGAAATAACTGCTTCGTGAAGGTTCGACTCCTTCCCCTACAGCGAACCTTTCAACAGGTTTATAATTGGTTAGTTTAAATAAGCTCCTGCCCATCAGGAGCTTATTTTATTTTAGGACAATTGCTATTAAAAAGCAGCGAGAATGCTAATTAGTCATTTATTAATGATCAGGTTTTTTCTACTGTTTTCTACGATTATCTTGAAGAATATTTTTATTAATCTATTGGAAAGGAAGGCCTGTGTCTCTTTGGTCCCGGTAGTCCGGCTCTGCGCAGCCTGCCTGGCCGGTAGGCAGGTAGCTTTGCCAATAAAATTGTATGTTCAAAATGAAATATCAGCTGGCAAAGGCTACTTGCTTCGATCCGGTTTATTTTACGTAGGACAGAAGTTCTTTGCTGCGGTAGCTTGCATAGCCTAACGGAACAACATTCGATCGATATTGGGCCTGACGATAACAGCAGCATAATCCCTGCTATCTAAACGGGATCGAAGCGGCAGCTTTTTGCCCCACGTCAATTTAGCTGGTTAAAACCAAAATTCATGGCAAAAACTACAGCGGAGAGCCCGATTGCTTTTTCCGATTATCACAGGCCCTGCTTTTCAAATTATTAAATTTTCAAACTATATCCTTTCGTATTCGATTATTTAAGCTCATCAAAGTAAAAAACAATATAACTATCGTAATATGTACAAGGCCTTTATTAATATTGAAATTTAAACCATTTAATTTTCGAATAAATTACGATATCAGCATTAATTATATTTAAATATTTTCATTTACATAAAAATATAACTAAATCATTAAAAAATTTGCAAGGAATTGCGGGATGTATTACATTTGTATCAAGCAATCGGAAATACTTGAAAGCTTACACACTGTAGGGTGGTGAAATTTGGCAGACACACCTCCTCGTCTCGGTGGCGAAGATTTGGGAAATACCGTAAAAGGGAAATAACTGCTTCGTGAAGGTTCGACTCCTTCCCCTACAGCGAACCTTTCAACAGGTTTATAATTGGTTAGTTTAAATAAGCTCCTGCCCATCAGGAGCTTATTTTATTTTAGGACGAAATGCTAATTGCCCTTTTTTTGAGCAAGCTTGAATAAAATCTGAATAATGGCTTGAATGTTGTATTATTAGGTTCAAGTAAATATATAATAATGAGACGCGTACTGGTTTGCGATGATGATATAACGATTTCCGAGGTGGTGGCTATCATCCTTGTAGACAGTAATATGGCTGAAGTTTATACAATTCCCGATTGTGACAATATAATTGAGAAAATAGAGGATCTAAAACCCTCCATCATTTTCATGGATAATAAGATCCCTACTCATGGCGGAGTCGTTGCTACACAGACCATCAAGAACCATCCTGTCCACAAATCTATACCAGTAGTGTACTTTACAGGAAGCCATGATATAGACGAGTTGGCAGAAAACGCCGGAGCGGATTATACACTTGCTAAGCCATTTAGTATTAGTCAATTAGAAGAAGTAGTAAATAAGGCATTCAAATCTGGAAAAGTTAACAACGACTAAGTATTTTAACCAATCTCCTGCGTGAGCAATATGTTCTCAAATTGGAGACAATGCTGATTTGTAAACTCTGCAGACATTTTTGATTTTTGTTTGATCGCTCCGCTGTATCGCTCGGTTAAAAAATTACGTATTGTGATATGAACCCTTACCTTTAAGGTGAAATTATGAACCGTCATATCTTATCTGCTTTTTTTCTTATTTCGGCTATCCTGTTTTCTGGTTGTACTAAAGATGACAATGAGCCTCTGCCGCAAAGCACTGTGTCCAGATTGTATGTATCTAATGCAGATACCGATGCATCAGTAATGAGCACAGTGATATTTGATCCGGCGGATGGCGCGACGTTGGATAACCCAGATAAATTTGATACTAAACTGCCCGATGGAAACGGTATCGTTTTCGATGCTTACTCTGGAACTGTTTTTCAGGTAAGCAGGCAGGCTAAAAATATCCGGACATTTACAGTGAAGACTGATGGCTCCCTTACGCAAAAGGCCTCGTTTATAGATGATGCTCTAACAAGTGCAAGGGAGATCGCTTTCGATCGCGTACGGAAAACTCTTTATGTGGCGAGTAATAGTGATAGCGCTCTGTATGTATATGTAGGTGTAGACACCATAGCCGGCAGCGCCCGGGCGACCAAAAAACTTAAGCTTTCCGGACAGCCATGGGGGATCCATCTGCAAGATGATAATCTGTTTGTAGTTATGGATCAGGGTAGGGTTGAAGTACAATTATTCGAAAAGGCATCTTCGCTACAGGTTGGCACCGTCGCTCCGACCAAAAAAATCACTATAGCTGGAGCCATGAGGTTGCATGGAATCACATATTCTTCCGCCCGAGACGCATTAATTCTTACCGATATTGGTGCAGCAGCATCTAATAGCGATGGTGCTATTTATATTATCACCGGCGTTGCAGCAAAGTTTACTGCAGGAGGACCAGTAACACCCACTACAATTATTTCGGGAGCGGCAACGGGGCTAGGTAACCCCGTTGATGTCGCGTGGGATACAAGAATAGATAAGGACCTTATCTACGTTGCAGAAAAGGCTAATAAAAGGATCCTTGTTTTTAAGTTCCTGGATAAAAACAATGTTACGCCTTTTCGGACAGCAACCTTGTCATCTTCCCCTGAAGCCATTTATCTTGATGCCAGATAAAATCGGTCCTTGTGATTCATACTTTTTTCTTTACTTTGTCTATATAAAATCACAGGCAATATGTACAATTTCCTACTAGGACTTCATTCGGGATTACGCTATATCGTTCTATTGCTTCTTGCATTAGCGATCGTTTTATCGGTAACAGCGCTATTTGGCAAAAAAGATTATACCCAAACAAACCGGAAAGTCAATCTATTTGCAATGATCGCTACGCATACTCAACTGCTGGCAGGATTAATTTTGTATTTCGTTAGTCCTTTTGTACAATACGGAAACATGGGTGAAGCTATGAAGAATACAGTAACACGTTACTGGACTGTGGAACATGCTGTATTAATGTTGTTCGCTGTTGCATTGATAACCGTGGGACATGCCCGGTCGAAGAAAGGCGACATCGCTATAAATAAACACCGGGCAATAGCCCTTTACTATGGCCTGGCGGTGCTGGTGATTGTTGTAGCAATTTATCAAAGCGGTCGCCCATTGCTGGGGATGTCTATGGGAAATCCCTGATAGACTAAGGAAAAACCATACTAGAGCGGTCTTTTTCAAAAATTTATATCCTCAAAAAATTTGCAATGTCAAATTTCTTTATATTTTTGTGATCGATGAAGATGACACAGAATACTGGAAATTGGTGGTACCCTTTAAAAGAGCGGCGCACGGGACAGGTATTTTGAGATAATATTAATCAACCAAAACCTAATCAACATGAACCCGACGCGTAAACCCGTCGGGTTTTTTTATGGCTAAAAGTATCCTTATGGATCTACAATAGAGATATGAAGAATTATAAATTATATACATCACACAAAAAATTACTTGCCGATACTACAACGCCTGTGAGTATTTATTTGCGTTTGAGAGATGTATTTCCAAACAGTATACTCCTTGAAAGCTCTGATTACCATAGTCGTGAAAACAGCTTGAGTTACGTTTGCTGTGACCCTATTGCAGGAATAACACTGACAGGTGATAAGCTGGAGACATATTTTCCGGACGGAACCCGTGACCAATATCCGCTGAAAGAAGTTGACCTGAAGAAACAGGTTTCTGAGTTCAGAAATCAGTTTGAATCGACATCAGCTAATGATTTTAAATTTATTTCAAATGGCCTGTTTGGTTATTTTGCGTATGAAACGATTGAACACTTCGAGGATATAAAATTGACCGCTACAGCTGCGGAGGGAAGAAATATCCCTCTTATGCAGTATCATGTTTACCGGTATATCATTGTTATCGATCACTTTAAGAATGAGTTATACCTGCTGGAGCACCGAACTGATAAGAAAACTCCCGATAGCCTTGAGAAGATCCAATACCTGATCCAGAATAAGAATTTTCCTGAATATAAATTCAATTTAAATGGTGAGGAAAAGTCGAATTTTACTGATGAGGAATTTATTGAAACAGTAAAGGGTGTAAAGAAACATATCTTCCGTGGAGACGTTTTTCAGATCGTTCCTTCCAGGGCTTTCTCAAAACCTTTTCTTGGGGATGAGTTCAATGTTTACAGGGCTTTGCGATCCATAAACCCTTCACCTTATCTTTTTTATTATGACTATGGTGATTTTAAACTATTCGGTTCATCACCTGAGGCACAGCTAACGATCAAGAACAATGAGGCTACCATCTATCCCATTGCCGGTACGTTCAAAAGAACTGGCGACGGCTTGCTTGATGCCCAACTTGCCGAAAATCTAAAACAGGATGTTAAAGAAAATGCGGAGCATGTGATGTTAGTCGACCTTGCCCGAAATGACCTGAGCAGGCATTGTGATAAAGTTGAGGTAAAATCCTTCAAGGAAATTCAATACTATTCTCACCTGATCCATATGGTGTCCAAAGTTACCGGCCAGCTGCAAAAATTCGTAGATCCATTTGATGTGGTCGGAGATACTTATCCGGCGGGCACTCTGAGCGGTGCTCCAAAGTATATGGCTATGACACTGATCGATAGGTTCGAAGGCCAGAAGCGTGGATTTTATAGTGGTGCGATAGGTTTCATGGGCTTCAATGGAGATTTTAATCATGCAATCATGATCCGCTCATTTCTAAGCCAGAACAATGTTCTCCATTATCAGGCTGGAGCAGGCATCGTTGCAGATTCGGATCCGCAAAGTGAATTAAATGAAGTTAATAACAAGATAATGGCGTTAAGAAAGGCGCTGGAAATGGCGGAAGAGCTTTAAAAGTTGACAGTGGAGAGTTGAGAGTTGAAAGCGGGCAAATTCAATTTTCAAACGGCCCCCATTTAGACACCGATAACCAGCAACTAACAACCTATAACTAACAACCAACAAATGAATATACTCGTTATAGATAATTACGACTCCTTTACCTTCAATCTGGTGCACCTTTTAAACGAAACCGGGCATGAGGCGACTGTATGGCGTAATGATAAGTTCAAACTTGCGGATGTAAATGCATTCGATAAGATCCTTTTATCCCCCGGACCTGGAATTCCTTCTGAATCAGGTTTACTACTGGATGTTATCCGCACCTATTCTGCGAGCAAAAGTATTCTTGGTATCTGTCTCGGGCTTCAGGCAATTGGAGAGGTTTTTGGCGGAGAGCTATACAATCTTTCACGGCCGGTTCATGGTCGTGCGACCGAGATTAAAGTGCTGGATACAGACGAAAAGCTATTTAAAAACTGCCCGTCCGAATTTAAAGTCGGAAGATATCATTCATGGGCGGTGAAAAACGATAATGTACCAGAGGATATCGAAATAACGGCAACCGATGTTGATGGAGTGATCATGGCGTTAAGGCATCGCACACTTGATGTACGCGGTGTTCAATTCCACCCTGAATCAGTGTTAACTGAGCATGGAAAACTATTAATATCAAACTGGCTTAGCTGATAATGATTTGAATATGAATGAAAATGAAATAAAATCCGGAAAGCAGCAGGCAAATATTCTGGATAAGATCGTTGCTAAGAAAAAGCAGGAGATTGAAGCAGATCGGCGCCGGGCACCAATAGTCAGGCTTGAGGAATCCGATAATTTTTTCAGAGAATGCTACTCCTTTCGTGAATTTATTCTAGATCCTGCGCGCACAGGTATCATTGCTGAATTTAAAAGGCAATCACCTTCAAAAGGGATAATTAATAACACGGTAAGTGTTAGGGAAGTAACAAACGGATACGTTGCGGCCGGCGCTTCTGCGCTTTCTGTATTAACCGATAGAAGCTTTTTCGGAGGAAGAAAACGTGACCTCATCGAAGCCCGGAAGAGAAATCAAATTCCCGTTCTGCGAAAGGAGTTCATGCTGGATGAATATCAGGTTGTGGAGGCGAAAGCTCTGGGAGCCGATGTTATTCTATTAATAGCGGCGATTCTCCAACCGGCAGAAATACAAAAGCTCGCAAGGCTTGCGAAAGGCTTGGGTATGAGTGTGCTTCTTGAAGTGCATAACCGCGAGGAACTCGACAGAAGCCTGTTCCCGGAACTAGATGCCGTGGGAGTGAATAATAGAAATTTGGGAAATTTTACAGTTTCAGTCCAGCATTCATACGATTTGGCGGAGCATATCCCTTCCGAGTTTTTAAAGATCTCAGAAAGTGGATTAAGTGATCCCAAAACCATTACCGAATTAAGAACTGCGGGTTTTGATGGTTTTCTGATCGGCGAAAATTTCATGAAGCAAAATGACCCGGGTAAAGCTATGACTGAGTTTGTAAACAGAATTTAGAGAGCCAAGAACCAAGAATCAAGACATAGCGAATATCCTTTACGACGTCTGGGCTCTTGGTTCCTGGCTCTTGCTTCTAATCAAACCCTTATCTTTGACAATTGTTAACTAATTAAATGCCAAGACAAAAATTTTTTGATACAGCGATAAAACCTGAGAAAGCGGTTTTAGTGGGGATTATAACTCCGGGGGAAACGGAAGAACAGACACGGGAGTATTTGGATGAGTTAACTTTTTTGGTTGATACTGCCGGGGGCGAAACGCATAAATCATTTACGCAAAGAATGCAACGGCCTGATCGGGCTACATTTGTAGGGACCGGAAAACTGGAAGAGATCAATGCGTACGTTAAATCGGAGGAGATCGATATAGTCGTTTTTGATGATGAACTATCACCCTCTCAGCTAAGAAATATTGAAAATGAGCTCCAGGTAAAAATCCTTGACAGGAGTAACCTCATCCTGGATATATTCGCCAAACGTGCACAGTCATCACAAGCCAAAACGCAGGTAGAGCTTGCTCAGTTGCAATATTTGTTACCACGTCTAACTCGTTTGTGGACTCACCTTGAACGGCAAAAGGGTGGTATCGGTATGCGGGGACCAGGTGAAAGCCAGATCGAAACTGACCGTCGTTTGATCTTAAACAAAATCTCACTTTTAAAAGAGCGCTTAAGGGAGATTGATAAGCAAAATGAGACTCAGCGAAAGAATCGAAACCAGTTGGTCAGGGTTTCCCTTGTCGGATATACAAACGTCGGGAAATCTACGATCATGAATATGATCTCGAAATCTGAAGTTTTTGCTGAAAATAAACTTTTTGCTACCCTGGATACAACAGTAAGGAAAGTGGTCATAGAAAACTTACCTTTTCTTCTGTCAGATACGGTAGGTTTTATCAGAAAGCTACCTCACCACTTGATCGAATGTTTTAAATCTACATTGGATGAAGTTCGTGAAGCTGATATATTGATCCATGTCGTTGATATATCTCATCCGAACTTTGAAGACCAGATCAATACAGTCAATGAAACGTTAAAAGAGATGGGTGCGATCGATAAGGAGGTCATTATGGTATTCAATAAGATCGATGCATATGTACCGGCGGATTTTGATCCTCAGGAAGAACATCCGCCATTGACTTTATCCGATTTCAAAAATAGCTGGATGAACAAAAACAGGGCGCCAGCAATATTTATTTCGGCCTTAAACAAAGAAAATATTGAGGAGTTTAGATCGCTGCTTTATGAGAAAGTAAAAGAAATCCATACAGCCCGTTACCCTTACGACAAATTACTATACTAATCCGTAGCCTTATTAATTATGGAATCAAAACGTCAACAAAAGTTTGCAGGAGTTATCCAGAAGGATTTGGCTGAAATATTTCAGCGTGAGGGAGCGAATCTACTTCCTAATATCATGGTTACAATAACTAAGGTTAGGGTAACATCAGATCTGGCAATTGCACGCGTTTATTTGAGCTTTTTTAACAGCACTAATAATAGCCTTGCGCTCAATACAATTAAAGCCCACGCAGGTGAGATCCGTTATAAACTTGGGAGCCGGATAAAAGATCAGGCAAGGATAGTTCCTCAGCTCGAATTTTTTGTTGATGATACAAGCGAATACGTTGAGCGGATGGACAAGATCTTCGATAAGATAAGTAAAGAACCACGTCAGCCGGAGCAGGAAGATTAGAAGATGAGGACGATTCGTGAGCCTGTCAATTTTTATACGCATGTTATTCCGGCAATTTTAGCGATTCCCGGAACTTTCTTATTATTAATGCGGGCAAATTCACAGGCAGAAGACACAGCTGCCTGGATTTATGGTATTTGTACTTTCGTCCTTTTCGGGATTAGTTCTACCTATCATAGCTACCCTGTAACTGAAAAAGAAATTCGTTTTTGGCAAAAGTTCGATCATTGCTGCATCTATCTGATGATTGCGGGTTCCTATACGCCAACTGCTTTGTTAGTTTTTGACGGTTACATCCGCTGGACGCTCTTCGCAATGATATGGACCATTGCTCTTGCCGGATGCCTTTTAAAGATATTTAACCGATTAAAAAACACTATACTTTCTCTAACCATTTATATTGCTATGGGTGCGCTAATAGTACCTCTTCTCAGTGAGATGTCTGCGAAACTATCTTTCCTGGCTATCGGTTGGATGTTGCTCGGCGGTTTATTCTATGTCGGGGGGACATTCTTTTATTATAAGGACAAGCCGATGGGAAAGCTGCTGCATAGCCACGAGATCTGGCATCTTTTTGTAGTTGCCGGTGCACTTTCACATTACGTTTATAATTATTTCTATCTGTTCGCATGAGTGCCGAACAATCAATCGCGCTAAAGCGATATTTTAAGGAGCATCCTGAAGATATTTCGGCCGTGGTTCCTTTCGATAAAGGATCTGATGAACTACATCCTCTCAATTTTACGGCTTCTAACACGGAGCTGGATCCAGCTATTTTGGAAGATACCGAAGCCTTTTCAGACTGGGTTCGCCTGGAGCTCGCGTCAGAAAATTGCCGGTATGGAATCGGGGGTTATAATGAACACCGAACCATATATTCCCGAAGTGCCCTGTTTGATATGGATGAGGAGCCCAGGCGTCTTCATTTGGGCGTAGATATCTGGGGCCCGAAAGGTACACCGGTGTTCTCGCCATTGAGCGGAAAGATACATAGCTTTAGATTTAACAATAATTTTGGCGATTATGGTGCAACCCTTATTCTTGAGCACCAGGCTGAGAACTTAATATTTCACACACTCTATGGTCACCTGAAACTGTCGAGTATTGACGGTTTAGTAAAAGATTTGCCAGTTAAAAAAGGGCAAATGATCGCTGAGTTTGGCGATATTATCGATAATGGCCATTGGCCTCCCCATCTTCATTTCCAACTAATATTCGATATGGGAAACTTTGAAGGAGACTATCCAGGAGTTTGCCGATATTCTGAAAGAGAACTATTTCTAAGCAATTGCCCTGATCCTGAACTAATTTTAAAGCATACCTTCAGATATTAGTTCCGTTTATTTTTCGTTAAATTACAATATGTACCTGAACTTAATACTCGGTTTCCTTGTAAGTCTTTCCCTTCTTTTTGCTCCTTCAAAAAGATTAGTTTCGGTAGCATATGAACAACCGGCTTTCAAAGGCGGGCAGAAGAGTCTCATCAGCTTTATCGATAATCATTTAATTTATCCTGCATTCTCGAAGGATAATTGCCTTCAGGGAACTATCCAGGTTAGCTTTAAACTTAATAAACAAGGAAAAATTTTCGACTCTAAGGTTCAGAAAGGTTTTGGTGTGGATCTGGACGTGGAGGCTCTGCGGATAATACGCCTAACTTCAGGGAAATGGATAATGCCGGTCAATCATGACACAACAATATCTCTTGTTCTTCCGGTAAATTTCACGCTTCGTGATTTTAAGTGCGAGCAGCGTTCCAGGGATGAGATCAACTCGGCGATCAATGCGTATCATGCGAGGCTGGGATTAAACAATGCTATTTATAACTTCTATGATAAAAAAGCAGAGGGCTCTTATAATCAGGTTGAGGAGGCTAGGGTAATTGCCCTCAAAGCTCAGCTAGGATACGATAATAAATTTATCGACCGGCTTTTAAAACAGGCCCAACGTAAATTGAAGCAAGGTGACAAAGAAGGAGCTTGTGAAGACGCCCAAACCATTCGCCGCCTGGGAAGCGTTATATCCGCAGCTCTGATAGAGCAGAATTGTAAATAAACAGAGAATGAACACTTCCTTTCGTAATTCAAGAGAGAGTAAGGTATTATTCCTGGTGAGCATAACGATTGCAATTTTTCGGCTTCTGGGCAGTGTCTTGAACGTCTATTATTTTGCCTTTACCGGCGCTGTTTTTGAACTTTTGAATCTCCCTAGTCTTGCGCTTCTTTTTTGTTTGCCTTTATATTCCCTTTATGTATTTTGGAAAGAACGCTTCAATCCGAGATCTTTAGCACTGTATTCTGCTTTGGTATCGATGGCAACTATCGTCTTGCTAATAGCGCTGGGATAAACAAAAAAGGTTTCGAAAAATGTACTACCAATTGTCCGATACTGAAATCTGGTTTCCAAAACCCGAACTGGCAGAAGACGATGGATTGCTTGCTGTAGGAGGAGACCTTACCCCGGAAAGATTAATGCTGGCTTATTCACATGGAATTTTCCCATGGTATTCAGACGACAGCCCAATTCTTTGGTATTCTCCTCATGAGCGTTTTGTTTTGTTCCCGGAAAGGCTTAAAGTTTCTTCATCAATGAGCAGAGTGATCAACAGCGACCAATTTAAAATCACTTTTGATACTGCTTTTGACAAGGTGATTGAGGCTTGTGCCAGCATACGGCGTCAGGGAGAAAAGGGAACCTGGATAACTTCGGAAATGAAAACAGCTTATATTAATTTGCACAAGCTAGGCTTGGCACATTCGGTTGAGGTTTGGGAAAATGATGTTCTGATCGGAGGCTTATATGGTGTAGTTGTAAATAGTGTTTTTTGCGGAGAGAGTATGTTTAGCAACGTTAGCAACGCTTCTAAAGCTGCATTGATCTGGCTGTGTCGGAATAAGGAGTATTTAATGATAGACTGTCAGGTGCACACAAAGCATCTCGAAAGCATGGGTGCCGAATTAATCAGCAGACAGGAGTATCTGACATATCTGAAGAAAATTTATAAATTACCTCAAAAGAAATATTAGGTGCAGTTACCTTATTACATCGATCTTTTAGGAACACTCGTGTTTGCTGTTTCCGGTGCGCTGGCGGCATCAGACAAAAACATGTATAAGGATATTTTCGGGGTAACGTTTACGAGTTTTGTAACGGCGGTCGGCGGTGGTACGCTCCGGGACATGATCCTGGGAGTGCGGCCTACCTGGGTTGTGGATGGTAATTATCTGATAGCCATTACTATTGGAGTATTATTTGCGATGACATTCAAATATTATATAATCAAGTATCGGCGGACATTTTTTCTGTTCGATACAATAGGAATTGCTCTGTACACTGTGGTTGGTGTTCAGAAATCACTTGAACATGGAGTTTCTCCCTTGGCAGCGATAATCATGGGAATGTTTTCGGCGGTAATGGGTGGTGTGATACGGGATACCCTGATAAATGAAATCCCTCTTATTTTTAAGAAGGAGATCTATGCAACTGCCTGCTTATCGGGAGCAGCCATCTTTGTTGGTCTAAAGCTTCTGGAAGTCGATGATAACATTAATTCCTTTGTCAGCGTCTTCATTATTATCCTCATCAGGGTCATATCTGTTAAATACCAGCTGACTCTGCCTAAATCCCGGTAAGTCAGTTGTCAGTTGCCGGGCTGGGCGTCTAGGCCAACAACTAACAACGGCCAACCAAAACCTCTAACTCAGAATATCTGCGATGTCCTTAGCTGTCAATGATTTCACAAAACTCTCTTCAGTGGTAATGAGAGATTCAGCGACCTTTCGCTTTCTGTTCTGCAGGGCAAGGATCTTTTCTTCAACAGTATCTTTGGTGATGAATTTATAGATAAAGACATTTTTATCCTGTCCGATGCGGTGAGTTCTGTCTATAGCCTGCTGTTCAACTGCTGGATTCCACCATGGATCCAGAATGAAGACATAATCAGCTTCAGTTAAATTTAATCCGACACCACCGGCTTTTATTGAGATCAGAAAAAGCTTTATATCCTTGTTCGCCTGAAACTCCTTAACAACCTCGCCGCGTTTTGATGTAGCACCGTCAAGGTATGCGAACGGAATATGCTGGTCGTTAAAATATCTTCTGTAAATATCCAGCTGTTTTACGAATTGAGAGAACACCAGAATTTTGTGGCCACGGGAGAGGACACTTTCAAGGGTGTGTATCACGTTTTCAAATTTTCCGGAATCGCCTTCATACCCTTCATCGATCATCCGTGGATGATTAGCTATCTGCCTAAGCTTGGTCAGTCCTTGCAATACCTGGATCTGAGATCGTTTGAAAGAACTGTCCTCGAGGTTAGCAAGCAAAGCATTCCTGTATTCAGATTTGATCTTTTCGTAATATTCTTTTTGATCCTCACTCATCTGGCAATAGAAAAGGTTCTCTGTTTTAGCCGGAAGTTCCGTTGCCACCTGCGCTTTGGTACGCCTCAGGACAAAAGGTTTGATCAATGCCTGTAATTTCGCTGCTTTTTCTTCGTCCTTTTTCTTTTCAATCGGAACGACAAAATCAGTATAGAAAAAGTGCTGGTTTCCGAGTAAGCCGGGATTTATGAATGACATCTGTGTCCACAGATCATTTACTGTATTCTCAACCGGTGTTCCGCTCAGGATAAGCTTATGCTTTGACTTGAGGGTCTTCACCGCTTTGAATGATTTTGAAGCCGGGTTTTTTATATTTTGGCTTTCATCCAAAATTATATAGTTGAAGTACAGTGTTTTTAAAAGCTCAATGTCAACCCGCGTTATTCCATAAGTTGTGATCACTACATCGTAATTTGAAAACAACTCAACTTCTTTATTACGGAAGCTTCCCGTATGGGGATGTATTTTCAGCTTAGGCGCGAACTTCTTGGCTTCATTTAGCCAGTTATAAACAAGAGAAGTAGGCATAATGATAAGCGAGGTTGTATGTATCCCCTCTTCCTGATTCTCCTCCTTGATCTTTTGAAGTAATGCAAGTGTTTGAACAGTTTTACCTAAACCCATATCATCGGCAAGGCACCCTCCAAAATTGTACTTGCGTAAGAAATGAAACCAATTATAACCAGCTTTTTGATAAGGACGCAGAACTCCATTAAATGCTTTGGGAATGTCAGAATCTTCAATTTCTTCGAAATCTGAAAGTTTCTGGAGCTTCCTGTCCATGCTGACATTTGCCAGTTCACTGTTGGCAAAATCATTCACCAGCCCAATATGGTGTTTCTTTAGTTTGAGGTTTTTCGTCCCTTCGGTAAATTGAAGGAGATTGCTGTATTGAGCGAACCAGTGTTCGGGAATAACCGCAATTTCTCCAGACGGCAGTTTGAACTCCCGAATCTTATTTATAATGTGATTCTTAAGATCGATGAATGGAATTTGATAAGGGCCAAAATGTACCACGGCATGGATATCAAACCAATCGTTATTCTCCCGTATCTCAAGGTCAATTTTACTTTTGCCTATTACAAAGCGTTTTTCACCATCCGTCTGCTCGAAAGTAAATCCTTTCGTTTCAAGCTCGTCGTGATGCTCGTTTAGCCAGTTGATCACGCTGAATGGTGAATCTTCTTCGGGGCTTGTCGGGTCCGTTGTGAATACACTGAAGAACAAAGATCCGGTTGACTTAAGCCCGAGTTCCTGGAGTATGTTAAGCTTGTTTTTTTCCCAGCTAAGGGAACGCTTAATACGATGGAAAATATAATCATTATCTTTCTTTTCGGTCCTTACCGATATTCTCCGGTCGCTTCCCGCCGGAAAGATATAATCCCCATACCTAAAATATAACTGGAGCTGTGGCTTTTCACTGTCTACATATAATAATTTCAGGACCGGAGTGGCGTCAAATTTTTCTGTACGTATCTCAAAACCCTCTGCATATACAGCATGTTTTTCGATAAGAGGTGCTACAAACTTTTCGAAGTACGTTTTCTCAGATGTTTTGGGAATGGAAATAAATCGCTTATTTAAAAAAGGCTGCAGTTTTTTACCTTCTACTTCCTCTTCAAAATAATATAGTACGTCGTCAAGCAGAAGCCAGGCCGGCTGATTGCAAATTATCTGCGCATCCTTGAACATGAATTCAATGCGCAGCCCCTGGAATTTAATCGTTGGGAAATATCGTGTTTCAGTCATTCCCCTTCTGAAATGGAATAACACGGAGGCAGGCTCTGCCGCAATAGTTATTTGGCGTTCTACCGGCCAGCCTTCTTTACTCATCAAATAAAGCTCTTTGTCGGCGAGGAGTTTAAAAGCCTCGACCAACCTTTTTTCGATCTTCGGCCTTAGGGTTTCGTAAAGTTTTTCGTTAAAGATCGTACTGAAGTATTCCAGCGGCCGGATAGCTTTTTTATGATAGCGTTTAATAATGTGCCCCTGTTCAGTCTCTTCCAGCAGCTTGATTAGCTTATGGTCAGTTTCGTCGAGCTGAGAATCAAATTCGCTTGCGGTAGTGCTGAAGATTCGTTGATACGTTAAAGAGAAGCCCCCATCTGAATTTAATTGTACAATATGCGGCTCAATCAGAAATCCGAGGAAATCATGCTTGCATATAGAGTACACAATTTTACAGGGTTTGCTGCTGTCAACTCTTAACATAGGTATTCAGACAAATTTTAAGCAAGTTGAGCATTAAAAAATTCTAAATTTAAGTAGAATTTTAGCCGTTTTCAAGTTAATAGATGAGAAATTTGACCTTTAGTAAAAAAATAACACAATGTTACAGGAATATGACGCAAAATGTCGTGTGGAGGCCAATTTGCTGAGTAGTTTGGGAGACAATCAGAATTTTTATTATAGTTTAATAGCCCCTTCAAACACAAAAGTTGCCGGTCCCTCAAGAAAAACCTCTGTAAAGCTTTTTCCATCATAATTAAATCTCACTTTTAAATCTCCTCCAAGAACACGCAAAGAAGTGGCGATATCGCCTGTTTGGCTTTTAGTCTTTGCCATTGCCATAGCGACTGCGGTAACACCCGTTCCACAGGCATAGGTTTCATTCTCTACACCTCTTTCGTACGTTCTTACGAAATAATGGGTGCCCATATCTTCGACAAAATTTACATTGATCCCTGCGTCTACATATCGATCGCTATAACGGATCCCTTGTCCTTCTTTAAATACATCTTTATTTTGAAGGTCGTTTGTTAGCAGAACATAATGAGGTGATCCGGTATTTAAAACCATAGCCTCATTATCTATATCGACCGTTGTCACGTCGATCATTTTCAAGCTGACCCAACCTCCTTTTTCTGAAATTTTGGCATAGTGAAGCCCGTCGACTGCCAGAAAGTTAGTTTCGCCATTTATTAAACGCAAGTACTCGGCAAATGCTACTATGCAGCGTCCGCCATTCCCACACATTGTTCCTTCATTGCCGTTAGCGTTGAAGTAAAGCATCTCAAAATCATAACCGTCTTTTAGTTGGAGTGCCATCAGACCGTCAGCGCCAATACCAAAATGCCGGTCACACATTTTTTTTATCGCTTCCGGGTTTAAACTGGAGTTGAATTCTCCTTTTCTGTTATCCAGAACGATAAAATCGTTGCCGGCACCTTCATATTTATAAAACCTTAAATTCATTTTTTCAGGATCAACAGCCGATAATTTTCTTAGAATAAAATATGTCACTAAACATTTCTTAAATTTCGGAATTATAATTTAAAGCCAACATCGGCGAGATGTAAAAATCACTGTAACAATAGGATGTATTTAACATATTTTAACATATTTTCGATACATCAAATGTATGATCTACGTTTATGTGGTACTAATTTTGAACAGCTCTTACAGATATAAAAGAAAATAATAATTTTAAATATGAAGAAGATAGGTGTTACATTTTTGGCAGCTTGCCTTGGCGGGGCAGTTGCTGTCGGCTCTTACAAGCTGATCGAAAACAAGTATCAGGACGGAATGTCGTTTGAAGAAAAGCAAAAGGTTCATTTTACAAATAACCCTATGCCGGCTGTTAACTCGTCGACAGGAGATCTGGATTTTACACAAGCTGCGGCTGCGGTTACGCCAGCGGTAGTGCACATCAAAACAACTTATAATAATCCGGGCACAAGCGGAGGTCGTGATCAGATGCAGGATATGTTTGAAGATTTCTTTGGTGGAGGTGGCCGCCGTTCACGTGGCCCGGCAATGGGTTCGGGCTCGGGTGTAATTATCTCTACTGATGGGTATATCGTTACCAATAATCACGTAGTTGATAAAGCAGATAAGATAGATGTTATCCTACCAGATAAGCGTTCATTAGTTGCCAAGGTTATTGGCCGGGATGCTAATACTGACCTGGCGTTGATTAAGATCGAAGGTTCAGGTTATCCTATTGTAAAGCTGGGCAACTCGGATGATGTTCGCATAGGCGAATGGGTTCTGGCCGTGGGTTATCCATTTGCGTTAAACACAACTGTCACGGCCGGGATCGTAAGTGCTAAAGGAAGACAGATTGGAATCCTTGATAATGCAGAGCCTGCGGAAAATGGAGAGCCTCAGGCACGGACTGCAATCGAATCGTTCATTCAGACAGATGCGGCAATTAATCGTGGTAACAGTGGTGGAGCGCTTGTAAATACAAGAGGCGAGCTAATTGGAGTTAATGCTGCAATAGCGTCTCAGAGCGGCAACTATGAAGGTTACGGATTTGCTATCCCTATTAACCTGGCTAAAAAGGTATTGGATGATTTCAAATCATTCGGTTCCGTGCGAAGAGGGTTTATAGGCGTTAATTTTACCGGTCTGGATGCTGAGCAGGCTAAACGCTTTGGTGTTAATGAAATCAATGGACTTTATGTAAACGGTGTTGTGCCCGGTGGTGGTGCTGCTCAGGCTGGATTGAAAGAAGGCGACATCATAATTAAAGTAGAAGGTAAACAAATTTACGACCCTTCGGATCTTCAGGAACGGATCGGTCGTCTGGGGCCTGGTGACAAGGTCAACTTAACTTATCTGAGAGATGGTAAGGAATATGGCAAGACTGTTACATTGAAAGGTGAGGACTCAATTAAAAGTAATGACACCAGAACCGCAAGCGTTGTTACCAAGAATCTGGGTGCAAGCTTTGCTCCGGTAAGCGATGTCCTTAAGAAGAAATACAACATAGGATCGGGTGTTATAGTTACAAGTGTTCAGCAGGGAGGTTATTTTGACCAGATCGAAGTTGCGCAGGGTACTGTTATCACAACAGTTAACGGGCAGTCGGTGAACAAAACACAAGATATCGAAACTGCGATAACTTCCAGCAAGAATAACATGGTGACCATCAGTGGATTTACCCCCGACGGTGGCTCAATGAAATATCAATTTCCAATAAGAAGATAAGGTTTCAGCATTGCGCTAATCTTAAATATGAAAGCCTTCCCAATCTTTGGGGAGGCTTTCGTATTTTTGTATGAATGATCTCCGAGCCTCTTTCTTTCAATTTTTTGAATCAGACCCTTCTTCTTTTGCCCGAGAAAGCAATTTTCTGGGATGAAGAAAAAACGTTGATCATAGCAGATATCCATCTGGGTAAGGTAGGGCATTTCAGGAAAGCAGGAATTGGAATTCCCAAACAAATGGAGCAGGATGATCTTGCCCTTATTTCGGACCTTATCCATGAGCATAAACCCGTAAAAATCATCTTTCTGGGAGATCTTTTCCACAGTGATATGAATAATGACTGGGGTTGGCTGGTCTTGTGGCGTTCCATGTTCAAAAAGATCGACATGGTACTGGTGCTCGGCAATCATGATATACTCAATAACAAGTTCTACACGGATTTGAATTTCGAGCTCCACGATACATTGAACATTGGTCCCTTTTTGTTTTCTCATGAACCTTTAAAAGCTAAGGCTCTTCTCCAGGATGTCGCGTATGTGATATCCGGACATATTCATCCCGGGGTAACACTGAAAGGTGGCGCGAGGCAAATGTTAACCTTGCCTTGTTTCCACTTTGGAAGTAAACAGGCTATCATTCCCGCATTCGGAAGGTTTACTGGTAAAGTATGTGTGAAGAATGTTAGAGGCGACAAAGTATTTGCTGTTGTGAAAAATAAAGTTATCAGCTTTTAACCCTCAAAACACCTTTTCTCGTAAAAATTTAGATCGATTCTAAATAGATAGTATTTGCGCGTATACCTTTTGTTGCAGAGAATTTTTTACCATATAATGATAAATTTGCTCCTGAATAAATATTATAACACCAGGTAATGAGCAATTTCGCAAAAACGTTCTCATCCTCATTGGGAAAAAAACTGATAATGGCCGCTACAGGCTTATTTCTCTGCACTTTCCTGATCGTACATTTAGTTGGGAACCTTCAGTTATTTAAAGATGATGCAGGGCAGGCATTTAATGCTTACGCATACTTCATGACACATTTTGTTCCCATCAAAGTTGTATCTTATTTACTGTACGCGTCAATCATAATACACGCTGTTTATGCATTGGTAATCACAATGGGCAATAAAAAAGCACGCCTTATCGGATATGCGGTTCAGGCCGGCAATCAGAATAGCCCATGGACATCGCGCAATATGGGAATTTTGGGTACGGTGCTTCTCGTATTCATCGTAATTCACATGAGTAATTTTTGGTGGAAATATCATAACGCGGAATTACCCTATGCGAAATATGAAATCAGCCTCGACGATCCAAGTAATATTACAGTTTCAGAACTTCCATGGGATGCGAAAAGACTTGTTCATTCCGATTATGTTGACACTCAAGCTGGCAAACAGGTTATTGTTTCAAAGGATCTTTATAAAGTAGTTTCACATTCGTTTAAAACAGGCTGGTATGTGCTGCTGTATGTTATATCGATGGCTGCATTGTCATTCCATTTAATACATGGTTTTAGAAGCGCCTTTCAAACTGTTGGGTGGGATAATAAAAAATATGTGCCGATCATACGATTTTTGGGTGTCTGGATTTTTGGTGTACTGATCCCCGTGCTCTTTGCTGCAATGCCAGTTTATTTTTACTTTTTAAAATAAGAATTACATTCTCTGAGCAATCAGATTAAAATAAATTTCTGAGATGAAATTAGATGCTAAAATTCCTGAAGGGCCGTTGGCCCAAAAGTGGTCAAAACATAAATTTAACCTGAAACTGGTTAATCCGGCTAACAAGAGAAAGTATACTGTAATTGTAGTGGGTACTGGCTTAGCCGGAGCTTCGGCTGCGGCTTCTCTGGCGGAACTTGGCTATAACGTAAAAGCATTTTGTTTTCAGGACAGTCCGAGACGTGCGCACTCAATCGCTGCACAGGGAGGAATAAATGCTGCTAAAAATTATCAGAATGATGGTGATAGCGTTCACCGCTTATTCTACGATACAATTAAAGGAGGTGACTATCGTGCACGTGAAGGTAATGTATACAGGCTTGCCGAAGTCTCTGTAAATATAATTGATCAGTGTGTGGCTCAGGGTGTTCCATTTGCCCGGGAGTACGGTGGCTTGCTTGATAACCGGTCGTTTGGTGGATCACAGGTATCGCGTACGTTTTATGCTCGCGGTCAAACCGGACAACAATTATTGCTGGGAGCATATTCAGCTCTAAACCGTCAAATCAATCTTGGTAAAGTGAAGATGTACACCCGTCATGAAATGATGGATGTAGTTACTGTTGACGGTGAAGCTAAAGGTATCGTAACCCGTGATCTGATCAACGGAGCCATCGAAACACACGGAGGACACGCGGTGCTTTTATGTACAGGTGGATACGGCAACGTTTTCTACCTTTCAACCAATGCGATGGGCTGCAATGTGACAGCTGTATGGAAGGCACACAAGCGGGGTGCTTATTTTGCAAATCCATGTTTCACTCAAATCCACCCAACATGTATCCCTGTAACTGGTGACCATCAGTCGAAATTGACGCTGATGTCTGAGTCATTACGTAACGACGGACGCGTTTGGGCTCCTAAAACAGTTGAACTTGCGCAGAAGCTTCGTAAAGGAGAATTAAAGGTTACAGATCTCAAAGAAGAAGACAGGGATTACTTCCTGGAACGTAAATATCCTGCATTTGGGAACCTGGTTCCCCGCGATGTGGCATCTCGTAACGCAAAAGAGATGGTAGATGAAGGCAGAGGTGTGGGTGCATCTGGCATTGCTGTTTATCTTGATTTCGCTGAAGCAATAGGCCGCTTGGGAGAAGATACAGTTCGCGCAAAATATGGTAACCTTTTCGACATGTATCAGCAGATCACTGACGAAAATCCATATAAGCAACCAATGCGGATTTATCCTGCTGTTCACTATACTATGGGCGGTCTTTGGGTTGACTATAATTTACAAACAACGGTTAAAGGACTTTATTGCCTGGGTGAGGCCAACTTCTCTGACCATGGTGCCAACCGCTTAGGTGCTTCTGCTTTAATGCAGGGTTTAGCAGATGGATATTTTGTGATCCCTTATACCCTGGGAGATTATCTGGCTACTATCGGACCCAAAGGCGTTGACACCAGCCATCCTGCTTTTGAAGAAACCAAAAGAAATGTAGTTGAACGCATTAATAAGTTACTGTCCTTAAAAGGAACAAAAACTGCTAATGAATATCACCGTGAGCTTGGCCATATTATGTGGGAATATTGCGGTATGGCTCGTACGGAAGATGGCTTGATTAAGGCAAAGGGATTGATTAGGGCGCTGCGAGCTGATTTTTGGCAAAATGCACGGGTTTCCGGCATCAACGAAGAGTTCAACCAAAATCTCGAAAATGCAGGCCGTATTGCGGACTTCCTGGAACTTGGTGAATTAATGGTGGATGATGCGTTGGACCGGAATGAATCATGCGGAGGTCACTTCCGCCTGGAAAGCCAGACCGATGAGGGAGAGGCCTTGCGTGATGACGAAAATTACGCATACGCAGCTGCATGGGAATACAAAGGGGATAACCAGCCTGAAGAACTACATAAAGAAGAGCTGGTATTTGAAAATGTTAAATTATCACAGAGGAGCTATAAGTAGTAGTTAGTGATTAGTATTTAGTGATTAGACGATTCTCAATTACTAAATTCTATGATAAACTGAAACGGGACCTAACTACTAACAACCAACTACTAAATACTACACAAATGAGTGAAAATATGAATTTGACGTTAAAGGTTTGGCGTCAAAAAAATGCCGACACTAAGGGTAATTTCGTTACTTACAAAGCCGACCACGTATCTCCGGACATGTCATTCCTGGAAATGCTTGATGTGGTTAATGAAGATTTGGTAAAAAAGGGTGACGATCCCATCCATTTTGATCATGACTGCCGCGAAGGTATCTGCGGTTCATGCTCTTTACATATCAATGGAAGGCCTCATGGGCCTAAGCAGGGTATCGCAACGTGCCAGCTTCATATGCGCAGTTTCAAAAACAATGATACCGTCGTGATAGAGCCCTGGCGCGCGGAGGCATTTCCCGTGATAAAGGATCTTGCAACTGACAGGTCGGCATTTGACCGGATCCAAGTTGCCGGAGGTTTTGTTTCTGTTAACACTGGAGGTGTGCCGGATGCAAATGTTATCCCAATCCCTAAAGTTATAGCTGATGAAGCATTTAATTCTGCTACATGTATAGGCTGTGGTGCCTGCGTTGCGGCATGTAAAAATGCGTCTGCCATGTTATTCGTTTCAGCAAAAGTTTCTCAAATGGCTTTATTGCCACAGGGTCAGCCGGAGCGTTACCGCAGGGTGCAGGCAATGGTCGCTCAAATGGACGAAGAAGGCTTCGGAAATTGCACCAATACTGGAGCTTGTGAGGCAGAATGTCCTAAGGAAATCTCCATCACTAACATCGCCCGGATGAACAGGGATTATTTTACTGCAAAGTTATTTAAGGAAGAAGAAGTATAGAAGACTCATAACTGATCGAAATTAATTAAACTATCCCCAATTATTGAAAGTCCTGCGAAAGCGGAACTTTTTTATGCACCATAGTTTTTGACTATCCTTATTACGGTTTTTACGGAATCTTCTGCATTGTCAATTTTACCGCAAAATTGGCAGGTATGTTGCTATATAGAGTCAAAAAAAATATGCGCTTAAGCTTCCACGGTGCCGCCCGAAATGTTACCGGCAGTAAACACCTGATTACTTTAGATAATGGAACTCAAATCTTGCTGGACTGCGGTATGTTTCAGGGTATGGGCGAAGAAACCGATGAACTCAATGAGTATTTTGGATTCGACCCGGCGAAAGTTAATTACTTTATACTGAGCCATGCGCACATCGACCATAGCGGTCTTATTCCACGTTTAGTTTCTCAAGGTTTTACCGGTCAAATATTTTGTACTCCTCCCACAATGGAGCTTACCAGGATATTGCTGATGGATTCAGCGAAAATTCAGGAACAAGATGCTGAGTATAGCAACAAGAATCGGTTGCGTAAAGGCGAGAAACTAATAAAGCCGCTTTATAGTGAAGAGGATGCCATTCGTGCAATCCGTCAGTTTGAGATTGTAGAGTATAATACTGATCATCCAATTACTGAAGGCATAACGGTTAGCTTCACGGATGCGGGACATATAATAGGCAGCGCTGCAGTACACGTCAGCATTCAGGAAAATGGAAAGGCTACACGAATCTCTTTCAGTGGCGATGTGGGCCGCTATGATGATCTCATTCTTAAAGCCCCGCAGCGTTTCCCGCAAGCTGATTATATCTTACTTGAGTCCACTTACGGAGATACCTTACACAAAGATGCCGTGGCTGCCGAAGGCCTTTTGAGAGATATTATTATCCAAACGTGCGGTATTCGAAAGGGGAAGGTTATTATTCCCGCATTTAGTGTCGGCCGAACTCAGGAATTGCTTTACTTGTTAAACGGAATGGAAGAAAAAGGTATTCTACCGGACGTAAAGTATTATGTGGATAGTCCGCTGTCGGCAAAAGCGACGAACGTGGTAAAGAATAATTCAGACGAACTGAATCGAGATGTACATGAGGTTATGAAGACGGACGATGACCCGTTTCATTTTAAAAATTTGACGTTTATTCAGGATTCTGTTCAATCGAAAGCATTAAATACAAACCCGGAACCATGTGTGATTATATCGGCCTCAGGTATGGCTGAAGCAGGAAGAGTTAAACATCATGTCAGAAACAACGTAGGCAACGAGAAAAATACTATTTTGATGGTTGGTTACTGTGAGCCTGCTTCCCTTGCTGGTAGGCTACTTAACGGAAATAAAACCGTACATATCTTTGGGGAAGAGTACGAAGTTCGGGCTGACATACAATCAATACGATCAATGAGCGCTCACGGAGATTACGAAGACTTACTGAATTTTGTATCTTGTCAGGATCCTGCTAAGGTTAAACAGATATTTCTTGTTCACGGGGAATATGACGTTCAACAATCTTTTAGGAGCAGATTAATTGACAAAGGGTTTAAAAACGTCGATATACCGGATCGTCACGAGCATATAGATCTAAATAACTAGATTCGATGATGTAAATGCTGGATCATGTTTTTTAAGTTTAACTGTTTTACCATCAGCTTTTTAAATATGAGATATTTACTTTATACTCTATTTCTCTTCTCTTCAATATATTCTTTTGCTCAGCCTGCAATCGTTAGACAGGATCAGCAGATCAAAAAAATGGTTGACGAAGTATCCGAAAAGAACATCGAAGCGAATGTCAGGAAGCTGGTAAGTTTCCAAACACGTAATAGCCTTAGTGATACCACCAGTGGTACAACAGGTATTGGCGCAGCGAGGAACTGGATAAGATCGGAAATGGGGAGATATTCCACCGAATCGGGGGGCCGGTTAAAGGCAGAATTTGATGTCTTCACTCAGCCCGCTGACGGCCGGAGGGTCCCGGTTCCAACCATTATGAAGAATGTGCTGGGAATTCTGCCAGGAACAGATCCATTAGACGATAGAGTTTTCATAGTTTCAGGCCATTACGATTCACGGGCAAGCGATGTAAACGATCCAAAAATATTCGCGCCTGGAGCAAACGATGATGCCTCTGGAACTTCCGCTGTTATGGAACTGGCGAGGGTAATGAGCAAGTACAAATTTAATTGTACTATAATTTTTGTCGCTATGGTTGCTGAAGAGCAAGGGTTGTACGGCGCGGTCAATCTTGCGAAAAGAGCTAAAGATTCGAAATGGAACGTTGCGGGAATGATCACTAATGATATTGTGGGTAATACCTATGGAATGGAAACCGGTTTGAAGGATAATAATAGCGTGAGGATTTTTAGCGAAGGGGTATCAGTTGTGGAGACCCCGGCAGAAGCCGCTGTACGTACAAGCACGGGATCTGAGAACGATGGAAAGGCAAGGCAGTTCGCCAGATATCTAAAAGAAGTCGGTGAACGATATGTGGATCAGCTTGATGTTAAACTAATCTACCGTCGTGACCGGTATCTTCGCGGAGGTGATCACACACCTTTCTCACAAGCAGGATTTCCTGGCATCCGGGTTACAGAGATGAACGAAAATTTTGAACGTCAACATCAGACTGTACGGAAGGAAAATGGCGTAGATTATGGGGATCTTCCTGAATTTGTGGACTATGCATATACACAAAAGGTAGCGAGAATGAATCTTGCATCCCTTGCTAACCTGGCTTTGTCGCCACGCGAGCCGGAGAACGTCGGTGTAGTTACCAGCCAGCTAACCAATAAAACCGTTCTTAAATGGGAAAAGCCAAAAGGCGAATCTCCTGCTGGATATTATGTTGTTATGAGGGAAACCAGCAGTCCGGTTTGGGAAAAGAAATTTTTTGTCACTGATACAACGGCAGATCTTAACTACTCCAAGGATAATTACTTCTTTGGCGTGCAGTCTGTGGACGCTGAAGGACACGAAAGCCTGGTTATTACTCCGAAAGCCGTGCGATAGCTATTTCATATTTCTTTTGTTTATCACGAAATAGCCGAGAATAAACATAACCACGGCTACTGCTAAGCTCACATAGATCTCTTTACCCATCAGGTCAAAAATTCGCTGTTGATCTTTGCGCCCCATGATCTGTCCCATAATACTCTGCAATGCCAGCATTGGATTTGCAAACGGGATGGTATACGCGTATTTCCAGCCAAGATTGGCTGTTATAATTCCGAAAACGGTAAAAAGGAAGCCAATTCCCATTGGTTTTAAAAAGTCTGCCCATAGAAGGCTGAGCACGAATTGTATGGATAAAATACCCATGGATGCAAGGAACAGCTTCAAGTGCATTTTAAATAAAAGTCCGGAAATATCGTATTGATTGAACTTAAACTCCGGAACAAAAAAGTTCAGTAAATACCCAGAGGCTAGTATGAAAGTGGCGAACAAGCCTATGCAGAGCGCATTTAGGAAAACCGCATAAAGATATTTTGCTGAGTAAATACTCCATTTAGGTATAGGAAGGGAAAATAAGCTCTTCCACATCTCAGCTCTGTGTTCAATGTTATTTATGGAGAACGTCTGGAATATTACTAACATCGGGATCAAAAGGCTGCCCATTACTCCAATGAAAGCACCAGCAAATCTAAACCATTGGGTTTCTGCCGGGAATGGTATTAGTTTAGCTGAATTCGAGTAAAATCCGAATGAGATAAGACAGCATAAAACTAAAGGGAATAAGATAGCTGACCAGAATGCGAGCGTCTTGCGGGTTTTATAAAACTCAGACTGTAACGAAAGTAAAAATCCCTGCATCTTATGATTGGGTTATAGATAAAAATAGATCTTCCAAATTCTGTCTGCTTTGTCCGATGCTGTACACCTTATGTTTGTTGCCCACAAGTAAAGCATTCACGTCGGCAACTTCTGAAAGAGTGGTATATGGAATACGGATCGAGTCAGTAATAATTTCAGCGAAATATCCGCTTCTCACTAACAAATTCGCACTCTCAGCAAGATTATCGGTAACAATAACAATCTGGGTTTTACTTACGTCATGAAGTTCTTCAAGCGTACCCTGAAACAGCAATTTTCCCCGATTAATTATACCAACATGTGTTATCATTTTTTCCACTTCGGAAAGTAGATGGCTGGATATGAAAACAGTTTTTCCCTGCTCCTTAACAAGTTTTTGAAGAAGGTGACGAACCTCGATTATCCCGTTTGGATCCAGGCCGTTAGTTGGCTCATCAAGAATAAGAAGTGGTGGATCCGGTAAAAGTGCCAGACCGATGCCAAGCCGCTGTTTCATACCCAGGGAGTATTTGCTCGCTTTTTTCCCAGCACTTTCGGTAAGATCGACCAGGCTAAGAATTTCTTCAACCCTCTTTGCAGGTACCTCGACCAATCGTGCACGATTGATCAGATTTTCGCGACCTGAAAGGTGGCCATATATGGCTGGCTGTTCGATCAGTGAACCAATTTTTGATAAAATGCTCACCCGGTTTTTATTTAATTCCTCTCCAAATAAAAACACATTCTTTTCCGCCGAATGCAGTAGGTTGAGAAGGATCTTTATGGTGGTTGTTTTCCCAGCACCGTTAGGGCCGAGAAAGCCATAAATGCTGCCGGGACTTACTTTTAAGGATATTTGATCTAAAACCTTTTGTTCACCAAAAAGATAAGAGAGATCCCTTGTTTCAATTACAAGATCAGCCGGCATATTATTTTAAAGCTGTCTGGATAAAGCTTTTAAGAGCTGGAACCTGCAGGCTAATACTGGCTCTTTGTTTTTCGGCTGGTATTTCATTATTGACATTCATCGCCAGTAGTCCTATAAGTAAAAACAAAGGAACCAATAGCATAATAAATGGTGATGCGATATTAGTAAGTTTTTTCATTATTGCTTAGTTTGTGTCTGATTTAGTGAAACAAAGAAATACTTAATAAAATTGATTGGAAAAAGTATTAGACCAAGGAGCCTTTTATGCAGACGAACGGGAATATTGAGGTCTCCAGCAGCAGAGGGCGTAATTAAAGGCGTTGGCAGATTGATTTTGCCCGTTCGTCGAAACAACGCCCATTTTAAAGTCGTTACTGGTACTTTTAAATATGAATAGTTTCCGGCAGATACTGCTTCATATTTTTGTTTGGGTGTCTCTTCTATTGATGTTTATGTTTATGCATACGAATGGAGGAAACATCACTCGCACTACTATAATAATTTTCGTTTATTTCGGTATTGTTAATATTTCAATATTCTATATCAATTACCTTTTTATACTCCCCACTTTTCTGGATCGTAAAAAATATTTGTGGTGCGGCCTGGCAATACTGTTTGTTGTTATCTTCTTTGCTTTTATTAAATGTGGCCTGGCATATTATTTCTACGATATTATCATAACGAGGGTAAGCGGAAAGCGGAAATGGGTACTTAATTTCTGGGAATACTTCCTTAGCGCGACGTTGGTCAGCTGTTTCTTCATATTCCTAAGCACCATTCTGAAGTTTATCATAGACTGGTTCCGTAATGAAAAAATAAAGAGCAACCTGGAAAATGAGAAATTGATTTCCGAGCTGGCTTTTTTGAAATCACAAATTAACCCCCATTTTCTTTTCAACTCTTTAAATAATATCTATTCCCTCGCCTATCAGAAATCCGATAAAACGCCAGAGGCAGTTTTGAAACTTTCTGAAATTATGAGGTACATGCTTTATGAGAGTAACGAAAACCTGGTGAAGTTGGATGACGAGATCCGATACGTTGAAAATTACATCGAACTTCAAAGATTGAGATTTAAAGACACAGTTTATATCAAGTTTGAAATTGATGGTGATACGCATGATAAAAAAATCACACCACTTGTCCTAATATCATTTGTCGAAAACGCCTTTAAACACGGTATTGCCACCGATAAGGATAATCCTCTCACAATAGTTTTAAATGTTACTTCCAATAAACTTTTTTTCCAGGTCATCAATAAGAAAAGCAATTTAAACAAGGACGAAACAGGTGGTATTGGCTTGCAAAATGTGAAAAGGCGCCTCGATCTTCTTTACAAAGGAGAGTATCGTCTTCATATTGAGGATAACGAAGCGGTGTATAATTGTGAATTATATTTAGATTTATAAAATGATACGCTGCCTTGTTGTTGATGATGAGCCTCTTGCGCTTGATATCCTTGAAGATTATATAAGTAAAGTACCCTTTTTAACTCTTGTTAAAACTACAACGAGCGCTATCGAAGGTTTGTCGCTTGTTCAGAGTGATGCTATAGATCTTGTATTCCTTGATGTGCAGATGCCTGAATTAACGGGTATTCAATTCTTAAAGATCATAAACGGAAAATGTGATGTGATCCTAACAACGGCTTATTCACAGTATGCGTTAGATGGGTATGAACTTGATGTAGTAGACTATTTGTTAAAACCTATTGCGTTTGATCGGTTTTATAAGGCTGCTCAGAAGGTGCTTCAAAATCACGGTAACGGAAATGCCGCGCCGCCCGAACAGGCGCCGGCATCAAGCAGCCATGATTTCATTTTTGTTAAGACAGAACACAAGATTCAAAAGATCTATCTGGATGATATACTATATATAGAAGGACTCAAAGACTATATTTCAATCTTCACCAAAACGGAACGGATCATTACGCTTCAAAACATGAAAAAGATGGAGGAGTCCTTACCAGCGAAATCTTTTATTCGGGTACACAAATCTTACATAATTGCAGTCGGAAAGATAGAAAGCATCGAGCGAAGCCGAATTCAGATTGGGGATAAGATAATTCCGATTGGGGATACCTATCGTGAATATTTCTTCAAACAGATTGAGGATAAGAATATTGGTTGAGAAACAGAACCACGAACCAGGATCAAAGAACCAAGACTTCCATTTAACAATGTAATCTGACTTAAATTAAACCCGCCTCGACATTAGCTTTCCGCTTTCAGCTTTTGCCCAATAGCGCCTTCAACCCTTAACACCATTTCTTCAAGCGGCCCGCCTGTGTTTTCAAGCGGTTCAAGAACAGTCCAGCTCATTTTTTCTCCGAAGCTTAATGGAAAGGCTCCATACTGGACGAATTTCCAGGAGCCCTTTATCGCAACCGGAACAATCAATGCATCCGGGCATCTTTTTAACAGAGTTGCAACACCGCCCACCGCGAATGGTTTTAGCTTACCATCGCGGGAGCGGGTACCCTCCGGGAAAATAACCGCCGACCAATTTTGGTGTTTCATCCGTTCACCCAATTTCAGGATCTCTGCGATAGCCTGTTTGCTATCCTTACGATCGATATTTGCTCCGCCACCATATTTCAGATTAAAAGATATGCTTGGAATGCCGCGTGTCAGCTCGATCTTTGAGATGAATTTAGCGTGGTATTTACGAAGAAACCAGATCAGAGGGGGTATATCATACATGCTCTGGTGATTAGATATAAAGATGATTGGCCTGTTAAGGGGTAAATCAAACTTATTGGTAAATCTGATCCGGCTGCCAAGAATAAAATATGTTCCCACCAGAAAAAGATTCATCAAATCAACAGATTTTTTATGCGCTTCCGATCCCCCAAGTTTAAGCGAAATCCATTGTACCGGATGGAACAGGCAGAGAACCAAGCCAAAAAAAAAATAATGTATCGGAGTGAAAAGGTAGCCCAGGAGCTTTCTCATATCCAGCAAAAGTATAAGCTTATTTATTAAGGAACAATATTTAGTAACTTCACTTTTAGTAAACCCGCAACACTCATTGAGTCAGTGATTTCGCCGTTAACTACCATATCTAAAGCGTCATTAAAAGGCAGCTTTCTTATAGTAAGTTGTTCGGTTTCTTCGGGGCTTGACTGACCGAAAGTCAAATCGCGGGCAAGGTAGATAATAGCTAACTCATCGCTAACAGAATTGCAGAGATGCATCCGCTGAATTTCGGTCCACGAGGTAGCTGTTATGCCAGTTTCTTCAAATAGTTCTCTTTGGGCTGATACAAGCGGGTCAGTTTGCAGCGAACCTCCTCCCTCCGGTATTTCCCAACTATATTGGTCAAGTGGGTAACGGTATTGGCCGACAAGCCATGTATTGTAATCATCATCCAACACAACTACGCCCACGGCCAGATTTTTGAAATGCACTTTTCCATAGATACCTTCACCGCCCCCGGGATTGATCACCTGATGCTCAGAAAGGCTGATCCACGGGTTGTCGTAGATCATTTTTTCCGAGAGAGTTACCCATGGATTCGTATTCAGATTAGACATCGCGTAATATTAAACAAAAAAGCCTTCTTTAGATATGAAAGAAGGCTTTTTTGTTTAATAGCTAAAATGTTAGCTGATCTTGAAAGCTTCTTTTACTGTACTTACAAAATCCAGTTTCTCCCATGTAAATAGTTCTACTTCAACAGTTTTTTTCTCACCGTTAGATCCTGTGAAGCTTTTCGTTACTGTCTCATTCTTACGGCCCATATGTCCGTAAGCAGCAGTCTCAGAATATATGGGGTTACGTAATTTTAAGCGAGTTTCAATGCCGTACGGAGTCATATCAAATATTGAAGATATCTTTTGAGCGATCTCTCCATCGTTGAAACTAACTTTCGCCGTTCCATACGTATCAACAAAAATTCCCATTGGATCTTTAACACCGATTGCATAAGACACTTGGACCAGTATTTCATCACAAACACCTGCGGCTACAAGGTTTTTAGCAATATGGCGGGTAGCATATGCAGCGGAACGGTCCACTTTTGAAGGATCTTTTCCTGAAAAGGCACCGCCACCATGAGCGCCTTTACCGCCGTAAGTATCAACAATGATCTTCCGGCCTGTTAATCCGGTATCTCCGTGAGGTCCACCGATAACAAATTTACCGGTTGGGTTAATATGGTATTTAATAGCGTCAGTAAATAATGACTGAAGCTCTGTTTTTAATTGAGCCTTAACCCTTGGAATCAGAATAGAAATGATATCCTCCTGGATTTTCTTCTGCATAGCTGATTCGCTATCAAAATCATCGTGCTGAGTTGATACAACTATTGCATCGATACGGATTGGCTTGTGATCATCGCTATATTCGATCGTTACCTGTGATTTAGCATCAGGACGAAGATATTTTATAGAAGTATTTTCACGGCGAAGAGCAGCAAGTTCGGTTAAGATCTTGTGAGCTAAATCAAGTGCCAAAGGCATGTAGTTGTCTGTTTCGCTCGTTGCGTAACCAAACATCATTCCCTGATCTCCAGCTCCCTGGTCCTGCTTTTGTACTCTGTCAACTCCTTGATTGATGTCTGCAGACTGCTCATGAATGGCCGAAATTACTCCGCAAGAGTCAGCTTCAAACATGTACTCAGATTTTATGTATCCAATTTTACGAACTACATCACGTGCAATTTTTTGAACGTCTAAATACGTTTGTGATTTTACTTCACCCGCAAGAACAACAAGGCCTGTTGTAACAAGCGTCTCGCAAGCTACCTTCGAATCCGGATCCCAGGCGAGGAAATTATCAATTAAAGCATCAGATATCTGATCTGCAACCTTGTCAGGATGTCCTTCTGAAACAGATTCTGAGGTAAATAAATAAGGCATAAAAATTTTGTTTGTTAAAAATCGTTAATATTTGATCCCGAAGAAAGAAGAATTGATCGCAGAGGGGTAAAAATCAGAGTATGTTTTAGCACTTTTTTTTACGTGGTTGCAATCAACGCAAATCGATCCACTTTTTTTGCACTGCAAAAGTATGATAATTTTTAAGTTCTGAAAAAAATTAACGGTATTTTCGCAGTTAATAGCAAATACTATTGAAGAAAAATATTATATTTCTTATTAACCCAATTTCCGGAGGGAAAAGCAAATTAAATTTTGCTGCCATGGCAGCAAAATTTCTAGATGGAAGCATATTCGATGCTAAATATGTTTTCACAGATGGGCCGGGGCATGCTCGCGAAATGGCTATTGAATTGGTTAAGGGAAATGCGGATATCCTCGTTGCAGTCGGCGGCGATGGCACTATAAATGAGGTCGCGTCTGGTATACAGGGATCCGGAAAAGTCATGGGAATTATACCCCATGGGTCCGGAAACGGACTGGCTCGCTCGCTGGGAATTTCATTGAATGATAGGTTTGCAGTGGAAACATTGAATAAGCTGAATGTTAATCAGATAGACACCGGCATTTTTAACGGGAAAAACTTCTTTAATATGGCGGGGATTGGTTTTGACGCGCACATAAGCGCTATTTTTGCCAACAATGTTACAAGAGGTTTAAGCGGATATGTAAAAACTGCCATTAATGAAATATCAAATTATCAATGTCAACATTATACTTTGGAAATAGATGGGAAACGCATAGCACGCGATGCATTTATGATAAGTATTGCTAACTCTTCCCAGTTTGGTAATAATGCGCATATATCTCCTTTCGCGTCTCTAAAGGACGGTCTTCTCGACGTGGTTATTACTAAACCATTTCCATTATATCAGTTTCCGGTATTGGGATTCCAAATGTTCAGCCGGAGCACGCACAGATCTAAATATGTTGAGATAATAAAAGGGAAAGACATACGGATTATAAGAGAAGGTTTAGGCGCTATTCATCTGGATGGTGAACCGTATGAGATGGCTTCCGAGTTGCAAATAAATATAAACCCCTTATCATTATCTGTGTTAGTTTAATTACACATGTCAAAAAAAAGCAAAGGATTATCCGGTGTAGTTTATTCAACAAATCCGGATTTTGAGTACCAGGAAGAGTCCAATGGGACAAATGACACTCCGCTGCCGCGGGAGCAGGATCTTCGTGTTCAGCTCGATAGGAAACAAAGAGGCGGTAAAGCTGTTACCCTTGTCACGGGCTTTCGGGGTACTGACGAAGACCTGGCTTTACTTGGAAAAAAACTTAAACAAAAGTGTGGCGTAGGGGGCTCAGCAAAAGACGGAGAAATTCTGATTCAGGGCGACTTTAGAGACAAGATCATGCTCTTGCTCCAAACAGAAGGATATAGAGTGAAAAAGGCCGGAGGTTAAAAAGGCACTATCCCTGTTATTTTTTTGATCGTTGATGATGACTTAGGCTCTGAAAAAAGTCTAAAATGATCATAATTTAAGTATCAAAGTTTAAGCATATAAATAAATTATCTAAAAATCAGGCACTTATATGTGAAGGCGTGAACGTAATCTTTGTATATTCGCTAAAATCAAACGGTAAATTTGCTTTTACAATAAAAAATAGTTTTCATTGTAAAATGATAGTCTAGCAAGGGCTATCTTCTTTTAGAACAGCAAATTCTTGCTTGATTCTGAGGAGGGGTCGAACAGGAACGAATAAATAGAATTAATAAATTCACAAATAATTTTTTATTAAGTCGAAAATTATATTTTTGTT
>NZ_JBBJNI010000071.1:0-20284 GCF_037719425.1 Daejeonella sp. | reverse complement strand
TCCATTTTTTTGGTTTTAGTTAATAAATCAGATAGTTCAATTTTTGAAATGTCGATACACTATCCTCGTTTTATTAAAACAGTGTTTATAAATTTCCTCGGCATCTATTATTAACACTTACTTACAAGACTTGTTCTCGAAAACCTTCAATTATAAGTATTCTCTATAGTGCACTCAGTGTGAGTTTTAATTCGAACATCCCAAGCCAAAAACTTATTATAATGTACTACCTGTTTAAAAAAGGAATCCAACCTCAAATACCTTTTGCTTTGTCCTTTATTTTAGTTATCGAAGAATAAATACCATAGATGATTAACACGGCAATAAATCCGTAAACCCATAACGGAATGTTTCTACCGGCAATTAGCAAATAAAAATAAGCAGAAATGAAAAATAGACCGGTAAGCATGGCAGGAATAATAATCGATTTTTTCCTGCGAATATTCTTGATAGTCCAGCCAAGACAAACGAAAAAGAAAGGTATAGCTCCAATATAAATGCTTCCAAAAATATAAGGGTTAACACCATAATTTTCGCCAAGGCCCAAAAACCACTCTTTAAACATTTCCCACCATTCCATCAATTGAAGATTTTATAAGCAGTCGGAGCATTTTTTTTATTCCCGCAGTAAAGCCCTGCTGCTTATATTGAAGAATTGCCTTTTGGTTGATCCGTGCTGCTACCGGGTAAGGATATACCTTGTTAAAAATTGCGTTGAGAGATAAACCATTGTTATTAGCAAGAATCAGTTCCTGAATTAATTCACCCGCATTTGGCGCCACCATCGTACCTCCTAATATCTTTTGCTTTTTTAAAAAGCCTTTCGTGCTTATAAAGAGTATCAACTTGGCATACTGGTAATTATCTACAACAGCTCGGTCATCATCTTCGAAATCCTGTTCTAGCTGTACATAGTTTATATTTCTATCTTTTAGCTGTTTTTCATTTAAGCCAAATGTGGCAACTTCCGCATCGGTAAACGTAACCCAGGATATATGGTCGTTGTTCAGCTTTTTGCGGACGGGTGAAAAGAAGTTGTTTAGCAGAATCCTGGCATGAGATTCTGCAGCATGCGAAAACTGTAAGCTCCCGGCAACATCACCGCATAGAAACACGTTTTTGTTTGTTGTTCCAAGGTATTTATCTACTACAATTTTATTGTTTTCAATTTCGATACCCGCATTTGCTAGCCGTAAAGTTTCGATATTTAATTCCCGACCAATGCCAACAAACACAGCATCAAATTTAACGATTTGCTCCGTTTCATCCTTCAATTTAACTACGGCCTCATTAGCAGAAGGAAAATGATCTGTCTGGGCGTTTAATACAAATTCAATACCTTCATGTTGTAAAACGCTTCAATAAAATCCTTGTCACGGCCTTATCATCATGCTCCAGTATGTTTTCTTCCTGATGAACAATCGTTACTTTGCTGCCCAGACGGTTCATGGTCTGAGCAATTTCAATTCCTATTGGCCCACCGCCAACTACCAGCAATCGCTTCGGTAAATTCGGGATATTAAAGATGCTTTCGTTATCATAATACTCTACTTTTTCAATGCCCGGCTGTTTTAATTTTCTCGGGCGTGAGCCAGCAGCAATTACTATCTTTTTTCCGCTATACTTTTTACCGGCTACTTCAATTTCATCTTTGCCTGTAAAAAAAGCTTCACCTAATGCTACTTCGATACCTTGCTCTGTAAGCCAGGCAGCATTTTCGTGTACCCTAACCACTTCCTGCCGGGCATGTACATACTCAGTCGCTTTTTTTATATCAATGCTGCCATTTACTTGCAACCCAAAGTTTCCGGCCTGCTTTGCATAATGCGCTATTTTCGCTACATGAATAAAAGCTTTGCTGGGTATACAACCATCATTAAGGCAATCACCGCCAATATCATGATCGCTTTTTGAAACCATCAGAACTTTTAAGCCGGCTTCATTCATAAAAAGCCCAACACTAAGCCCGCCTGAGCCACAGCCAATTACTATAATATCGTAGGTATGAGTTTTTATGTTAAAATAGTCGGTATATCATCAACAACCTGACAGATCAAACGTTTTCTTACCGAAGACCGGTATTGGAAAGTCTTTCCTGGCCTCAGCGCTGGGCCATCAGGCCTGCCTGATGGGCTTCCGGATAATGTATTGCAATGCTACTAAACTCTTCTCTCACTTGGAAATGGTCAAGGGTGATGGCGCCTTTTAGGTGGTCGGTTTGCTCCGGTTTAGGGTGGTCAATTTTACCAGTATTTCCATATATTCATTAAAAAATATACTAATATTTACACTTAGCGCTTTTTTAAAAAAAGAAATTTGGTCAGTAGAACGCACTTATAAGTTTTGTGGAACAAGGAAAGGATAGATATGGTTTAACAACGGTTTGATTCCCATACAAAAACCACAGTTGCTAGCTTCGTGTTCATCGAAAAACTCTTCCAGCCCTAGCTAAGCGTAAAGAAAATAATCTGAAAATAATATTTGCAAGACACCCCACCCCTTCACTGACCTTTGTTCCATAATATTTAAATAAATTTATCATGGAAAGTCAGAAAAAAATTATTGAAGTATTTACAAGCGGTTGTCCTTTATGCGAGCCGGTAGTGAAACTGGTAAAAGAAACGGCTTGTTCTAATTGTGAAGTAATCGTTTATAATCTCAATGAGCTTTGCGATACATTGGTGTTTCTGTACTCAGTTCCGGCAGCTTATTTCAAATGCCTTTATAAACTAGTGAGAAAGATCGCGCGGACACGTTTACTTTGTAATCAAGTTACAGATATCGTCCTTGATCTGCTGAAAATTCATCGTTATAGCCGCGTCGTCAACAATCCTAACCTTCGGAATTGAGGCATATTCTTTCTCGTCATGAGTGATGGCCTCATGATCATTTTGTATACGGCTATGAAACATCTTCAAGTCAATCTCCTCATCCGGGTTATCAGCAACCATACCCACGAATTCACCTGATGATAACGCCGCTATTCTTGAAGCTGGCACAGCATAGTCAAGCTGGGTTGAAATGCTCACCGAGGTGTCGGAGCTATTGATCGAAGTACTTTGCTTCTGCTGTTGGATCTTACCAAACCGTTCGGACAGCTGCTTAGCAGTATCCCCGGTAACCTGTCCACAAATTACGTTGCCAATAATGTTCATGATGACTTCAGCCTGATCCCTTCCGTAGTCCTTCTTCAACTGCGAGAAATCCTGAACGGCAAGAGTAACAGCGACCTTGTTTGAACGTGCAGTTGCTATTAGGTTATCGATACCGTTGAAATAAATAGTAGGGAATTCGTCGAAGATCATACTACACTTTTGTTGGTTTTTACGATTAGCTAACTTGTTTATGCGGTTCACATAAAGCGACAATACTGCACCAAACACCTGCGATTTTTGAGGGTTATTGGCGAGACATATAATCTTAGGCGCTTCAGGATTGTTGATGTCCAAGCTGAAATCATCACCACTTAAAACGTAATAAAGTCGAGGCGACGCTAACCGAGCCAGTCCAATTTTCGCACTCGCTATCTGGCCTTCTAGCTGTTCATCAGCTTCACGTTTCCACGCGGACATGAATGGGTTGATGTAGGCGTCAATCTCTTTCTCTAATGACAACAACTTGAAGAGATCGTCGTAATCCAACAAAGCGAGCTCTATAACGTGGGGTAGAGTACAATACTTTCCGTTCTCATACTTCTTTAAAAACCAGATAAGGGCAGTTACAAACGTAATTGCGGACTCCGGGAAAAATTGACCTTGCTGCTTTATCCATTCGCGGTTTAAGCCAAGCATAATAGTACGTGCAGCTTCAACAGCATCCGTCATATCGTTCATTGCTTGGGGCTCCAAGGGATTGCAGCGATGCTGAATATTTTCCAGGTCGATTACATAAAATGCAGGCTTAACCTGGTAGGCCCGGCTATTCTTAAGCAAAGCGTTATAGGCAATTTTTGATAAGTCATCATATTTAAAATCGTATATCAGCATGGAGAATCCCTTCTCAATATGTTGAGTGATAATATGCCTGATGACAAAATAAGATTTCCCGGCGCCGGGGCTTCCACAGACAAGCGTACCTCTAAACGGATTGATGATATTGATCCAACTCTTGTGTTCTTTTTGCTGAAAACGATAAATGGCTGGCAAGTTCACTGAAAACTCATTGTCCAGCAATCGTTCTTCCTGTGGAAAAGTCTCGTTGTCTCGATTAAATATATCCTTCGATAGATTCAGTTTTAAAAGACGTGAGATTAGTGTTCCGCTCGTCAACATGAGAATGAAACCAATGCCGGTCAGAACCATGTAAGCCACATAGCCTACGTTATTGGAGTCATGACTAACCATCAAGCCTGGTAGAAAATAGAGAATGAGCCCGGTCAAGCCGTAGGCCCAAATAGTCTTGTATTTAAGAGAATCGTCTTTTTTCCCTTTTACCGCGATCAGCGATACAACTAAGAGCAGCAAAGCAGCAAGCTTCGACTGCATTCCTGATTGAAATATGCTCAGTCGCGCTATCGTTACGATCACACGATCGGTGATTGAACTAACTAGATCCCAATCTCTAAACGCTGGATAGCCGAGAATGTAGAAATGGATCAGTAGGATAGCGATGCTAAGCAGCCGGGTAAAGTCGGCTATCTTGCGCAGGCCTTGGGTATTTTCTCCGGTATTCATAATAGCTTACGTTTATATCTCTTCTTTTTTCGTCTGAATAGAGTATTAGAGCCTTCACCTGTATGTTCTGGGTTTAAAAGATCAGGTAGCAAGTTGCTGTGCTGAGGCGCATCATTCCGTATTTCGGGTTCGGAGCCTTTCCGTTCAGTTGTGGGGTTTGAAATTTGTTGTGGGGCTGAGCGATCTAACGAGAATTTACTTGACAATGCGGATGCGCTGTAATCTTTGCCCAGATCACTACCATTAAATACGCATCGATTCCGCTGGTCGACGAAGGTAATCCCGTACAATCGCTGTTGATCGTTCACGCGAAAGACAACATGAATTCCCTCGCGCTTCAGACGCCAGGTAAACTCATCTTTTGTAGGATTGCGTTGTATTGCCCTATCAATCGCAACTTTCAGTCGTTCACGCATCGGCTTTCGCAGAGTCGCATTTACAGTGAATCGGTCTTGCAAAGTTTTCAACGTCGGCTTGCAATATATGCTACTAGCCTTAATGGGCAACCCGAGTTTCTTTCCAGAGTCATTTATAATCCAATACATCAGACCGTTTTTCTGAAACATCCTTGATTCCTTCGATCCCTGATCGGCGGTTACGTTATACTGATTCAGCACGGCATTCATTTCCGGAATACTTGTGAAGCGGTAATTCCGAACAACTTCGTTAACTATATTCGTGATTGCCCGCTTAGTATCAATCTTTCCATATTCGGCCTTTCGCACCTGGTCGCGTTCGGCCGGAAGAATACGGCTCTTGTTCTTAGCCTGCACGAGTCCATACTCGCGTTCGATGGCTTGCCTCGCTTCTTCAGATTTTGTACGACCAAGGTTATGAAGACTGATCCTTTCACCAGAAGGTTTGATATTCGTTGCAACAATATGGATATGCGGATGTCCGGCATCGGTATGCTCATAGACAAGGAAAGGCTGATCGCCAAAACCAATGCGCTCCATATAATCCTTTGCTATCTCGCTCAACCGATCAGTACCGATACGCTCACTAGGGTCGAAGTTCAGAGAGATGTGGACCGTATTCGTAACAACCCTTGTGTTCCGCTCGGCCAGGTCTGTTAGTCGTAGTAATTTGTCGTAAAAGTTCATCTTAGATATATCCTTTGCATATCCATTCTCAGCGATGAGATCGGCTTTGCCTTGTGCCACCTTCCTTTCGTTGTAGTTCAACGCTCCGATGATGCTTTTCCCGCTGATAATTTTTGAGACCACTGTTCTGAAAATTGATTAATCCGTTCTTTGATCGTCCCAACTTGAGGTTCTAATTTGTCGCGGAGCGTAGCGATCATCGACAGCCAAAATTTTGATTCCGGAATATCAGGAGCAGCGTTGAGCTTGTGCACCGTCTGATTTAAATTATTGCCTATTGCGTTTAGCTCCCGCCGCAACAGAATCAGTTCTTCCAACAGTTCGTCCATGGATCGGTCTCGGTAGATGACCGTTTTGGCTTTGCCTAACAACATCGCGCGGACATATTCGCTCAGTTTGCGGAAGGTGGTCTTTCTAAAACTGCTTTCGACTTGTCTGAACTCTTCCCGTCCGAATCGTACGGTCACTTTTCTGGTCTTATTCGATACTTGCTCGTTCATAAGCGTGGCGTTAAAAAATCCGACTTTGGAGGATTTTTACCATAGTCCCGACTGACTTCGGAAGGAGGGCAAGATATCGTTTGTCCGACAAACGTACATCTTGCTGACTGCTCCGAAGAGGCGGTCTGAACCTGCGTCTGAATAAATTTCAGCGGTCTGAAATTCTGTTGGCAGCTACTCATAATCATTTGCTTTTATGGCTTAGGAATAACTCAAGTGCCTTAATATTGATCTCCTTGAGAGAAAGTTCATGGTTAAGGCCATAAGCTTTAATCTGCTTTAACAAGGTCTTGGGAATCCAGGTATTCAATTGAACTTCGCTTACTTTTACCGGCGTTGCAACCCTTACTGGATGCACTTCCTGGATCGGGGTCTTAGGCTGATCTTTCTTCAGTTTGTCAGCCAGGTTGCCGAGCTTGCTTTTATAATCCTGCATTTCTTTATTTATGTAATTGCAGCAATGCAAAAATTTGCAATTCTTTAAAGCTGCATTTATGTAAAGTTGTACTTATGTACATCTGTAATTATGTAATGATCAATTGGACTATTTCTTCGGCTAGGGAAGTGATCTCTTCTATGGCTTTTTTATCAGTGCTATGCAAAATTCCAGAAGTGATAGAGGATCGTGCAATACTCACGCGGTCGTGAATTCTTGTTCGTAGAAGAGGCGTTCCTAATGACTCCAGCAGATCGGCAACATCAGCGGTGATACTTGATCTTGGCTTGACCATGTTCAGCGCAATCCCTGCTTTTAGTTGTGGGTTTATAGTTTGTGCTTCATGAACAAGAGCAAGGGTTGCGCGGATGGCCATTACATCAAAGAAACCCGCTTTGGTAGGTACCAAAATGAAATTGGATTGAGCAAAGAGATTAGGCAACTTATTAGATAAGTAAGGCGGCGTATCTACGATTACCAGGTCGTGCGGCAAATCAGCAATATCTTCTAATCGATTAGCCCCTACAATCTCTAAGCCCGGAAATTCTTCTCGGCTGTGATAGAGACTCCCTTGAAGGTCAGTGTCTACTAATGCTATCTTTAACTGGTCCTGAAAGCATAGCGCCAGGTTAACGGCTAGTGTGCTTTTTCCGACGCCCCCTTTTTGGTGGGCGATTGTGATAATGTTTCCCATAATTGTAGATTCCTAAAAATGTGGTTTTATAGATTTCTGTATTTACATAAGTATAGAGCGTAGCTTCCCTAGCGGTATTAGTTCAGTTTCATTGGAATAGTGATTGCCGTCTCCGCAGTTTTTTTCGTTGAATCGAATCGAAGATCCAGTCGGATGCTAGTACCTTCCAGTTCCGAATAGGTTTTCCACTACCAGTTTTCCAATCCACTGCATTAAACGCAATGAAAAAGGCCTCAGCTTCCGGCTCAGTCAATCCTTTTTGCAAGAAGTATATTTTGACATGAGCACTTACAGGAGGCACGTCTACGCCGAACCCGCCAGATAGCTTTTCTTCACACTGGTTCTCCCGTATAGTTGCCGACCGTCGCTTAGCCTTTCGTCTCATACCAATTTCATTGGATTGCTGGATGTCGACTTCATAAGCTGATCGATCTCCTCGGAATCGTAGTAGGTCACTCCGCCCAGCTTTGTGAATGGAATCACTCCGGAATCCCGCAGGTATTGAAGTTTCCCGGAAGATATTCTTAGCATTTCCTGTACTTCAGCCGACTTAAGCCATTTTTTAGCTACACCGCCCGAAGTGGCAGCGATAAGCTTGCGCAAGTCGTTTAGAAGCGCCTCACGGAAATCAATAAGATCTTCAACGGTTACCAGCTGCTCGCGAAAGAGTCGTGGCTTTCTTTCATCTGTTCTTTTGTTGTCTGTTGCTCCCATAGTAATAGAGTTTGGACAGCAAAGTTGGGGAGCAGACTTTTCTATTCTTCATGCCTTCTTACCAAGGCATGAACTTTTTTTAGTAGGCTTTAAGCACGGGCTAGTGCTTTTCGACCTCCTTATTGATTTCATCCATTAACTGCTGTTCGGATGGAAGGTATAGTTCGTATTTGCTAGCGATGATGTTCCGATTACCTTCAGGCAAGGAGAATTTAACTACCGAGTTGTTCTTATCGGCGCATAATAATATGCCGACGGTTGGGCTTTCGTGCGCCATTTTTTCTATGCGGTCATAGTAATTTACATACATCTGAAGCTGCCCAATATCCTGGTGAGTCAGTTTACCTGTTTTGATCTCTACGATTACGAAGCATTGGAGAAGCCGATTATAAAGTACGAGGTCGATAAAGAAATCGTCACCATCAAGATGAATACGCTTTTGGCGTGCTATGAAGGCAAATCCATTACCCAGTTCTAATAGGAAATCTTGTAGATGTGTTATCAACGCACTTTCCAAATCTCTTTCGTAGTATGCAGATTCCCTCTTCAAGCCTAAGAATTCGAGAATCATTGGGTCTTTGATGATTTCTTTCGCATCAGACGGATGTTTTTCTTTCCTGGCAACCGCCAATACACTTTCTTTGTCGTTGCTAATCAAAAGCCTCTCGTACAAATTGCTATCAACCTGTCGTTCTAACTGCCTTGCTGACCATGTATTTTTTTCCGTTTCTGCGATATAAAAGTTCCGCTGATCGTCAGATTGTAAGGTTATTAGCTTCCTGTAATGGGTCCAAGACAATTGTGAACGCAGTGCGTTCACAATTGGAAACGTGCGATAAAATTGCCGAAAGAAACCAAGATTCCGTGGCGAGAAACTCGACCCAAACTCTGGTTGTAACGCCGAAGACAGGTATTTGATCAGTTGGTCACCGTATCCCGCACGAGCCTTACCTTCCTGCTCTTCCTCAAATATTCGCTGCCCCACGTTCCAGTACATGATAACCCGTTCGTGATCCACTGATTGTACAGCGCGTTGACGAGCGGAGGCTATAATGGTCTTTATATCCTCCAAAATCTTATTATTAAATTTCATAACTTCTTAATTTATCAGGTTCAACATTCAGTTGGCCGTCCAGGCCAATCTTTTTCTGAGAGCTGCCATGTCTTCGCTAATTTTTTTCTCCAAGACCTTCGCGTAAATCTGCGTTGTTGCTATTTTGGTGTGCCCCAGCATCTTACTAACTGTTTCAATGGGAACACCATTTGAAAGCGTTACCGTAGTAGCAAACGTGTGACGCGCAAGATGGAAGGTTACATTCTTCTTGATTCCGCAGAGGTCAGCTATTTCTTTCAGGTAGCTATTTACCTTCTGGTTAGATATCACAGGGAAAATGGTATTATTCGCCAGCGAGCGAACGTTTCCATTATATTTCTTTAAAATCCGTATTGCCTGGGGCAACATTGGCATGTTTACCGGAATTTCAGTTTTTTGGCGGCATGTTCGAACCCAAAGTTCGCCGTCAGATGCTTCTACGATGTGGTCTGGAGTCAACCCGATTACGTCTACATAAGTCAGACCCGTATAGCAACAGAACACGAACAGATCACGTACCATATCGATCCGCTCGATTAAAAACTCTTTCCCTTCCATCACAGAAAGTTCCCGGTCAGAAAGGTGTTCGCGGTTAACCTTTAAAATTTTCAGCCGGTAGTTAGTAAAAGGATCTTTCGTCATCCATTCAAGCCGGATAGCCATGTGGACCATTTTCTTAAGCCGGATGATATGCTTCATTACTCCGTTATTGTTTAATGGCTTTTGATGATCCTTCGGTTTGTGGTTCCTCAAATAAGTCTCAAAGTCTTGGATGAACTTGTAATTGAGCTCGTGGAGGAAAACGTCAGTCGTCTTATGTTGAGCCTGTATAAACTTCACCAGGTACCGTTGCGTAACGTAGTAATGTTTTAAGGTGCTCCATTTTAGAGTACTGGCAGCACTATGGTTGTGGTATTCAAAAAGTTCAGCCAAGCTGTGAACTTCTTCCGATGATCCAAGAAATCCGTCTTTTACCATTTCTGCCGAAACCATCTTTCCCTTTAGAACAAGGTTTTGATAACAGTTGCCTAGCGCTAAGCGAACTTCTTCAAGGTAATTGTTCAGCGCTTTGGTCTCAGCCCGGACACCTTTCCCACGCCCACGTCCGGCATCCCAACTACCGAGGTCAACTGTCCGCTTTAAAGCCATTGAGATTCGCTGGCCATTAACTGTCACGCGTGCATAAATAGGAGCCTTGCCTTCTTTGACTTTGTCTGCCCTAACTGTAAAGTGTACTCCAAACGACTGTGATGTTTTCATAAAATTCAATTTTCCAGGTTTTCCAAATTCATTTGTTACATCCTGATTGACAGCGTTTTCCTCTCAAGGATAGGGCTTAATTATCTGTATATTAGATCGTTAAGCCTCTTTTTGGTACCTCAAAGGTAGAAACTGAAAACAGGTATCCGAATAGGTACCGAGAACCTTGAATTTCTTTGCAGTTGTTTGAAAGGGAATTAAACAAAAAACCCTGTAAATCAAGTAGTTTACAGGGTTTCGTACTTCTTTGAAGGAGTACTGGGTGCGCCCACCTGGGCTCGAACCAGGGACCAAAAGATTATGAGTCTTCTACTCTAACCAACTGAGCTATGGGCGCTCACTCCCGCAAACGCGGAATTGATTAAGGCTGCAATTTTACACAAATCCTGTGTCATTCTAAAATACAATTCAAAAATAACTTGTTCTGAAATTCGGCGACTGACACCGGAGGGCGGAGGTCTGAGGATGGCGGCTATCTGCAGGGATCATTCCGGTTGTTATTTTGCAAGGCTAATGGTCTGATCTATATTTAAATATTGAATGTGTCTTCTTTAAATTCAATATTTAATATCTTTAATATCAGTCATTTCTCTAAAACTTATTCATCATGAAAACAGTACTTCCAATTCGTTTGTGTTTGTCTGCAGCGATGATAGCTATTCTGGCTTCATGCTCAGGAGGAAACTCTATCTCCGCTGATGAATCAGTAAAAGAAATGAATCTCAAAACCGGCGACGTTGCCTGGTGCGGCCCGCCTCAGAAAGAGTTTGGCTCGGTGAATTTTGCAACCTCATGTTCGGAGAACGTAAAAAACGATTTCAATATGGGCCTTGCCCTCCTTCACTCTTTCGAATACGATGAAGCAGAAAAAGCATTTGCGAAGGTCATTGAGAAAGAACCGGATTGTGCGATGGCCTACTGGGGGGTGGCGATGTCAGCTTATCATCCGCTATGGGCTCCTCCTTCAGAGGCTGAGTTAATAAAGGGTGCTAGAGCGATTGCCCTGGCTAAGAGTAAAACCAAAAAGACAAAGCGAGAGTCGGAGTATATTGATGCCCTCGGAGTGTTTTATACGAACTGGGATACAAAAGATCATAAAACCCGCTGTCTTGCTTTCGAAAAGGCAATGGAAAAGATCCACCTGAGCCATCTCGAGGATAAAGAAGCTGCGATCTTTTATGCGCTGTCACTTGATGCATCAGCCAGCCCAGCCGACAAAACTTTTAAGAATCAGAAGAAAGCATTCCGCATATTAAGCTCTTTATACCCGGGTCAGCCGAATCACCCGGGCATCGTTCATTACATCATTCATAGCTACGATTATCCGGAACTGGCACAAGCGGCCTTGCCGGCAGCACGAAAGTATGCCTCAATTGCTCCTTCGTCAGCACATGCCCAGCATATGCCATCTCATATTTTTACGAGGCTGGGACTTTGGGATGAGAATATTAAATCTAACCTCGCTGCAACATCCTCTGCCAAATGCTATGCTGAAAACGCCGGCCTTAAAGGCCATTGGGATGAAGAGCTGCATGGCATGGATTACCTGATGTATTCCTATTTGCAGCAGGGCGACAATAAGCTTGCAAAAGGCCAGTGGGATTACCTGAAAACAATAAAGGAGGTCAGCCCGGTAAACTTTAAAGTGGCGTATGCCTATGCCGCCATACCCGCCCGCTATGTGCTGGAGAACAAGAACTGGAAAGAAGCCGCCCAGATGAAACTGCTGCCCGAAGCATTTCCGTGGGAGAAATATCCATGGCAAAAAGCCATCGTTCACTTTACCAGGATCCTTGGGCTGGCTAATACAAATAATATCGCTGCAGCTAAAGCCGAACTTAAGCAGTTGGGCGTTAGTCATGACACGCTCGCAAGTCGCGGGGTGGCTTATGAAGCGAATCAGGTGAAAATCCAGTTAACTTCTGCTGAAGCCTGGATCTTATTTAAAGAAGGTAAAAATGAGCAGGCTTTGAAGCTGATGAAGCTCGCAGCCGATGTGGAGGACGCAACCGAAAAGCACCCCGTAACTCCGGGGGAAGTGTTGCCGGCACGCGAACTATTGGGCGAAATGCTGCTCCAGATGAACAAGCCCGGCGAAGCTTTAATCGCATTTGAAGCTAATTTAAAAAAACACCCCAATCGATTTAACGGGCTGTATGGTGCAGCAATAGCGGCAGAAAAAAGCAATCCCGCGAAAAGCGGTATGTATTTTAAGAAACTGACAAGTTTTGCTGGTTCTGTGAATTCGGATAGGAGGGAAGTGGCTACGGCGATGGCGGCGTTGAAGAGGAATGCGGGAAAGTAGTCATTTGGCGTAAAAATGACGCAGAGAAGTCGTAATAGTTTATTAAATTCTTAAGATACATTTGTGTCACAACCTGCTATGAAACCATCATGATTTTTCCAATCAGCCAGGGGAATGAATAAAATCATGATAGCCTTGCCTACCGGCAGGCAGGTTCATTACCTTTAAAAGCAAACTATATACAGATGAAAAACATGTACCTCGCTGATAAGATCAAGACGCTTAGAACTAAAGCCGGCATGAGCCAGGAACAGCTTGCCGAACGCAGCCAGTTGAGCCTTCGCACCGTGCAGCGGATTGAAAATGGTGAAACAACGGCCCGGGGAGATACGCTTAAAAGAATAGCAGCCGCACTCGATATTCCCGCAGGAGAATTTTTAGAATACTCAGATGGTGGGAACAACCGACTCATCGGGCTGGTGAACGTTTCAGCATTAAGCTTCCTCGTATTTCCATTCTTGGGCTTTATAATACCATTCCTGATCTGGAGCCTGAATCGTCACAAAGTGCAAGAGTTGACGCCCGCTGCTCATAAGGTTTTGAACTTTCAGATTACCTGGACATTTTTGTTAGTCTTTATTTTTAACTTCCAGTTGTGGTTCCCCAGCAACCTCAATATTGTCAATTTGGGTCGTACGGAAATGATGCTACTTTCGATCTTTGGATTATACGTTTTGAATTTAGTCCTCATCCTGATTAATACGACCCGGAGTTTCAGTGGGAAGCGGGTTTTTTACCAGCCAGCCATAACCTTCTTCAAACAAGGCCGTGCGATGTAAAAGATATTTTATTTAGCGGCTTTCATAATGACTCTTAGTCAGCCGAAGAGGTTGACAGCTCCCCTTGGAGGAGCATAAACATACACACATCCTCGTCGTGCGCGACAAATTCATAACTTAGCACCCCGGACGCCAAGTGCTATTAACCGGGCTCGCCTAAAACAGCATACTAATACAAAATGAACACCAGCACCATTAAAAATATAATCTTTGATTACGGAAACGTTATTTTCCGGATCGATTTTAAACGAACTCAGCATAGCTTTACAGAACTAGGGATTGAAAATGTAGAACGCTTCTTCGCCCACACTGGCCACGACCCGTTGTTCGACGAATTTGAACAGGGGCTCATTACTTCGGATGAGTTCAGGGACGGTATCCGGCGGATCACAGAACACCCCGCTTTAACTAATGAACAGATTGACAATGCCTGGAATACGCTTTTGATCGGTGTCCCGGATGGCACGCACGATGTACTGCTCAAGGCGAAGAAAAATTACCGTACTTTCCTGCTGAGCAATAATAATGAGATCCATTACAAGTGGATCATGGAGTACCTGAAGAACGAGTTTAATCTCCCTTCAAACGAGGTATTCTTTGAAAAGGATTATTACTCCCACCTTATGAAAATGAGAAAGCCGAACGCTGATATATTCCAGTTCGTACTGGATGCCCATGGCCTTAAGCCGGAGGAGACCTTGTTTATAGACGACAGTCCGCAGCATCTGAAGACAGCAGCGGATCTGGGATTGCAAACGCACCTATTAACTGCGGATGAGACGCTGGAGGGGTTTTTATATGGGGCGGGAATTCTTTGAGTATCAAGAGTTAAGTATCAAGTCAGAGGCCGATATCCTGTGAATTTATTCCCAGAATTGCAATCAGAAGCCTAATTATTGGTTTAGTTTACTACGCCGGTATTTGGCGGGATAAAGTCTACGATGGGCCCATCTTGATACCTGATACTTGATACTAGTTTAATTCACTCTCCACTCAATAAAAACAATTCCCAACCCCATATTGTTATCCCTATATGGCAAATCCAATAGAAGAACCGACCCTTGTGGGCACCTTAAATAAGTTGAAAGAAGAGGGCTTTACCCATGATTTCAACATTCACAATAACCAGCTTAAAAGTGGTGATATCACCTTAAGCCCGAAAGAATTTGAAATTGTTAAAGTATATCGTTTTGAAGGTGCAAGCGATCCGGATGACAACTCGGTGCTATATGCAATCAAATCACTGCATCATGATGTAAGAGGCACCCTGATCAATGGGTATGGCATGTATGCGGATGATAATGCGGATGATCTGCTGAGGCAGCTGGATACTCCGGTACCTGAATAAGGTATCAAGTATTTAGTATCAAGTATCAAGATTTGGGGAAGGTACTTTTAAGTTTGTGTTAACAGATTCGGTACGCTTCCGTCTTGAGGAGGTCCCGGACTTCGCGAAATCGGGGTACTCCTGTCTAAAGGTATTTTCCTAACCGCTGTGTGGAAGTCTTGATTCTTGCTTCTAGTTACTTGATACTCCGTCGATACTTGCTACTTGATACTATTCCTCCTCTTCTTCTCCTTCACAATCAACTTCAGCTCCCTCCCCATTTGTCCCGCCACCGAAGTATTCTCTTCAGCTCTCCGAAACAAATAAGGCATTACAGCTTTAACAGGGCCGTAAGGAACATACTTTGCAACATTATACCCCGCTTCGGCAAGGTTAAAGCTCAGGTTATCACTCATTCCCAGCAGCTGCGAGAAATAAACGTGGTCGTGATTATGTTTGATCTTTTTGCTGTCTAAAAGCTCGGCAAGCAATCGGCAGCTTTCCTCGTTATGTGTGCCGGCCACAAACGCAATAGTATTTAAATGATTGACGCAGAACCGCAAGCCGTCATTATAATGAGCATCGGTTTCTTCTTTCGTTGCATTTATTGGTGATGGATAGCCCTTTTCTTCTGCCCTTTTCCGCTCTTTCTGCATGTATGCACCACGTACCAGCTTCGCACCTAATATGAATCCCTCAGTGAAAGCAATCTTGGTGTCCTGCCTTAGACCTTCAAGCACATTAATCCGGTAAAGCTGGTAAGTATTATAAACGATGGGGTTGTTCTGATTATATCTCCGCATCATCTCTAATGCCAGCTGGTCAATGCTATCCTGAATCCAGCTTTCTTCGGCATCGATCATCACTCTTACCGAGCGCTCATGAGCTAAAGAACAGATCTGGTTGATCCGGTTAGATATCCGTTGAAATTCTGCAGTTTCCTCTTCGTTGAGGGTTTCCTTTGCATCCTTTTTGGCGATCAGCTCAAACCTGCCCAGGCCGGTTACTTTAAACACCGTCAGCGGGATGCGCTTATCGCCGTCAGCACGCGTCACCGTCCGCATGATCTCCGCACAGGTTTCATCAAAGACCTTTTCTTCATCTTCACCCTCAACTGAATAGTCGAGAATCGATCCTACCCCGCCCTTATCGAGCTGGCTTATGGTGCTTTCGCATTCTTCAATAGTTTCCCCTCCGCAGAAATGTTCGAAAATTGTGGCTTTGATCAATGGTTTAATAGGTAATCCTATCGCCATGGCGAAATTACTCATGGGCGGGCCGATCTTAGTCAGCAGTCTAACGCTGATGATCTTAAACAGCCAATACGCACGCTCCAGATCGGAATTTGAGTTCCCTCTGAAGGCGATTTCGGTATCATTAAAGTCAAGGGCCTTTTGGACAGGCTTCAATTGGTTAGCATCAGGCTTGTGCATTGCACAAAGGTAGCAAAGGAGAACCAAGTATCAAGTATCAGTAGTGTCCGGTAAAATATCTCATTTTTCGACCCCGAAGGTGGTCGTATATTTATAGCTATAGAAATTTCTGCCAAATCGACCCCGAAGGTGGTCGCATGTGACAATTTAATACACATACGACCACCTTCAGGGTCGGGAAACCGGATACACAAAGCTACTATAAACATGTGACCACCTTCGGGTCAGGCTTGGTTTAATTTTTATTTGGGGCTTGCTTTTAAAAAATTAGCAAATAATCTCCTGAGGAAAGCATAAGAACATGTTTTGTCGAGTTTCAAGTTTTAACCGGACACTAGTGTATCAAGTATCAGGAATCAAGACTGCGAACGTACAATAAACCGGGCATAGCTGGCGATGCATGTCTAATACCTAAACCCTAATCCCTAATTCCTCACAATTTTGTAAGTTTGCCACATGCCTGATTTCAAATTAGAAGGGGAATATATACAGCTCATCGCATTGCTTAAGGCAACAAACCTGGTAGCAAGCGGGGGCGAGGCGCAGTTGGTCGTCCTCGATGGCCTTGTAAAATGCAATGGGGAAGTCGATCTTCGCAAGCGCCTGAAAGTAAGGCGCGGGGATATTGTTGAATACAACGGCACAAAAATAAACGTACAATGAAGCCTATTAACAGTATAAGCTACCTTATATTTTTTGAGAACAGCCTGCAGGAATTGAAGAAATTCGTTTCCGAAAGCAAATACACCAAAGTCTTTATACTTGTTGATACCAATACTGAGACCCACTGCCTGCCTGCAGTCCAGGAAGTATTGGAAGGTTTTGATTACGACCTGATCGAAGTAACACCCGGTGAGGAGAATAAAAACATCGATTTCTGTATCGGGATCTGGCGCATGCTTCTTGATTTTGGCGCTGAACGCAACAGCCTCCTGATCAATCTGGGCGGTGGCGTGATCACCGACATGGGAGGATTTGCTGCGTCTACCTTTAAAAGAGGGATAGATTTTGTACAGGTTCCTACTACCCTGCTTTCACAGGTTGATGCTTCAGTTGGCGGAAAGACAGGCATTGACATGGACAGCGTTAAGAACATCATCGGAACTTTCACCCAACCAAAAGCTGTCTTTATAAACACCGGCTTCCTTAAAACCCTCGACGAACGCGAGGTTCGCTCCGGCTTTGCTGAAGTGATCAAACACGGCCTGATATACGACCGCTCGCTTTTTGAAATGGTAAAAAAAGCCGGCCCTTCCGGCTTAAGTGGCGAGCACATTTACCGCTCTGTTGAAATAAAAAACGAAGTGGTGAAAGAAGATCCCTTTGAAAAAGGCCTGCGTAAGATCCTTAATTTCGGTCATACAATAGGCCATGCGGTAGAAAGCCATTCTTTAACACATAGCAAATCACCCCTGCTCCATGGCGAAGCGATTGCTATCGGCTTTATCTGCGAAGCATGCCTCTCATTCAAAAAGAACGGACTAAGCGAGTCAGACCTGAACGAAACGGTACAAGCTATAAAAGACGTTTACCCGGCATACAAACTGAAAAAAGAAATCTACCCTGCTTTGCTTGAGATCATGAAGAATGATAAAAAGAATAATGCAGGCCAGATCAACTTTTCTTTACTGAGTGAAATCGGCAAATGCGGGTTCGATATGTTTTGTACGGAAGAGGAGATTTTTGAGAGCCTTGACTACTACACTTCTACTACTGATAACTGAAAGTGGAAAGCTGAAAACTGAAGCTAGAGACATCTCTGGTTCCATAGAGTCCTGTAAGTTAAGCAATACCATTTGATACCTCAAATTCCATCGTGAAGAGGACTCGCGTTAGGGATTGAAACGGAAATCCTTTTTTCGCGAAGCGTAAAAAGATTGAAGTGTAAAGCCCGGCCCCGCACCACGGGGCAACGCCCAAGTAAATAATTTTTGCATCTATCTCGGAGAAATCTCCAGCCCCCACACATTACGTCATTCCGATCCGCCTGGGGCGGAGAGGAACCTCCAAGAGAAACCCCAGAGAGGAGCTCATGAAACCACCCTTTCCAATTAACCAGCCCAAAGCCTCCACTTTCTCTTTTATCCCAAATACCAAAACAGCCTTTGGTATAAAAAAATTACTTTCCCCTTGACAAAGTCATTTTTCTTTGTACATTTGGATCACAGTACAAAAAATGAACATTAACAGCACATATTACTTCGCTTATTTTTACTATCCACAGTAAGAGCGGGGAGAATATGCAATAATCTATAAGAAATTCGCAAAAAGTCCCTGCCAAAAGCAGGGACTTTTTTTATGACCATTAAAATGCAGAAGAAACGCGTAGCAATCCAGGGAACAAGGGCCTCTTTTCACGAAGAAGCGGCGTTTAAGTTCTTTGGTACGGACATCGAAACGATTGAGTGCGATTCATTCAAGCGCACCTGCGAGGTAATGAAGCAGAAACAAGCCGACTACGTGGTTATGGCCATCGAAAATTCGATTGCCGGAAGCCTGCTGCCGAACTACACCCTGCTGCGCGAATACAACTTCCCTATTGCCGGAGAAGTTTACCTTGCTATCCAGCTGCATCTTTTAGCATTACCCGGAGTGAAATTTGAGGACATTAAGTATGTAACCTCTCACCCTATCGCTATCCGCCAGTGCAGCGACTTCCTTGATGATTTCCCGGAATTGCAGGTGATCGAAAGCTCGGATACAGCAGCCTGTGCAAAGAAGATCCGCGAAGAAAATCTGACAGATACCGTTGCCATTGCAAATAACCTGGCTGCCGAATTATATGGCCTCGAAGTAATGGAGCGGCGGATCGAGTCTAATAAAAAGAACTATACCCGGTTCCTGATCCTGACCGACAAGCCACAAGAGAATGCTGCTTTCAATAAAGCTTCCTTAAGCTTCCAGGTTGGAAATTCGGTTGGCTCCCTGGCTACGGTCCTGAATATCTTGTCCGATCATAACATTAACCTCAGCAAGATCCAGTCAATGCCGGTACTTGGAAAAAGAAATGAATACAACTTCTACGTAGATATAGAATGGAAAAACCAGCCCGATTATGATGTAGCTATCCGTAAGGTTTTAAAGCATACCGTGAACTTTACGATAATGGGGGAATACGTGAAGAATGATAAGGTTTAGATGAGTTGACAATTGACAGTTGACAGTTGACAATGAGAAGACGGAAAAACAAACTGAAAATTGAAAACTGAAACTGGGCGGATGTCATTGCGAGCGAAGCGCGGCAAACGGAAAAAGAGAACTGAAAGTGGAAAACTGAAAACTGAAACTGGGCTAATGTCATTGCGAGCTTGCCTGCGGTAGGCAGGCGAAGCGCGGCAATCACCCCTTTGAGTAGCCGCCCAGCCAGGTAACTGGCAACCGGCAACTGGTAAATAAATGAAATCTTATCGTAAATGTAGCGCGTCAAAATCAACTATAACTGAACTTATTACTTATAACATACAACTTCAAAAATGAAACTTAACTTAAAACTACAGCCAATTAGTACATGGCTTAAGCAAACAAGCGAGCCATTATTAATTGCAGGACCTTGTAGTGCAGAAACAGAAGATCAATTAATAGCGACAGCTCATTTAATTGCAAAGACAGGCAAAGCTTCAGTGCTAAGAGCTGGTATATGGAAGCCGCGTACCCGACCGGGGGAATTTGAAGGAATTGGAAGCATCGGCCTGGAGTGGTTAAAGCGTGCTAAAGAAGAAACAGGCTTGCCTACAGCCGTTGAAGTTGCTACTGCAAAACACGTTGAAGAAGCTTTGGCTGCAGGTGTTGACATCCTTTGGGTTGGCGCACGTTCAACTGTGAATCCCTTTACTGTACAGGAAATTGCTGACGCTTTAAAAGGTGTTGACGTTCCGGTACTGGTTAAGAACCCAGTGAACCCGGACCTTCAATTGTGGATTGGCGCTCTTGAGCGTATCAACAACGCGGGCATCACCAAACTGGGAGC
>NZ_JBBJNI010000070.1:8650-20285 GCF_037719425.1 Daejeonella sp. | reverse complement strand
ATTTCTATTCATCGTTGACCTTGTTTTTTGTCAACCTATGTCAGGACAAGTCAGACCGGTTGCTGAACCTTAAACATTCCAGTGTTAATCCTTTGGCTTTCACCGAGCAGGGAGTCGCCATGCTTGCTTCAGTTCTCAGATCACCGAAAGCTGTAAAACTGAACATCGAAATTATGCGGGCTTTTGTATATTACCGCCAAATACTGCTGCAAAATCAGGATATTTACAAAAAAGTTCAGGAACTGGATGACAAGATCAATAGCGTCTTTGAATACCTCCTAAACAAAATTGAACCCAAAATAATTGAATCAGAGCCTGTTGGTTATAAACTAATGACAAAGAAAGAATAGTAATATGGCAAAGAAAAAAGAAGAAAAACACATCCCGGTAGTTAATAAAAAGTCACTAGCATTTTTCGAAACCTATATTAATAACCCCTCTCCAACTGGTTTTGAGTGGGAGGGGCAGCGCTTATGGCTGGATTATATTAAGCCATTTACTGACGAGCATTTTGTTGATAATTACGGAACTGCGGTTGCGGTTATAAATCCTAAAGCGACTTACAAAGTAGTTATCGAAGCTCACGCTGACGAGATTTCCTGGTTCGTAAATTACATCACAAAAGATGGATTAATTTACGTGATCAGAAACGGCGGCTCAGATCATCAGATAGCACCATCAAAACGTGTGAATATCCACACAGAAAAAGGAATAGTTAAAGCTGTTTTCGGATGGCCCGCGATTCATACCCGAAGCGGGGAGAAAGAAGAAGCTCCTACTCTCAAGAATATTTTTCTGGATTGCGGATGTACCACTAAGGAAGAGATTGAAGGCCTGGGTATCCATGTAGGATGCGTGATTACCTATGAAGACGAATTCATGGTGCTGAACGACCGCTACTATGTGGGCCGCGCACTGGACAATCGTGCAGGCGGATTTATGATAGCAGAAGTAGCCCGCCTTTTGAAAGAGAACAAGAAAAAACTGCCTTTTGGATTGTACATCGTAAACTCAGTTCAAGAAGAAATAGGCCTGCGTGGCGCAGAAATGATAGCTCACCGCATCAAACCAAACGTAGCTATCATCACCGACGTTACTCATGATACGCAAACTCCAATGATCAATAAGATTACTCAGGGCGACCTCGCTTGCGGGAAAGGGCCTGTGGTATCCTATGCACCAGCCGTACAAACAAACCTGAATAAGCTCCTGATCAAAACTGCTGAAAAGAGTAATATTCCTTTCCAACGGCAGGCTTCATCCAGATCAACGGGGACAGACACCGATGCTTTTGCATATTCTAATGAAGGTGTAGTATCGGCGCTTATTTCTCTTCCGCTAAGGTATATGCATACAACCGTAGAGATGATTCATAAGGAAGACGTTGATAATGTGATCCGCTTGATCTATGAATCACTATTAAACATCAAGGTTGATCACGATTTCAGAACGATAAAGTAACATCATTCCTTACATGAACGCTAGTTAATGGCCGCTAGCTCCATTGTCTCTAATTAACACAAAACATTAAGTTGTATCCATAGGTTAGCATAAGATAGATTTAATAAATACGATGGATAGAAAATCCAAATTTACGGAGACCATAAAATCTTCGTACACCACAGAGAAGGCGTTTATTTATCTGGGTGCAGGAATATTAGATGGTGAGATCATCCCTGAGGCTGAAGTTAATTTGGCTTTAAAGATGATGAACCGGCACGGTCTTATTGCTGGTGCTACGGGTACAGGTAAAACCCGAACCCTCCAGCTTATCGCCGAACAGCTTTCTGATGCCGGTGTTCCGGTGTTTATGCTGGATGTGAAAGGTGACCTTTCCGGACTTAATCAGGCGGGACAATCTAATCCGAAACTGGAAGAACGAGCTGCTGCGCTTGGAAGAACCTATGAACCTTCAGCGTTTCCGGTAGAGCTGTATTCTCTGTCCGGAAAACTGGGTGCCCAAATGCGTGCTACGGTTCTTGAATTCGGCCCAGTGATGCTATCAAAAATTCTTGACCTGAACGACACTCAGGCAGGAGTTATGGCTGTTATCTTCAAATATGCAGATGACAATAAGCTTCCGCTTCTGGATCTGAACGACCTTAAAAAACTGATTTCATACCTATCAAGTGGTCCCGGAGCGATTGAAATAAAGGAAAGCTACGGTAGTATTTCTACCGCTACGTCAGGAACAATGCTACGAAAAATAGTGGCCATTGAACAACAAGGCCTGTCGCGGATATTTGGAGAACGTTCTTTTGATATACAGGATCTTTTCAACCGCGTAGATGGCAAAGGCATGATCAGCTTACTAAACATTTCAGATGTACAAGCCCAGCCGGTACTATACTCCACCTTTTTATTAAGTCTGCTTGCCGAGATCTTTTACAGTATGCCTGAAGCCGGAGATCCGGAAAAGCCCAAGCTTGTATTTTTCTTTGACGAAGCTCATCTTCTTTTTAAAAACTCATCAGCCTCATTCCTCGAACAGATAGAGACAATAATAAGATTGATCAGATCAAAAGGAATTGGTGTTTTCTTCTGTACCCAATCACCGACGGATGTTCCGGAAAGTGTTCTGGGGCAACTGGGCAATAGAGTTCAGCACGCACTTCGCGCATTTACACCTAACGATGCAGAAGCCCTGAAGAAAACAGTAAATACCTACCCCCGCTCCGAATACTATGAGATTGACCGTACCATTACCGCGCTTGGTACCGGGCAGGCTCTTATCACAGTATTAAACGAAAAAGGGATCCCTACTGAAGTTGTTGCAACGCATCTCATCCCACCAAGGGCTTCTATGGCACCATTGCCTGCAGGCGATGCGGAAACCTTGATGAAATCAAGTTCCAATTTTAGTAAATATCAGGAAGTAATTGACCCGGAAAGCGCTTACGATATACTTACGAAACGTGTGAATGCAAAGCTTGCCGAAGAAGAAATAATTAAGCAGCGAGAGGTCGAAGAAAAGGAAAGTGCTCCAAAAAGAAATGAAAAAAGTACTTTTGAAAAAGTAATTAGTGCACCCATAACCCGGCAGATCGGAACGGCAATAGTCAGGGGCTTATTTGGCATGCTTACGGGTAAAAAACCACGCTACTAACCCATTAATAAATCACAAATTGACTTTATAATTAAACGGATGAAACCTACATTAGTAATTCTTGCGGCTGGAATGGCTAGCCGCTATGGCAGCATGAAACAAACAGACGGATTTGGGCCGAACGGCGAGACCATCATCGATTACTCTATCTACGATGCGATTCAGGCTGGATTTGGCAAAGTAATCTTCGTCATCAAAGAAGAATTCGCAGATAACTTTAAATCAATCTTTGAGCTTAAATTAAAGGGCAAGATTGAAACAGATTACGTCTTCCAAACCTTCGATCTTAAACCTTACGGTATAGACATAGAAATAGAGCGCCTAAAACCATGGGGTACCGCACACGCAACCCTTGCAGCAAAAGATGCTGTGAATGAGCCTTTCTGTGTGATCAATGCAGACGATTTTTATGGACTTGAAGCCTATCAGAAAATGCACGACTTCCTGACTACAGAAGTTAGCAATGATCAGTTCTCTCTGGTCGGTTTTCAGACTGATAAAACCTTATCGGATTACGGTTCGGTATCCCGGGGAGTTTGCGAAGTTGATGCCCAGGGAAACCTCACAGAAATAAACGAACGCCTTAAAGTATACTTTAAAAAAGATGCTGACGGGAACAACACCTCTGAAGTCGCATTCGAAGAGGCGGGGCGCGAATTTGCATTAAAAGCTGATTCGCGGGTTTCCATGAATTTCTGGGGCTTTACACCTAAAATTTTCGAGCTCAGCTCGAAAATGTTCAAGGATTTCGCCCTGGCCAACCTGGACAATCCCAAGGCTGAATTTTTTATTCCCCTGGTTGCCGACGAGCTTATAAAGACAGGTAAAGCAGTATTCAAGGTTATCCCCACGCAAAACAAATGGTTTGGGGTAACTTACATCGAGGATAAACCAATTGTGCAGGAGAGTATCGACAAGCTGGTAGGCAGCGGAGATTATCCAAAGAATTTGTGGACCTAAAATCCCCCACCCAGCATCTTATCAATCCTATAATTCTATGAATCTTAATCCTACAATCATCCAATCCCACTAATCCTATTCCAGACAATTATCAGCCTGTCCCGGGTGCGAGACTATAATCCAAATTAAACAAAACAGGCTGCCTCTTATAGGGCAGCCTGTTCTTGTATATATATTGATCTTATTCCTACTTCTTATCGTCCTCTTTCACTTCCTCAAAATCAACGTCAGTTACGTGATCGCCCGCCTCTTCTCCGGAAGCATTTCCTTGCGGAGCACCTTCCTGGCCAGCACCAGCTTCTTGCGAAGCTTTGTACATATCTTCTGATGCAACGTTCCATGCACCTTGAAGTTCCGCTTGTGCGGCATCGATCGCTGCAAAATCTTTAGATGCATGAGTATCTTTCAATTTCTTCAATCCTTCTTCAATTGGAGCCTTTTTATCATCAGTTAATTTATCACCGTATTCGCTCAATTGCTTTTCAGTTGAGAAGATCAGAGCATCAGCAGCATTCAGTTTTTCAACTTCTTCGCGTGCTTGCTTATCAGATTCAGCATTTGCTTCAGCTTCGTCCTTCATCTTTTTAATCTCTTCGTCAGTTAAGCCTGAAGAAGCTTCAATACGGATCTTTTGTTCCTTACCGGTCGCTTTATCTTTCGCTCCTACATGCAGGATACCGTTAGCATCGATATCAAATGTGACTTCGATCTGCGGGATACCACGTGGTGAAGGTGGAATACCATCTAAGTGGAACCTTCCAATCGTTCTGTTTTGGTTAGCCATTGGGCGTTCACCTTGCAGGATGTGGATCTCTACTGACGGCTGGTTGTCAGAAGCAGTCGAGAATACCTCAGATTTCTTCGATGGAATTGTAGTATTTGATTCAATAAGCTTAGTCATTACACCACCCATTGTTTCAATACCCAATGACAAAGGAGTAACATCCAACAATAGGACGTCTTTAACCTCGCCAGTTAATACACCACCTTGTATAGCTGCACCGATAGCCACAACCTCATCCGGATTTACACCCTTAGAAGGCTCTTTTCCGAAGAATGCTTTAACAGCATCCTGGATAGCAGGGATACGGGTTGAACCACCTACAAGGATGATCTCATCAATATCTGAAGTGCTCAGGCCTGCGTTCTTAAGTGCTTTTTTACAAGGCTCAATAGTACGTTTGATCAGGCTGTCTGCCAGTTGCTCGAATTTCGCGCGCGTTAAGGTTTTAACAAGGTGCTTAGGCATACCATCACCTGCTGAAATGTATGGAAGATTGATTTCTGTCTGCGTTCCGCTTGACAGCTCGATTTTAGCCTTCTCAGCAGCTTCTTTCAAACGTTGAAGAGCCATTGGGTCTTTACGAAGATCGATGCCTTCATCGCTCTTAAATTCATCCGCCATCCAGTCGATGATCGTTGCATCAAAGTCATCACCACCTAAGTGAGTATCACCATCAGTTGATTTTACTTCAAATACACCATCACCAAGTTCAAGAACAGAAACGTCATGTGTACCGCCACCGCAATCAAACACTACGATTTTCATATCCTTATGAGCTTTATCCAGGCCATAAGCTAATGCTGCGGCGGTTGGCTCATTAATGATACGCGAAACTTTAAGGCCTGCAATCTCTCCGGCTTCCTTAGTTGCCTGACGCTGTGCATCATTAAAGTATGCCGGAACAGTAATAACTGCTTCGCTCACTTCATGCCCAAGGAAATCTTCCGCGGTCTTTTTCATTTTCTGCAATATCATTGCTGAAATTTCCTGCGGAGTATACAGCCGATCGTCTATTTTAACACGTGGTGTATTGTTATCACCCTTCTCCACTGTATATGGAACACGCGTTATCTCATTGGTAACTTCGCCAAAGCTGTTACCCATAAATCTTTTTATAGAAGAAACAGTTTTTGTGGGATTTGTTATTGCCTGGCGTTTTGCCGGATCCCCTACTTTACGTTCGCCATTATCAACAAATGCAACAATCGAAGGCGTAGTACGCTTCCCTTCGCTGTTTGGAATAACTACAGGCTCATTACCTTCCATTACTGCAACGCATGAATTTGTTGTTCCTAAGTCAATACCAATTATCTTTGCCATATTATTATAACCCTTCTTTAATTTGTGTTTAGTTTTCTCCAAATGCAATCAACAAGCGTTGTGCCAAATCGAATAGTGCCTTATAATGACAGTATTTTGCCATTTACAGTATTAAATACAGAACAATAGGGGTATTTGGAAAATGACAGGATGGCAGAGTTGATTTAAGAATTAGAATTTAAGCAATTCGAAATGCTGAAAAATAGCCTTCATGACTGGATCGGCTAATTTATACGCCTTGTAGTGAAGCTGTCTCCCTCGTTTTCATATTACTTCTGATAGTTTCAAAAAGCTTCTCCTCTGAAAAGGGCTTAACAACATGATCATTCATACCTATTGCCATATATCCTTCCAAATCCTTTTCCAACGCGTTTGCGGTAATGGCCAGAATTGGTATGCTGGATTTCCCCGTATCGGCAAAATTCCTGATCAATTTTGTCAGGGAGATACCATCCCCATCGGGCATATGGATGTCAGTAAGAACCATGTCGTAAGTTCCTCGTTTAAAATAATCGAATGCTTGCCGCCCACTTTCAACAACATCAAAAGCTAATCCCCATTTGTTAAAAATGGTGCTGATCAGCATTATATTCATCTTGTCATCTTCTGCCACAAGCACCTTTAACGAAGACAGGGATGCAACATCAAGAGCCGGCTTTACACTTTTCTTAATATCTGTTTCAAGTGATGGCTGAAAAGGCAAATACGGGACCTGAAAGGTAAATACTGACCCTTTCCCCAACTCGCTTTTTACGTCGATATTTCCTCCCTGCACTAGTATAATTTTTTTAGATATGGCAAGGCCAAGACCAGAGCCATTACGTTTCTCGTGGTCATGTACGTGCGTGACCTGGGTGAACTGATCAAAAATGCTTTTAATATTGTCCTTCGCTATTCCTCTGCCTGTATCAGACACTTCAACCACCAGGTCGTTGCCCGACATCTTTGCATTAACATCTACGGTACCTGAGTCTGTAAACTTGATTGCATTATTGATCAAGTTGATCAATACTTGCTTGAGCCTGTATTCGTCTCCGGCTATCCTCAGTTCATTGCTCATTTCACAATGACATGAAAGCATTATTTCCTTTTTGTCAGCAAGCAGTTGGAGCGATGAAACCACATGTTTTATAGTTTTCTCAGGATAAAAGTTACTCGTGTGTAAATTAAGGTTCCCGGTCTCGAACTTCGACAGATCCAAAACGTCGTTGACTATTGATAAAAGTATTTTTGAAGACCGTCTTACTGCGGCGATCTGTTCCTTTTGAACATCATTCAAACTAGATTTTTCGAGCTGTTCAGAAAATCCAAGAATGGAATTTAACGGTGTCCGTATCTCGTGACTCATATGAGATAGAAAATCACTTCTCAACCGTGTTTGACGCACCGCCTCCTTGCCGTCCGCTACAAGCCGTTTCTCATGTCTGAATAACTGCCATGCGTTGAACAAAATTACTGCAGCCAGAATTAAACTAACGAAAAGTATTAGCCTCGAGATGTCGGACAATTCATTAATGGATGTTTTAGCCTCTTTTTTTAACTCCCTTGCACGCAATTCCTGCATCTCAACCTGCAGATGTTTTAGATTTTTGAGAATGTTTGATAAGCGGGTTAATAGCCGGTTATTGCTAATGATCAGCCTTTTTTCATTCTCGCCAAGCTGTTGATAGTTGAATGCAAGTTTATCAATCGACGATCTTAGCTGATCGTTCAATACGTTTAAAGTTGGATTCTTCTCAGCAGAACCCTCATTGCCAATTGTATTAGCAGTTGTAAGGGTAGAGGTTTGCTTAGGGTCTTTATTTCTAATGGCATCCCTGATTCTTCCAAACAGCTTTCTGTCGGATTTATTTTCCGGAACTACCGTCGTCTTTTCTGGAAAGACCTTCGCATCTTTAGGGCTTAAGGGTTTGAATACATCTGTATTTAAGGGCGCAAAGTTCCTTAGCTTAACGGTCGCCTGAATTAGTGAGTCATTAAGTGTTTTCAGATGAAGAAACATATTCGTTTCGTCAACTTTCTTCTTTAATAATAACTGGAGCGAGGCCCTGTCGGGATCAACGGTGTAAGAGGAGCGCTGCAGCGAATCGAGCATTTTCCTGAGAACGATCAAGCCGGTGGTATACTCGGTTCTATATTGTTCCTGGCCGGTGGCTGAGTACATTCTGAAGGCATTTTCTATGTTGAAGAACTTGTCTATGCTCTCATCCGCCAGATTTATAGCATGGTTTTGCTGACCAAGATGGTTGACCGCCTGCTCTAGGTTTGTTGTGGCATTATTACGCCACGACGCGAGGCCGATAAGTAGTAAAAGGGCAAAAGTAAATACTACTATAAGTATTAAACTTAGCCTTGCCTTAAGGCTATTTTTTTTGTTCACGTGCTGAGAGGCAGTTAATTATGTAATAAAAATAGTTAAATTAAACAATAGATTTGGCTAAAATGGATTATTATATTTACTTAACTAAAACGAAAAATAAGGCCTCTAATCTTTGCCACGCTTCGCTCGCAATGACAAACCTGCTTATGAAACTTAAAATTTTGAATTCTATCGTTATGTACAACGGGTGGAAATTTTAACTCTCCACTGTCAACCCCTGCGAGTACAGCCAAGGCAACACCGATATTAAGTTCAGCCATTCAGTTGTCACTGCGAGTGCAGCGATGCAAAATTGTCCATGCGAGCGAAGTGAAGCAACACTGATATTAAAAACAGCCACGCAATGTCATTGCGAGCTAAGCGAAGCAATAAAAAAACCCGCTCATCTCAGAACGGGTTTCCATTATCTTATGAGAAAAAACTAATTATGCTTTTTTCTCTTCTGTGCCATCATCTTCAGTTGCAGGAGCTTCAGGAGCAGCTTCTTCAGCAACTGGTGCTTCTTCAGCTACAGCAACTTCTTCAACCGCAACTTCTTCTGCAACCGGAGCAGCTTCAGCTACCGGGGCTTCAACTGTTTCAGCAACTGGTGCAGTTTCAACTTCAGCAACCGGTGCATCTTCAACAACTACCGCTTCTTCAACCGGAGCAGCTTCAGCTTTTAGAGCTTTTGCTTCCGCAGCAGGAGCATCAGCTTTCTTAGCTTTTGAACCACGACGACGAGTAGATTTTTTCTCAGCAGCAACTGCATCACCATTAGTATAGATCTCGTTGTAATCAACTAATTCGATTAATGCCATAGATGCATTATCACCAAGACGGTTTCCCATCTTAAGGATACGGGTATAACCTCCCGGACGGCTTGCTACTTTTGCAGCTACATCACGGAAAAGGATAGAAACTACTTCCTTGTTCTGTAAGTAACTGAATACCGTACGACGTGAGTGAGTAGTATCATCTTTTGATCTGGTGATGATAGGTTCAACATACACACGTAAAGCTTTTGCTTTTGCCAGTGTTGTTGTAATGCGCTTGTGTAAGATAAGCGAAGAAGCCATGTTAGCAAGCATCGCTCTGCGATGGCTGTCAGTACGACTTAAATGGTTTACTTTTTTACCGTGTCTCATTTTTTGTTGTGTTTTGCACGTGCATACCGTCAATCAACCTTTCGGGATCGGGAATTATGCATTTCGCTTATTATTATATTATTATTCTTCGTCTAATTTGAATTTCGAAAGGTTCATCCCAAATGACAGGCCTTTAGATTTTACTAAATCCTGGATCTCAGTAAGTGATTTCTTACCAAAGTTTCTGAATTTCAGCATATCAGCAACATCGTAAGAAACGAGGTCCGCTAATGAACGGATATCCGCAGCTTTAAGGCAATTTAATGCACGAACAGAAAGATCAAGATCAACTAATTCCATTTTAAGGATCTTACGCATATGCAGGATCTCCTCATCAACTTCCTTAGTTTCTTCTTTAGCCTGAGATTCAAGCATGATATTCTCATCAGAGAACAACATGAAGTGGTGGATCAAAATCTTCGCAGCTTCTTTCAACGCTTCTTCAGGATGAATTGAACCATCCGTAGTAATATCCAGAACTAATTTCTCGTAGTCAGTTTTTTGTTCTACGCGGAAGTTCTCAATAGTGTATTTAACGTTCTTGATCGGTGTGTAGATCGAATCAATCGCGATAACACCAAGAACAGCATCTACGTTTTTGTTTTCTTCTGCAGCGATGTAACCTCTTCCTTTGCTAACTGTTAATTCGATCTCCAGGGTAACAGAAGATTCCATATTACAGACAACCATATCAGAATTCAGAACTGTAAAGTTGTTAGAGAACTTAGTAATGTCGCCAGCTTTGAACTGATCCTGACCGTTGATGATCACAAAGATCTTCTCGTTATCGCCAGACTCGCCGGTTTTCTTGAAACGGACCTGCTTTAAGTTAAGGATGATCTCAGTAACGTCTTCTACAACACCTTTGATGGTAGAGAACTCGTGAGATACACCTGAAAAGCGTACGGAAGTTATTGCAAAACCTTCCAGGGAAGATAAAAGTATTCTCCGTAAAGCATTACCAATGGTAACCCCGAAACCAGGCTCTAAAGGTCTGAATTCAAATGTTCCGTCGAAATCCGTAGATTTCTGCATGATAACTTTATCAGGTTTCTGAAATGCTAAGATTGCCATTTATCTATTTTGTTTATTGTTTATGGATATGAGACCTGCCTATCGCAGGCAGATATGAGATGTGAGATGTGAGATATCAGACATGCGTTAGTCTCATATCTCACATCTCATATCTCAAATCTTATTTAGAGTACAACTCGACGATAAGGTTTTCCTTGATATTCTCAGGGATCTCATCGCGGCTTGGGTAGTTAAGGAACTTACCTGTTAAGGCGTTAGCATCCCATTCTAACCAGCTGAATTTGTTTATAGTTCTCGCTGCAACTGAATTTGAAACAGCTTCAAGAGATTTTGAACGTTCACGTACTGCAACAACATCACCTGCACGTAAAGCATAAGAAGCGATATTTACAATCTCACCGTTAACAGTGATGTGCTTGTGGCCTACTAACTGACGTGCAGCAGAGCGGGTTGGAGCAATTCCTAAACGGTAAACTGTATTGTCTAAGCGGGCTTCCAGGAATTTCAAAAGGTTCTCACCAGTAATTCCTTCTTTAGCAGAAGCTTTGTGGAAAAGGTTTTCGAAATAACGCTCCAATACACCGTAAGTGTATTTAACCTTTTGCTTCTCCATTAACTGCACTGCAAACTCTGATTGCTTACCTCTTTTTCTTGAGGTACCGTGCATTCCCGGAGGATAATTTTTTCTTTCTAATGCCTTATCAGGACCGAAAATTGGTTCTCTGAATCTACGGGCGATTTTGGACTTTGGTCCGGTGTATCTAGCCATGGTTGTGTGTTTTTAAAGTATCCATCAGCCCGGGGCTGAGGAATCTTAGCTTTAAAACTGATTATTATTAATTAAACTCTTCTTCTTTTTGGAGGACGGCAACCGTTGTGCGGAAGCGGAGTGATATCCTGTATAGTAGTAACCTCAATTCCGG
>NZ_JBBJNI010000070.1:0-8640 GCF_037719425.1 Daejeonella sp. | reverse complement strand
AGTCTGCAGAGTACGGATAGCTGACTCGCGGCCTGAACCAGGACCTTTAACATATACCTGAACTTTACGAAGGCCAAGATCGTGTGCCACTTTAGCGCAATCACTTGCAGCTTGTCCCGCAGCGTACGGAGTATTTTTCTTGGAACCTTTGAAACCCATCTTACCGGCAGATGACCAGCTGATGGTTTGACCCTGAAGGTTAGTTAGGGTGATAATGATATTGTTAAATGTAGCGTTTACGTGTGCTTCGCCGATTGCTTCAACAATAACAACACGCTTTTTGGTTACTTTTTTAGTTTTTGCCATTTTATTAGATTTGAGATGTGAGACTTGAGATGTGAGAAACATCCTCTTTACTCATATCTATTTCTTGTTTTAATCATGAAGTGTGGGTCCCAAACTTCATATCCGCTTAATAGTTAATTAATGGAGATCTGCATTCGAGATACTCTCATATCTCATACCTGCCTACCGCAGGCAGGTCTTACTTCGTTGCTTTTTTCTTGTTTGCTACAGTCTTACGTTTTCCTTTACGGGTACGTGAGTTGTTCTTGGTACGTTGTCCGCGAACAGGTAATCCCTTACGGTGACGTAATCCACGGTAACAACCAATATCCATCAAACGCTTGATGTTCAATTGTACTTCAGAGCGTAGAGCACCTTCAACTTTGATCTCCTCATTGATGAAACCACGAATCGCTGCCAACTGATCATCGGTCCAGTCCTGAACTTTTATGTTTACATCAATACCAGCATCAGCCAAAATCCGCTTTGCGGTTGACCTTCCAACGCCGAAAATGTAAGTAAGTCCGATCTCTCCTCTTTTGTTTCTTGGTAAATCAATACCTGCTATCCTTGCCATATTTTATTGAAGTTCTACGTTCTACGTTCTACGTTCTACGTTTCTAAACGCTGTGCTAACCGCCCAGACGTATAACGTATAACGTACAACGTAATACTATTTTTCTTATCCCTGACGTTGTTTGTACTTAGGATTCTTTTTGTTGATCACATAAAGTACTCCCTTACGACGGATCACTTTACAATCAGCGCTACGTTTTTTAATTGATGCTCTAACCTTCATCTTTATTCTATTTATATCTGTACGTTATTCTACCCTTACTGAGATCATACGGTGACATCTCCAGCTTTACCTTGTCTCCGGGTAAGATTTTGATGTAGTGCATTCTCATTTTACCTGAAATATGCGCTATGATCTCATGTCCGTTTTCCAGTTCAACCCGAAACATTGCATTAGACAATGCTTCTCTGATTATTCCGTCTTGTTCAATTGAAGCCTGTTTGGCCATATATTATATTGATTTCTCTTATGTCTTTTCTACTCCTAAGGCCGGAGAAACCAGTTTTCTATAATCAATCTCAAAAACAACCCTTTCTGAACTGGCTTAATCTCATTTGCCCCCATCGGAACAGGGATGCAAAATTAATTAAAAATTTTTATATTTTAATCTTTTTGTGCTAAAACTTCTTCTATCAGGGTAAAGGTGGAAAGCACGTCCCCTTTGCCCTTTTTTATAGCTACGGTATGCTCATAATGAGCAGATGGTTTCTTATCAACCGTGCTTACTGTCCAGCCGTCCTCCCAGAATTTAACTCCTGCCCGACCCGCATTGATCATTGGCTCTATCGCTATGACCATTCCATCCTCAAGCTTGATTCCGGAACCGCGTTTTCCATAATTAGGAACTTCGGGCTTCTCATGAAGCTTCACTCCCACACCATGTCCAACAAGCTCTTTAACTACACCAAATCCGTTCTTCTCCGCATGCTCCTGTACTGCATATCCTAAATCACCAACCCTCATTCCGGTAACTGCTTTTTCAACAGCCAGGTTCAGACACTCTTTAGTCACCTGTAAAAGCTTTAAAGTTTCAGGCTCGACATTACCTATTGGAAATGTATAGGCTGAATCGCCAAAAAACTTATTCAGTACAACACCACAATCAACTGAAACGATGTCGCCATCTTTGATCTCATAATTTCCCGGGAAACCGTGAACCACCTGATCGTTTAAAGAAATGCAAAGGGAATAAGGGAAGCCGTTATAATTTAAAAAAGCAGGGACTCCTCCGTGATCACGGATAAAAGTCTCTGCTAATTTATCAAGCTCTATAGTTTTTAAGCCTTCTCTGATAACCTTGGCAACTTCAGCCAGGGTTTTGGATACAAGAAGAGAACTTTCTCTTATTTTCTCAATATCCGCAGAAGACTTAAAATAAATTTTTGACATGCACCTTAAATTACCGAACCGCCCGCAACAGGCGTACGTCCTTTAATTCTGCCGGTTTTCATCAATCCATCGTAGTGACGCATTAACAAATGGCTTTCAACCTGTTGTAAGGTATCCAACACTACACCAACAAGGATCAGTAATGAAGTCCCGCCAAAAAAGTTCGCAAACTGGCTATTTACACCTAAAATGATAGCTATCGATGGCATGATTGCAATAATGGCAAGGAAAATTGAACCTGGTAAAGTGATCTTTGAAATAACTGCATCAATATATTCGCCAGTTGTTTTACCTGGTTTAACACCCGGAACGAAACCACCATTCTTTTTCATATCATCAGACATCTGAACCGGGTTAACGGTAATTGCTGTGTAGAAGAATGTAAAGGCAATGATCATGAAGGCAAAGGTCAGGTTATATGTTAACGAAGTATAATCACTAAAAGAAGCGAGGAAAGACGATTGCATCGAAGGAAAGAATGAGCCTATGGTTGTTGGTATAAACATGATCGCCTGAGCGAAAATGATCGGCATAACTCCGGCAGCATTGACCTTTAACGGGATATACTGACGAACACCTCCATATTGTTTTGCACCAACGATCTTCTTTGCGTACTGTACAGGGATCTTTCTCACCCCCTGAACAATAAGTATAGTGAACATTACCACAAGAAATAACGCAGCAAGCTCAACGATAACGGTCACCAAACCTCCCTGCGCACCCATCCGTGATTCAAATTCAGCAAGTAAGCCAAACGGCAGCTGGGCGATAATACCTACCATGATGATCATAGAGATACCGTTACCAATACCTTTATCTGTGATCTTCTCTCCAAGCCATACCACAAACATGGTAGCGGCAGTTAGAACAAACATAGAAGATATCGTAAATAACGGCTCAGCCATTAATTTGGCTTCAGGTGCTATTTGCGTCCTCACATAACCCATGGCCTGTAAAGCCGTAATAATTATCGTCAGATAACGGGTTACCTGATTGATCTTTTTACGTCCGCTTTCACCTTCCTTTTGAAGCTTCTGGAAATATGGAACAGCAATACCTAAAAGCTGCACCACGATAGATGCAGAAATGTATGGCATAACGCCCAATGCAAATATAGATGACCGGGAGAATGATCCGCCGGCAAACATATTCAGCAATCCAAGAAGTCCTTCCTTAGCCTGACCATCTTCTATAGATGATGCGTCTACACCAGGTATAATTATAAATGATCCTATTCTATAAATTAAAAGGCATAACAGCGTGAAAAGGATCCGCGCTCTCAGGTCTTCAATCTTCCAGATATTGGATAGCGTTGTAAAAAGCTTCTTCATGTGTAATATTACAATTTAACTATTGCACCACCAGCAGCTTCGATTGCTTTTTGAGCTGCTGCAGAGAAAGCATGAGCTTTAACATCAAGTTTAGCTTTTACTTCTCCTCTCCCTAAAATTTTGATAAGGTCATTCTTAGAAGCTAAACCGTGCTCTTTGAATGTATCAAAGTCAATTGCAGTTAAATTATATGTTTCAGCCAAAGTTTGAAGCGCATCAAGATTGATCGCTACATACTCCGTCCGGTTAATAGGGTTGAAACCTACTTTAGGTAAACGGCGTTGCAAAGGCATTTGACCTCCTTCAAAACCTACCTTGCTCTTGTAACCAGAGCGCGATCCCGCACCTTTATGACCGCGTGTGGAAGTCCCACCGCGACCCGAACCGGTACCACGACCGATACGTTTCCTATTTTTTGTTGAACCTTCTGCAGGTTGTAAGTTACTTAAGTTCATGATATCAGATACTTTCTACTGCTACTAAATGATTAACTTTTCTCACCATTCCGATAATTGCCGGATTGGCTTCAACCTCTACAGAATGATTGATCTTTCTCAATCCCAATGCCTGCATGGTTCTTTTCTGACGCTCGCTTCTATCGATAACGCTCTTAATCTGGGTTATTTTAATCTTAGCCATGATGATTATCCGTTAAATACTTTCTTAAGATCCACACCACGGTGCTGAGCTACCGTATAAGCATCACGTAATTGTGATAACGCTAATACAGTTGCTTTAACCACGTTATGCGGATTAGATGAACCTTTTGACTTTGCTAGTACATTATGTACACCCGCACTTTCAAGTACAGCACGCATCGCACCACCTGCAATTACACCAGTACCCGGCGCTGCTGGCTTAATGAATACGAAACCGCCTGAATATTTTCCGATCTGCTCGTGAGGCACAGTTCCATTAATTACAGGAACCTTTACCAGGTTTTTCTTAGCGTCGTCGATACCTTTAGCAATTGCTTCAGTAACCTCTTTTGCTTTACCAAGACCGAAACCTACAACTCCATTCTCATCACCTACCACAACGATAGCTGAAAAGCTGAAGGTACGTCCACCTTTAGTAACCTTAGCAACACGCTGGATACTAACTAAGCGGTCTTTTAATTCGATCTCGCTTGATTTTACTCTTTTTATATTGATTGTTGACATCTTACTTTCAGATTAAAATATTAAACCAGCTTCACGTGCACCTTCTGCCAGTGATTTAACACGGCCATGGTACAGGTAACCATTTCTGTCAAATACAACGGTGCTAACACCTGCTGCAATTGCCTTTTCTGCTACTGATTTACCAACTGCTTTAGACTGATCAGATTTATTACCGTCTGCCGTAAAATCTTTTGATAAAGATGATGCTGAAACGATAGTTTTTCCACTATTATCATCGATAATCTGAGCATAGATACCTTTGTTGCTTCTGAAAACAGATAGACGTGGGCGCTCAGCAGAACCGGTTAATCTCTTTCTGATTCCTCTTTTGATTCTCTCTCTGCGAGATAATTTAATTCCTGCCATGATGATTATTTTTTAGCGGCTGATTTACCAGCTTTTCTTCTTAACACTTCACCAACAAACTTAATACCTTTACCTTTATATGGTTCAGGAGTACGTAGAGAGCGTATTTTTGCTGCTACTTGTCCTAGTAATTGCTTGTCGATACTTTCTAACGTAATAGTCGGGTTTTTACCTTTTTCAGAAGCTGTTGTCACCTTGATCTCTTTTGGAAGCTCAAACACAAAGTGGTGAGAGAATCCTAAAACCAAGTCAAGTGTGTTACCAACATTTGTTGCACGGTAACCTACACCAACAAGCTCCTGGTTAGTTTTATAACCTTCGGTTACACCAACAACCATATTGTTGATCAATGAACGGTATAAACCGTGCAATGCTTTATGACGCTTTTGCTCTGAAGGACGTTCTACGGTAAGTACACCGTCTTCCTGAGTTATCTTGATATCTGTATCTACATTCTGGGTTAATTCACCTTTAGTACCTTTTACAGTTACTTTATTTGTATCATCAACTAATATCGTAACACCAGCTGGAATATTAATCGGGGCTTTTCCTATTCTTGACATCTTCTATCCTCCTATTAATAAACGTAACATAAAACTTCGCCACCTATATTTAAGTTCTTAGCTTCTTTATCGGTCATCACACCTTTAGAAGTAGAAAGAATAGCGATTCCTAAACCATTTAATACACGCGGCATATTGTCAACGCCTGCGTATCTTCTCAAACCTGGCTTGCTGATACGCGAAATGTTGCGGATAGCTGGGATTTTAGTAATCGGATTATACTTCAGAGCGATCTTGATCGTACCCTGAACAGTAGTATCTTCAAACTTGTAATTAGTAATGTAACCTTTGTCAAAAAGAACTTTAGTCATTTCTTTTTTCAGGTTTGATGCAGGGATCTCCACAACGCGGTGGTTCGCCTTAATGGCATTCCTTACTCGCGTAAGATAATCTGCTATTGGATCTGTATTCATTATTTATTTGTTGTGATGGTGGTTTCCGGATTAGGGACCTGTCATCGGTTAATATTCATTTTAAGCTTAGAGCATAAAGCGCAAAGCTTAAGGCTTTTGCAAACGTACTAAACGCCTGCCATGCTTTCAGCCCCCGCTTCTTCCTTCTGCTTTCAGCCTTCCGCTTTTAGCTTTTGGCTTTTAGCTTCTTACCAGGACGCCTTACGAATACCCGGAATCTTCCCTGCCAAAGCCATATCACGGAAAACAATACGGCAAATACCGAATTGACGCATATAACCACGCGGACGGCCAGTTAATTTACAACGGTTGTGTAAACGTACCGGTGAAGAGTTTTTAGGTAATTTATCCAAACCTTCTAAATCTCCGGCAGCTTTAAGGGCTGCTCTCTTGTCTGCGTATTTGGCAACTAATCTGGCACGTTTTACTTCACGCGCTTTTACACCTTCTTTAGCCATTATTGTTGTATTGGAGTTTGATTCTTAAATGGTAAACCAAATTGTTTAAGTAATTCTAAGGCTTCAACATCAGTTTTAGCAGTAGTTACAAATGTAATATCCATACCTAAGATCTTATTGATCTGGTCGATGTTGATCTCTGGGAAAATGATCTGCTCAGTGATACCTAAAGTATAGTTACCGCGTCCGTCAAATCCTTTATCGTTGATACCTTTGAAGTCACGGATACGTGGAAGAGCTACAGCGATCAAACGATCAAGGAACTCATACATATTGTTATCACGTAATGTAACACGAACACCAATCGGCATTCCTTTACGTAACTTAAAGTTAGATATATCTTTCTTTGATTTTGCAGGAATGGCTTTCTGACCAGTGATGGTCGTCATTTCATTGATTGCATTATCAATAAGTTTCTTATCAGTTGCAGCTGCTCCAACACCCTGGTTGATTGCAATTTTCTGCAGACGCGGAACCTGCATTACGCTTTTGTACTGAAACTTGTCCTTTAAAGCTGAAACGATCTCTGAGTTATATTTTGTTTTTAATCTTGGTGCGTAAGCCATTATTTAATTTCCTCCCCAGATTTTTTAGCGATGCGAATTGATTTGCCGTCTGCATTTTTCTGTTTTCCAATGCGTGAAGGTTTTCCGCTTTTCGCGTCAACCACCATTACATTAGAAACATGAAGACTGGCTTCTTTTTTTACGATACCACCGTTTGGAGTGGCAGCGTTTGGTTTTGTATGTTTCGACACCATGTTAGCGCCTTCAACTATAACTCTGTTAGTAGCTAAAACTACTTCTAAAACCTTTCCTTGTTTTCCTTTAGAATCACCTGCAGTAACTTGTACCAGGTCTCCTTTGCGGATCTTCAATTTAGGCTGTGATTTTATTTTCTTCTCCATTTTATAAAACCTCCGGTGCTAATGATACAATCTTCATGAATTGTTTTTCACGTAGCTCTCTGGCAACAGGGCCGAAGATACGTGTTCCACGCGGCTCGTCCTGTGCATTCAGCAATACAGCTGCATTATCGTCAAAGCGGATGTATGATCCGTCTTTACGCCTGATCTCTTTCTTTGTTCTTACAACAACCGCCTTAGAGACAGTTCCTTTTTTGATGTTCCCTGATGGAAGCGCACTTTTTACAGTGACAACTACTTTGTCACCTATGGATGCGTAACGCTTGCCGGTACCACCTAAAACACGGATAACTAAAACTTCTTTAGCTCCACTGTTGTCAGCAACATTCAGTCTTGATTCCTGTTGTACCATGTTACTTAGCTCTTTCTAAAATTTCCACTAATCTCCAGTTCTTGGTTTTACTCAGCGGACGAGTTTCCATAATTAACACTGTATCACCGATACCGCAAGTGTTAGTCTCGTCATGAGCCATAAATTTGGTAGTTTTCTTAACAAACTTACCATAGATCGGGTGCTTCACTTTCCTTTCAACCGCAACTACAATAGATTTCTCCATTTTATTGCTTACTACCAGCCCGGTTCTTGTTTTTCTTAATTGTCTTTCCATTTTGGACTTTTATTTATTCAGAAGCGGACTCTGGCTCTGCAGATGCTGCAGCTTTTGCTGCCTCCGCTTTGCGCTTAGTCAATTCTGTGTTTAAACGTGCTACATCTTTTCTAACCTTTGTGATCCTTGTCGGATTTTCAATTGCAGATACAGTATGTGCAAATTTCAGTTTGGTGAGATTAGCTTTCTCTTCATTAATTCGGGCCACAACTTCTTCAGTTGATAGTTCGTGTATTTCTGAGTTCTTCATTTTTCTTCTAGTTGTTAGTTGTTAGTTGGTTAGTTGGTTAGAAGAGCCTCGAATATCGAACCAACTAACAACTAATTACTAATCACTAATTATGCTTCTACAAAATCCCTTCTAATAACGAATTTCGTTTGTACCGGTAATTTCTGAGCAGCTAAACGCATAGCTTCCTTTGCAACTTCCAAAGGCACACCTTCAGCTTCGAAGATCATTCTACCAGGTCTTACAACTGCTACCCAGTATTCAGGAGCACCTTTACCTTTACCCATCCGTACTTCAGCTGGCTTTTTCGTAACTGGCTTGTCCGGGAAAATA
>NZ_JBBJNI010000069.1:0-20691 GCF_037719425.1 Daejeonella sp. | reverse complement strand
CGTATCTCTTGCATTGCTTCGTACCCATCCATTTCCGGCATCATAATATCCATAAGGACCAGGTCCGTATCCGGCATTTCATCCAATTTTTTCAATGCTTCAAGGCCATTATTGGCAATCTCTATATTCATTTCATACGTTTGCAAAGCTGTAGATAGCGCAAAAATATTTCTCATATCATCATCGACAATCAGTACAGACCGGTTTACCAATGCTTTTTCTGTGGTAACGGCATTGTTCTTAGAGGCCTTGTTCTCCGGTTTTACGTCGGTAAAAGGGAGGGAATGCTGGGGCGATCTCAACTTGTTCATGAAAAGGTTCACTTCGTCCAGCAAACGATCGTTAGATTTATTGCTTTTTAAAACCATGGCATGGGTATGTCTCAATACCCTGTCCATGCTTTCCCGGTCTAACTCCATTGCAGTATTGATGATCACTGGGATATCTGCCCATTTCGACTCAGATTTTATCTTGTCCAAAAGCTCCAGACCAGAAATATCAGGCAAATGGATATCCAAAATAATGCAGTCAAAGTCAGAATCCGCTTCCAGTTCCTGTAGCGCCTGCTCCCCGTTGAAGGCTTGCTTTACTTTTATCTGATGATCCGTCAACTGGCTGGTCAGATTCTCGCTTTGGATCTCATGGTCTTCAATGATGAGAACTTTGGTCAGCTTAATACTTCTATTGTTTAGCAGCATATCAAAAGCTTCGTCTAGTTTTTCCTTCTCCACGGGTTTTTTAAGAAATCCGATGGCTCCAGCCCGCTTTGCTTTCATCAGACTTTGATCACCGGCCGACATCATGTGCACGGGAATATCTTTGGTAACAGGATCGGCTTTTAAACTTTTCAGTACGGTCCAACCATCCATTACGGGCAGCATAATATCCAACACGATCGCATCCGGAAGGTGATCCTGAGCCATTTTCAAGCCGGTATCACCCTGAAAAGCCATAATGGGTGCGAAGCCTCTTTCCAGGGCATAATCTTTCAATACCTCGGCAAAATTCTGGTCATCTTCTATGATCAGCATCACAGGTTCCTTCTGTGATGCTGGCCAATCCGTTGTTTTAGACGCTTTAGGAGGAGATAACTTAACCTCCTCGTTTTCTTCGTGAGGAATGTCTTGCCCTTGAAATTCTATCGGGAGATAAAGTGTGAAAGAGCTGCCTTCGCCCGGTTTACTAATGATCTGAATCTCGCCTCCAAGGATATTGGTCAGCTCCCGGCTAATCGATAAACCAAGTCCGGTACCGCCAAATTTCCGACTAGTGGACCCATCTGCCTGCTGAAAGGCCTCAAAAATGGCCTTCTGTTTATCCTGGGGAATACCAATACCGCTATCCTTTACTTCAAATGAAATGATTGAACCTACATCAGCATTGGACATCTTTTCATTGCTGAGTTCTTTATCAGCTTTTACCAGACCAATGGATACTTCAACAGAACCATTTTGAGGAGTAAATTTGAATGCATTAGAAAGCAGGTTCTTAAGAATCTGTTCCAAACGCATGCGATCTGAAATAATCTTCTCAGGAACATCGGGATCCACATTAACCTCATAAATTATTTTCTTATTTCCGGCCACTTCACTAAAAAGCAGCTGGATATCTTGCATTACATCGGCAATGCTAACTTCTTCAATCGTCAGATCAATTTTCCCGGCTTCTATTTTGGAAAGGTCCAGAATATCATTGATGAGGGTTAAAAGATCACTCCCTGCATTGTGTATCACGCCCGCATATTTAATCTGATCTTCCGTTAGGTTGGCATTTTTGTTCTCTTTTAAGATACGGGCCAGGATCAGGATACTGTTCAGCGGGGTACGCAGTTCATGGCTCATGTTTGCCAGGAACTCTGATTTGTACTTACTGGTTCTCTCCAACTCTTCGGCCTTTAAACCGATAGCTTCTCGTGCCTGGTCTACTGCCTTATTACGTTCTTCCAGCATTTCAGCCTTCTCTTCAAGTTCGGCATTGATCTGTCGGAGCTCTTCCTGCTGTACCCGCAGTTCTTCTTCAGAGGCCTGTAACATTTCCGTTTTCTGGACAAGATCCTCATTGGTGGAGCGCAACTCTTCCTGCTGTACTTCCAGTTCTTCTGCTTGCTGATGGGTCTCTTCGAAAAGATCTTTCAATTTTGCACGGGATTGCGCAGAATTGACTGCTACAGCAATACTATCAAGAGCCATTTTTATGAACTCCATTTTTATTGGGCTCAGTTCGGTCACCATGCCAAATTCAATCACACCTTTAACGGAATCTTCAAATAAAAAGGGCTGGACAAGAATAGTGTGAGGCGTTACCTCACCTAAACCGGAACAAATTTTTACGTAATCTTCCGGTACGTCTTCGAAAATGATGGTTTTTTTATCTAAGGCAGCCTGACCTAATAAACCATCGCCTAACTTTATTATATTATTATTACCCTCCCTGAATTGAAACGCATAACTACCCGTTAAATGAAAATTTTCGCCAAGCTCGTCGGCAATATAGATGGCTGCAACATGCGCTTCAATATAAACTGCAATTTGGCTAATGATCTTTCCTGAAAGTTCGCCCATCTCCAGTTCTCCACGAATAGTCTCATCCATTGCCGCGAGGCCTGTAAGCAACCAGTTGTTATTCTGATTTTCAACAGATAATTGTTCTAAGTGCTTATTGGCAACCCGGATACGTTCCTCAATTATTTTTTGTTCTCTGAATGACCGGCGAATAAAATTAAGAAGTAACAAAACCAGGCCTAAGATCAGTATACAGCCTATAACATTAATCAGGATGGTCTGGTTTACACTTCGGGTGCTTGTGGCTTCTCGTTCGGCAAGCAAGACATTTTCCCGTTCTACAATATCTTTGATCGTAGACCGGATCTTGTTCATTAACATTTCACCGGTACCGCCTTTTATTATCAGTTGTGCTTCTTCAAAACTCCGTTCACGAGCTTCCACTATAGTCTCCATCCGGTCTATTCTCCTTTCAGTATACTTTTGGAGAGAATCAAGATGCACTTTAACGGAGTTATCAAAAACTATATTTCTGAGTTGTATGATCGACGGAATGATTTTACCTTTAGTATCCTGAAAGGTAGCCAGATTATCGATGTCTCCACTTGCCACATAACCACGGACCCCGCTTTCGCAGGTAATGATGTAATTTTCGATTTTTTCGGCTTGGCCAATTACTTCATACGTATGGTTTACCCAGCCTGCATCTGCCTGCAATTTCCGAATACTTAAATAGGACCCTATTGCCAGAGCAAAAACAAGAGCAAGGCAGACAGCGAAGCCGGCAATTACCTGTTGTTGAAAAGTAAATTTACGCATGTTCATAACCCGATGAGGTGATATCTCTAATCTATACTATTTATCTTGCGAATCGAAATCATCGTCGCTAATCTTCATAAAAATCCTGAAGCGAACCAAAATAGTTAAGGTTCCATCCTTCAATCATATCAGCAATGTCAGAATCGGGAATATTGGTATGCCGTAATTCCACCGATGTACCATTTTTATCGGCGTGAAGTATAAAGGTAACAATTGATTCTCCTGGCTGGTCGCCAAAATACCATTGCTGGACGATCTTCTTATTTTCCACAAACTCTATATTTCTGCCGGCGATGCTATCATCCCATAAGGAAAATTCAGAACCTGGCTCTGTGCTCATAATTGCTTCTGCACCTGTCCACAGTGAAATAGTTAGGGGGTTGGTTAGCGCCAGATACACGTCTTCAGGTGGAGCTTGAACGAGATAATAGTTTTTGTAATCTTTCATCAGAGTTATTGTTTTCCATTAGGTGCATTCCCGCCTAACGAAATAGTGACGATATTTTATAAGCACAAATTTATAATAAAAGCCGGACATCCGTTTAAACAAGTCACTGAAGGGTAAATCCATCACATTTTTTCACCATCCCATCACATTTAGTATGCAATTATTTATTGCCCCCGTAATATTGTCTTATTATTTTAGCGATCACTTAGTAAACGAAACGATTTTGGGTCAAAGTATTATAAAAATGAAAACCAGGCTATTCAGAGTACTCAAAAAAGCATATTTTCAACCTTTTTCAATGTTTAGTATGCGAAAATCACTTTTTACAGATAGTTAGCAACATTTCAGGAAACACGTCGTCCTATATTCAAAGTTTAAAGAGATATGCGTGCACAGACTGCTTTTATGCCGGATCTGACAAGCTATAGAATGATGAAAGTTTAAGTTTATTTTTCAAAAAGTAACAATATAAAACCACCGATAATGTGATTAGTGAATATACAACATGTAAAAAAAAGGGGAGGGCTCCTACTGCTTTTTATACCTGGGTTCTCCCTCTAGGATAAACAATAATGCAAACTCATTACTGATTATATGAATAACTCCAATAACCCCGTCAGATCCGAGAGATACAGCAGCAGATACACAAGAGGCTTTTTAGAGATGCTTGTAAATGACGGCCAGGCTGAGACTGATCAATATGTAGAACAGTTCTACGCCTCAAAGAATTACCAGTGCAGATTAGAAGCAATAAAATATCTCATAGGGATTAGCGGGAAATACTCTTTTCCGGAAAGTATTTTCATCGATGCATTAAAGGATTTTTGCTCCCAGGTTAAGGTCTATGTGCTCCAGAACTATGACTTTCAAAAAGCTGATGACCCCGAGATACAAAATTGCCTGGCCGACATCGCAAAAGATGATGAGAAAATCCAGGTGCGGGCTCTCGCAATCGACAAGCTTTCAGGGCTTGATACAGCCGAACACCATGACCTTTTCTTCTCTACCTCATTACTGAAGAGTTCCAAAGAATCTGCATCAGGACTGCGCGGTTTATATAAGCTTGATAAAGAAAAAGCTTATCAAATGGCTAAGTTCCGAGCGGACGGATCTAGTGGAAAACTGGATCTGGCAATTGCTGAAATATTCCAGGCTGAGGGAAATATCGACGACCTTCATTTCTTTAAGGCACGCCTTAAGGCCAGGACAAAGTTTAATAAGATAGATCTCGTGAGAATATATCTAAAAATGCTTGGCGAGCTCGAAATAGAAGCACTGATCAAGACTCAAATTGTATACATCTGTGAGGATATCTCTCTTACAGGAAATACTGAGCTCGTCCAGCGCCTGATAATGGAATTATATCAGTTTATCTCAGAGCATAAAGTCTTCATGTCACAGCATCAGGATCTTCAACGGTTTGTAGATAAAATCATCGACTTACTTTTAGAAAAGGATTATCTAAAAGCAAAAAAAGCAAATCCCTTTGGGAACTCTTTAATTTAATTGATCAGGCTGCCTGAAATTTTGCCCGATATCCCGTTGGAGTCATTCCAACGGTTTTTCTGAAGATCTTCCTGAAGGCCTTTGGATCGTTATAGCCGGAATTGAGCATAATTTCCAGCATTTGCTGATTCGTTTGCTCCAATAGTTTTTTCGCTGCTTCGATTCGTGTCTTTTGCAAATATTCAATCGGTGTAATGCCCGTAACCAGTTTAAATCTCCGTGCGATATTCCTCCTGCTTGCCGGGACATCTTTTATCATTTCCTCTATGGTACCAGCATTGTGATAAGCAGCTTCGATCTTTTGCTGCGCCATGGCAACAAGTTCGTCGTTATGGTTCTGAACAGGTAGAAATGTCCCAAAATAGGATTGATTAGCCCTGTCCATATCAATAGCGAACAGCTTGGCCGTTTTAACAGCTATATCTTTACCGCAATACCCCTGGATCAAATGAAGCAGCAAATGAAAGCTTGACGTGGCTCCTCCGCTTGTAAATAAGCCATTGTCGCCCGTCACTATCTTATCCCGAAGCAAACGTACATCAGGAAAATTCAGACTAAAAGCCTCGCAGGCATCTATATGAGTAGTAGCTTGCCGGCCATTCAACATTCCCGTTGCACCCAGCAGAAATGCTCCTGTACAGAATGTTGCTATTTCTGTTCCAGAGGCAAATTGGTCTTTCAGCCATGGAATAAAATCAGCATTTTCCTGGATTGCTCCTTTAATATTTTCAGTTGAGAAAGCAGGGATAAGGATCAGGTCCATGTGCTCTGCAATTGCCAGAGATGAAACCGGATATTTCGAAAAACTACTTCCATGCCCTGAATCATCGGGAGAAATTATCGTAATACTGAACGGAGAATTTTCGTTTTCTTTTCTATATAAACCGTTTACGGTTTCAAAAACGTCAAGTATTGCAGCAACACTTAATAAACGATATTGCCTGGTAAGAATAATGCCTAGTTTTATCATGATTTAGAGGTATGCTTTAAGTAAAAATATAAATTTTTGTCTTAAATGCCCCGAAATTAACCTTTTTAATTCAACTTGCATTTTAGTCAACCTTGCACTACCCACCCGTTCGTTATCTATTATCCAATAACTCCGTTATTGGTCTCCCTATTTATTCCAAGCACGGAATGTGGTCGTAGTTAATAATGTAAGTGCATACTCAATCCCTAAATAGGTTAGCTGTTCAACGTGACAGAGACAGCAGATGAATTTAAATACTATCCAATAACGAAAAAAAATACCCGGTAGGATTATTATGACCCGGGTCGGGATGATCAACGGATAAAAGGACGCTACGATTGGTGTTACTCTCAAATTTGATGAAATAAAAATGCCCTCTCCAATATCATCGGAGAGGGCTTTGAATATCTGAAAACAGATTTATCTTATTTACCGCTATTTTTTTTTGCGGTTACTTCAGTTCTGATCTCTTGAGCCAGGTTTTTAAGATCCTGCATACCTTTACGAACGCGAGTTCCGGCTGCACTGTTACCTGAATTGTAGAATTTACTAGCGTCGGCCTCAACAGAAGCGAACAGGTCTTTCATTTTTGTAAACTTATCCATCGTTTTTTCTTTTTTAATAATTTGATTAAGGTTTAACAAATCTAATTTATTTACGGGCATTGCCAAATCCTTTTTCAATTATTTTTTATTCCCTTATAATTTATTGCCGGACGTGATAAACCTGCAAGTGATATTGAAGAAGCATTTCAAGAATTTCTTACAGTATTTCGTCCACTAAGCGCTTAAAATCAATGTTTTATCGCATATTCAGGGTAGTATTTCCATTATGTGTTCAAATCAACAGGCAGTTTTGAAGTCAGTCGCTACTGGTTACGAAAGAAACTAAATTTCTCCAAAGACGTCAATTTGTTTGCTTATCTTATTCAGGTCGCTAAGTCAGAGATGTCCAATCAGGCTCATCAACACAACGGTGAAACTCAGGATCAGGAAGATGATCTGGCTAAATTCTTATTATTTTTTAATAAGAGCATGACCGCCAAATTCATTTCTCAGGGCGGCTACGATCTTCCCGGCGAAAGAATCATCTTCAAGCGATCTGTAGCGCATAATAAGTGATAACGCAATAACTGGCGTGGCGATTTGTTTTTCCATTGCCGTTTCAAGGGTCCATTTACCTTCTCCGGAAGAATGCATGATACCCTTTATTGAGGCGAGATCCGGCTCCTTAATGAGTGCTTTTTCTGTAAGCTCCATAAGCCAGCTTCTTACTACGGATCCGTGATTCCACAGTCCGGCTATGGCGGCGAGATCAAGGTTCATTCCGCTCTTTTGGAGCATTTCAAAACCCTCAGCGATTGCCTGCATCATACCATACTCAACACCATTATGGATCATTTTAACGTAATGTCCGGAACCTGCCCCACCGCAATATAGATACGCTCCGGGTTGAGAGATATCTTTGATCACAGGCTCCATCCTGTCGAATGCTAGTTTGCTGCCTCCCAGCATGGCGCAAATGCCGTGAAGGGCACCTTCTGGACCGCCACTAGTACCACAATCCAGATAATCGACTCCGAGAGTTTCCCATTCGCCAGATCTTCTGATTGAATCTTTATAATTAGAGTTGCCTCCCTCAATAATTATATCGCCTTTTTCCAGTAATGGTTTCATATCCGATAACGCCGCATCGACAAACTCGCCGGCAGGTATCATTAGCCATATCAACCGATTTTCCCCAAGATCAGTCACAAGCTGTTTGAGTGAATTGGCGATTGCTATTCCCTCACTACTAATATTTTGCAATGTGGCTTGATTTACATCATAACCAATTACCTCATGCCCATTTCTTTTCAGGTTGAGAGCAAGATTATACCCCATTTTACCCAGGCCAATAAGTCCGATCTTCATTGAATTATTATAAAAATTGATTTATGATTAACACCCCCGCTAATCCCAGAACTGAAACTATACTTTCCATGATAGTCCAGGTTCCAAACGTTTGTTTTAAGCTGAGATTGAAATATTCTTTAAACATCCAAAATCCCGTATCGTTCACATGGGAGAACATAAGGCTTCCTGCCCCTACCGACAACACCATAAGTTCAGGTGATACCCCCTCTCCTACCAAAGGCAAAACAATGCCTGAGGCTGCCAGCCCTGCAACTGTTGCCGACCCAAGCGTGACCCGTAAAAGAGCCGTTATGAGCCAGGCAAGAATGAGGGGCGACAGATCAAACGATGCAGACAGGGCTTTAACAGTATCTCCCACCCCACTATCTATCAGTACCTGCTTAAAGGCTCCTCCGGCTGCGATGATAAGAATTATCATCGCAATACTTTTCACGCCTTCCGTGCATGAGTCCATCGCTTTAGATATAGGAATCCTTTGAACGAGTATCGTTACCAAAACAGCTAACAGCAAGGCAACTGTCGGATCTGACAGAAAAATAAACAGCGGTTTAACTGCCCCGGCAGATAAAAAATTAGTACCGATTGTACCAACTATGATTAAAACCACGGGAAGAAGGGCAGTAACAAAACTTCTTAATCCAGACGGAAGTAATTCCTCACCTTCAGGATTGAATGTGGTTGGAATATCGCCCATATTGCTCTTAAGAATCAGCCGGGGGAAAACAATCCCGCCTGCAATCGCAATAGGAACACTTAATATTAAACCATAAATAAGGATTAAGCCAACATCTGCTTTGAATATCGATGCAAGTGCTATCGGCCCGGGATGAGGGGGCAAAAATCCGTGTGTTACAGACAACGATGCAGCCATTGGCAAGGCCAGATAAAGCAATGGTAATCTTGTAGCCGCGGCAATGGCAAATACCAGCGGAACAAGGACTACAAAGCCGGCATTGTAGAATAAAGGAATGCCCACAAGGAGACCGGTAAGCAAAATAGCCCACTGAATATTCTTATATCCAAAGAAACGAATCAATATGAAAACGATTTTTCTCGCGGCTCCGGTATCTTCAATCAATTTTCCCATCATAGCACCCAAAGCGAGTACCATTACCATACTGCCCAGAGTTCCACCGATACCTGTACTAATGGTGGCCATGACTTTACCCACCGGCATGCCCAGCAATAAGCCCGTAATGATGGAAACTATCAAAAGAGCTATCATCGGGCTTATTTTCTTTATTATAAGAGCCAGAAGAAGAATAAGCCCAAAAAGAACTGTTAATAGTGCCATGATCAGGAATTGATAAGGTTTAGTTGGTGCATGCTATCTTTTAAACCTGAATATAACCTTTTGAATACCTGGAAATTTCGCTTATACAATTTATGTTTTTCAGGATCAGGTTCAATAAAAATGGATCGATCATTTTGTATGTCTGCAGGATATTTTCCATCGTTCAAACCGAGTGCTTTAATCGCCATGAATGCAGCTCCTTTCGCAGAGGCATCCTCCGTTTGCAGCAAGGCTAATCTTTTACCAGTTATATCCGCGAGCAGCTGCATCCATGTTTGAGAATTAACAAACCCTCCGCTAACATTAACCTGACTAATATTTTCAGATCCGGTTTCGACAGCTATCAAAACATCATTCAACGCATAACAAATACCTTCCAAGACCGCCCGGGAAAAATTTGCCTGGGTGTGAACAGAACGAATCCCAACGAAAGCGCCAGAGCTTTTTGCATCCCAAACAGGGGCTCGCTCACCGTTTATATAAGGCAGAAATAGCAGGCCATCAGCACCAGGAGAAACTGTTTCGGCCAGAGCAAATACTTCCTCAATGTTTTGTTTGTTTACAGTTTTAGCAAGAAAGCTTGTGATCAACCACTGCAGAACATTTCCTCCATTGTTAACCGGCCCGCCGCATATAAATGTATTCTCGTCAAGACAGTAACTGAAAGTCATTGCCTCCTTGTTAAAAATCGGTTTATCGCTAGCTATCCTTACAGCCCCGCTTGTACCAATTGTTACAGCTGCTACTCCCTTCCGTATAGCGAAGCTTCCGAGATTCGCTAAGCAACCATCACTTGCTCCGATTACGAAGATTGTTTCTTTATTCAAAATTCCCTGAAGTGAATGAGCACCAGTTGCGATATAGGTTGTGCTTACCGGTTTCGATAATTGGTTCTCAGAGATACCTGCCAATCCTAGCAGCTCTTGACTCCACGTCCGCGATGATATATCCAGCATTCCACTTGCGCATGCGATCGAATGATCAATCACATATTCATCAAATAGCTTAAACCAAATATATTCTTTGATCGAAATGAATTTGTAAGTTTGGTTAAAAACATCGGGCATATTCTCCTTTAGCCAAATGATCTTGCAAAGCGGAGACATCGCATGCAAAGGCATTCCCGAGGACTCGTAGATATGTATGCCCTGGGTAGAATTCTTTAGTCTGCTGGCTATCGCATCGCTTCTGCAGTCGGCCCAGGTAATCATATCTGTGAGCTGGCTTCCCTTCTCATTAACGGGAATTATACTATGCATAGCGCTGCTAAAGCATATTGCCAACGGGCTGCTTTTCAGTTTATCGACTATCTCCTTAACACAGCCCTTAACAGCTTCCCAAATAAGTTCCGGATCTTGCTCGCTGAAGCCCGGGTGTGGCGAGTAAGTCGGATAATGTAGCTGAGCTACAGTAATAGGTTCTGAAACTAAATTAACAGCGACCGCTTTTGCGCTGCCGGTGCCAATATCAATACCGAGAACATAATCCATTTAAACGATACTAAAGAATGTTGTTTTTAACATGCTGAAAGCTCCGGGTAATGCTTTCGTAGGGGTCGATCTTTATGACATCCTGTTCTACAAAAAAATGCTTCATTCCGGATAGTTTTGCCTTGGCAAATAGTTGTTTATAATCGATACTTCCTGATCCTACTTCAGTGAATGTTTTATCCACTTTCTCCATATCCTTTACATGCCACAACACGTATCTGCCAGGATTCTGTTCGAATAATGCAACCGGATTTTTGCCAGCCTTTACTGTCCAGTAAATGTCCAATTCAAACTTGAGATCTGAAGGATCAGTTTCACGCAGCAGGATATCGTAGCCTGTAGTACCATTAAAATCTTTGAATTCAAAATCATGATTATGATACACCAACTGAAGCCCGGCTTTTCTTGCAAGGACTGCTGCTTGATTGAGTTTTGCAGCAAGGATTTTATAGCTGTCAAGGTTTTTCCGCAGTGGCTCGCTTAAATAAGGAACCGTTAGATATTTCTGGCGAATACCCTGGGCGGCTTCTATATTCTCTTTCAGGCTATCCATATTATCGGTTCCCAAATAAGGCTCGAAGTTATAATGGCCGCTTGGTGATTTCAAGCCATGGTCTTTCAACAGAGATCTGAACTCCTTGATGTTCAGACCCCAAAAACCTCCCTTTAGAGAGTAGCCGTAAGTTTCGACTTCCCGAAATCCAATATTAGCAACCCTTGAAATTACACCCCGAACGTCTTTTGATATTTGGTTTCGCAAGGTATATAACTGCAATCCCACTTTTCCATTGGGCTTGCTGAGCAGATCGGTTGGAATAGCCAGGAGGCCAGCGCTAATCACGGCCGCCTGCTGGATGAATGTCCTTCTATCAGTCATAGGATTTTTTTCTTGATTAGATTCTTTAATAATAACTATTTAACTTTTACACTATACAGTGCAATTCGGCCAGTAATATAAAGTGTTTAACGTTATTTTCCTACAAACCTTTTGATGAACACAAATAACTGAGATTAAATCTAATCTGCGGCAACCGTGAGGGCTTTGTTAAAGTTGGCCCGGGAAATCAATAATATTCCCGCCTACGCCCTCGCCTCCATTCTCAAAAACATTCTTGAGCCCTTCTGCGTCAGAGATATTTCCCATGAGGGTTATTTCTGTCCCATCCGCCGTTACAGCAGAAACATCCATAAGAGATTTGAGAGTCTCTGCATTCATCGCTTTTGTCCCGACAGATCTTTGAGAACGATATTCCGAAAGTCAACCGGCTGTCCTTCGCTCTGCAGAGCTATAAAACCACTACGGAGAATTTTGCCGTCAGGCTTCATTTCAGGGATGTATCTCTTAACATTTTCGCCCCCTATTTGTGGTTTAGAATACTTCATTACTGTATCTCCGTTAATAATGTGTGTAATTAGTGAGTCACCCAGCACAATAAGCTCTGCACTTACCCATTGGTCACCGTCAAATGTTTTAGAGGTTGAATTAATGCAGTGTCGTTCATCCAGCTTGCCATTGTAAACTATTTTAGTTCCCGGAGAGCACATGTTGCCTGTGGTTCGGGATTTGCCATCTCCGAGCCCGCCTAAAAACTGCATCTCAACACTTATAGGCCAATCTTGCTCTACAGGCATTGTCCTGGGATCCTGCGAATGAAACATCACACCGCTATTTCGCAATGTGTAAGGCGGGGCTCCCTTCTGTAGATCGCCCACAAAGCGGTATTCCAATTTAAGGTGGTAGTAAGAATAAGGGGTCTTATAATATAAATGGCCAAACTGATCGTTGAAATTTCCGTACTGATCGTATCGCACCTTAATAATTCCATCCTCTACCCTAAATGTATTTCCGAAGTTGACGCCAGTTGCATGACGATGGATCTTGATGAACCAGTCGTCAAAATTCTTCCCATTAAAAAGAGAGATCCACTTATCATTCGAAGCTGACTTGTTGAGAGTTTTGCAACTTATAATTGAAATCAGACAAATGGCGGTCAAAAGGAATAAACATTTCATAAGATTAGTGGAATGAAGGGTAAAATAGTTAAAAAGCTAACGATTTACAAACGCTTGCAACTATATAGAATACGGCAAATCTCTTCAATTAAATCTTTAAATCGCCCACTTTTCCAACAGGATCTGTCCATTAAAAATATAAAAAGCACAGATTATGGCTTCCCCCGCCAGCAGAGGTACGATCAGGTTTAAAAACCGCATCCTGACAGAACCGGCAACATAACATACCAGATCCGTAGGTGTGAAAGGGGCAAAAGCCCAGAGCATAATGAATAAAAATCCATTTCGCCCATCAAGCTTTTCTCTCACAAGGACAATCTTTTCAGGATAGTTTTTTTCGAAATAGCTGCTAAAGCCCAGTTTGTCGGCGAGGTAGAACATGAGCGCAGATGTGACCAGCATACTAGCTAAAAACACCGCCAAAAGTAGAAACGGGCTATCTTTGAACAGAAGGATTCCAGCAAGCAAAAATGGAGTTCCAGGGATCATCGTGATTCCGCGGATAGTGCATAAGGCGAAGTAAAGTAAAAGCACTCCGCCCTGGTAGTTTTTTACAAAGTCGGAAATATTCTCAGGTGTAAGCTGCCGGGCATATATAAAATAAAGAGTAACGCACACTGCGATGAAAAGGACCCATATAATCCCAAGGTTCCGTTTAAATTTATCGTTTGGCGGGAAACTATTTTTGTGCATAATAGACAAAGGCTGGAGGGAAATTACGCAGAGTAAAATCACAATTTACATAGGCGAAAGTCCTTTTTAATAAGCCGAGATCATTCAGCGAATACTGAAATTGGATGTATGAACCATAAGGCTTAAGTATGCGTATGCAGGCATCCAAAATTCCGGCCTTTTCTGTCACATTGATATTTGCCAATGGCAAACCCGAGATGATGTAGTCTACGGACTGATCCATGACATATTCTGAAAGCTTTGTCGCCGTGTCGTTCACATTCACCAAACGGTCGTCGTCAAATTTACTAAGCTTGTCAAAGAGGTGTGGGTTTATTTCAAAAGAGGTTAGTTTCGAGCAGGGGCTCATTTTATTTAATAGAGATTTTGTCATATTACCGGTTCCCGCGCCCAGTTCAACAATTTGCAAATTCTTACCAAAAGAAATATCGCTTAACATCATTTCCGACAAATGAGCGGAACTCTCTACAACCGATCCGGTCTGACGGATATTTTTTATGGCCTCTTTCAGGAATGTCTTCATAACTATTTGGTTTGACTACATAATGATAGGAAGAGTTACTTCGAAGTATAAATTAATGTGACGAATACCTGGAATATTGGGACGGAACATCCATATCCCGAACTAACCGCCATTCGATGTCAACCGTCAACTGTCAACAGAACACAGTTTTTTTGCATAGATCCGCTCCTGTTTTACCTACATATGTGATTGATTATCAAGCTAAAAACGCTTAGTGTACTTGGTACAACTAGTTGATTTTCAATAAGTTTTTATTTGACTATCTAGTTTTAAGGTTTTAGCTTTGCCCTCAACTAACCAAACAAACATAAGTGATATGAGACGAATCACGATCAATAATGAGGTACCCGACCTGGGCTACCTTAAACTTCACGCGCAGGAATTTTTCTATCAACTTAGTCCCGGAGAGCTAACCACAATTGCCCTGGATAAGTCTGAGGGCACGTTAAGCAGCTCAGGTGCACTTGCAGTAAACACAGGGAAATTTACCGGCCGATCTCCTAAAGACAGATTTATTGTCAAAGATAAAATTACAGAAAACCAGGTCTGGTGGAGTGACGTTAATATTCCATTTGCTGAGGACGACTTTGACAGGATTTACACTAAGTTGCGTTCCTACCTGAAAGACAAGACTCTTTTCGTGCGGGATGGCTCAGTGTGCTCGGAGGAAAGCTATCGCCTGAATGTCAGAACTATCACCGAAACAGCATACCAAAATCTGTTTGCCCATAATCTATTTTTAAGGCCCGATGGATCAGAAGGCGAAAATCCGGAGTGGACAATTATCGCTGCTCCGGGTTTCAAAGCAGATCCGCATAAGGATGGAACAAGGCAGCAGAATTTCTCCATCATAAATTTCAGTCAGAAAATTGTACTCATTGGCGGGACCGGATACACTGGTGAGATCAAAAAAGCGATGTTCTCTGTGCTGAATTTTCTCCTGCCCTCACAGAGGGTTCTGCCAATGCATTGCTCGGCCAACAAAGGCCAGCAAGGTGATACCGCAATTTTCTTTGGCTTATCAGGCACAGGAAAAACAACTTTATCAGCTGACCCGGACAGGGAATTGATTGGTGATGATGAACATGGCTGGGGACATCATTCTATTTTCAATTTCGAAGGCGGATGTTATGCAAAAACCGCCGGTTTGAATCCTGAAAAAGAACCGCAGATCTACCAGGCGATCAAAGCAGGAGCTCTTCTTGAAAATATTGGCTTCGTCGAAGGTAGTAACATACCAGATTTCGACGATCTCTCCATAACGGAAAATACCCGGGTATCTTATCCGATGGATCACATCCCGGGAGCAGCTATCCCATCAACAGGAAGCATTCCTGAGAATATCTTCGTCCTTACTGCAGATGCGTTCGGAGTATTGCCCCCTATTTCTAAACTAAGCGTTGCACAGGCCAGATATCACTTCCTCTCCGGGTATACATCTAAGATCGCCGGAACTGAAGTAGGGATTAATGAGCCACAGAGCACGTTTTCTGCTTGTTTTGGGAAGGCATTTTTGCCCCTGCATCCTATGAAATACGCGGAGCTGCTTGGCAAAAAGATCACTGAACATCAGGTAAATATCTGGCTGATAAACACGGGTTGGACTGGAGGCCCATATGGTACAGGAAACCGGATAAAGCTTTCGTACACGCGAAATATGATAAAAGCTGCTCTGGAAGGGAAGCTGGATCACAGCATTTATAACGCAGACGGCGTGTTTGGCTTGATGACTCCTGACCATTGCCCGGGCGTACCTTCGGAGCTTTTAAATCCGGCAAGCACATGGTCGGATCCTGCAAATTATCTTGAAAAAGCATACCACCTTGCAGAGCTGTTCCGGGAAAATTTCAAACAGTATGAAGAATTTGCAGATGAAGACACCAGGAAGGCAGGCCCCATTGAAAGAACGATGAAAGTTAATGCCTGATTCCTGTTGGTGTCTCACCAACAGGAATGGAATATTTTAGATGATTGGTGTCTTCACCAATCATTGATTTTTGTTGGTGCAGACACCAACCTGCTCGAGCCTTCAGAGCGGATTTATTGGTGGGACACCAACAAATCGATTGCGACATTGACCGTTTGTCGGCAACGATGATTAAACTTTCTTGACCCTTACAGCTGTCATTCCTTTTTGTCCGGCCTCAAGCTCAAAGGTAACCTTGTCATTCTCGCCAACCGCCTCTGACAGCTCATTGATATGCACAAAAATGCTTTCCTGGCTTTCTGAATCCTTAATGAATCCATATCCTTTTGATTCGTTAAAGAAAGTCACCTTCCCTTTACGGATTAAATCGCCGGGTTGGATAGCCTCTTGTTTCGGAGTTGCTATCTGGATGTCTTCGGTGATGATCTTCTTTTTCTTCGTTGGATCCGGTGGCGTAGAAGTTATATTTCCATTTTCATCCACATAAGCCATCATCTCGTCAAGGCTTTTCCCCTTAACGACGTTCTCTTTCCGCTCCTCCGCTCTTTCCCTCTTTTCCTTTTGCTTTTTAAGCCGCTTTTTTTCTTTTTCTTTTTTGTTAAATGTTTCTGTCGATCTAGCCATAGTTTAATTTAGCGTACTCCTTTTGTTTTATTAAGTTAATGAAAATATATTAAACCAACATCTGGTTGATTCTTTTGTTTCTCCTTTGCAAATACCCTCCTGGGAGCCCAATGGTCTCTTAGAACGAATTTATAGAAAAAGATAGTGTCTCAATAAAAAAGCATCCTCCAACAAGGAGAATGCTTCACGAAATAATTATATAGTATACTAAGCTACTGTTACATTTACTGCGTTCAGACCTTTACGGCCTTCTTCAACGTCATAGTTAACTACATCATTCTCACGAATGCTGTCAGTCAGACCTGAAGAGTGTACAAAGATTTCACTTCCACCATCATTAGGTGTAATAAATCCGAAACCTTTAGTTTCATTGAAAAATTTTACTGTTCCTTGTTGCATTATTTTTTTTGTTAATAAGTGTGCAAGGTACAATTAAATATCGGAATAAACTAATGATCAGGCATTAAGTAAGGAATCCTTGTGTGATAAAGCATTATAATTAGTTCGTATCGGACTTGGTTTTGGCAGACACATTAGAAGGTTCTCCCTGTTCATTCAGTAATTCAGGCTGTGATGTAAGTAATGAATGGTTGTTGCTACCACGCAAATAACACTATTTAACCTTTCAATGTTAATCTACGTTAAACTTTTAACTACCAGTAAATTAAGACCTACTTTCGGAGACATCAACGAGCGTAATTTTTATGCCACGAGCTTTCTGTATCTTAATATTTATAACATTAACGGGGCAATTACAGGGACAAACCTTTCGCGCTAGAGTACTTGATCTGGTTACAAAAGAAGCCATTTCAGGGGCAACGGTTAAAGGGAAATCATCAACACTTACAGACGCTGAGGGCAATTTCAGCTTGACGAACGTGAAGGCGGGCGATACACTCAGGATAATCCATCTCGGCTACAGGACTTATGTGTTTACGTTCAACGCTCTCCATCCTGGATTTGCTTTCGGAAAGCCGCCTGAAATTTCACTGCAACGAAATAGCATCTTGCTCAACGAAGTATTTGTCAGTTCGTTTCGGGATTCTAGAGCTGATTCAATAAAAAACCGAGAGGATTTCGCTACTGAATTTGCTTATAAAGCTCCTTCATTCAAAGACATCTTCGTACTAAAATCACCTGAAGAATCCATGGCCCGGCATGTTGACGTCCATCGCGGAAATAATCCGTACAGCGCCTCCAATTTAATGAAAATTGACGTGTTACAGATGGTAAGCTTCTTGTCTAAAAATAAGACGGCGCCTTCCAAACTTCAAAAAGCTTTATTACAGGACGAAGGAGATAAATATATCGATCGGTTATTCTCAAAAGAAGCCGTAATTGCCCTCACCAAACTAAAAGGTGATTCTCTGAAAAATTTCATGATTCAATACCGACCAACTTTAGCTGTGGCCAGAAGCAAGACTGAGTATGAAATGATTGCCTACATCCGGACCAGGTATCTTGAATTTATTAAGTAGAGCTTCTTTTTAAGAATCTGGAATCAAGACTTGCAAACAAATTCATCCACAAATGGGTGGCGGAGCGGGCTTAGAATTCGGATTACTGCGTTATGTTCTTAAAAAACTGAGGCACTGTGCCATACTGAGGAAGTTTTCCGTCCCACTTCTGGATCACCTGCTGCTGCACCAGCAGAGGGGTTAATGACTGCTGTTTCAAACGATTTGCTTCTGCCTCAGCCCGGGCACGCACTAGTGTTGCCGCCGCTTCCCCTTCAGCTTTTGCCTTACTAACTGTGGCCTCCGCTATTGCTTGTTTAGCTTCGTTTTCAGCTTTGAGCCTTGCCTGAATAGATGCATTTTTCTCATCGATCATTTGTCTTAAAGACGCTGGCGGACTTATAGCAGATGTAAGTTGATCATAGATGAAGCCGTCTTTCCCAAGGTTTTTGGTCAGCAGGATCTGGATTCGGTCCTCGAACTTTTCACGGTTTGACATCACAGAATCCGACGTAAAGGAGTTAGCCACGATCCGGTAGGCATCATAAATCGTGTTGCGCATAAACTGCTGCTCGATCTCACCAAGCGTTTTACGATATTGACGATAGATTTGCGGAACCATCGTCGGGTTAATGTGATAATTGAGTTTTGGATCGACCTGGAATTCGGCCGCATCACGCGTGGTAACTACGAAAGGCTCATAATCTACCGATTGAGTAAAAGTCGGAAATTCGATAATCTTGGTGGTCCAGGTATTGTACCATACTCTTCCAGTTACTATGGTTATGTTATCAACCCCGCGGTCGGTACCATAAAGATTGATCTTTATCCCCACATTACCAGCATCTATATTTTCATAAGTAAAAGGCTGGATGACCCAAAGAATCAGGACAGATGCAACTATTCCCACAATCCTTAACACCCTTTTGCGAAGGAGAACACTGCCTTCATCATTTTGAAATTCCATGGTTAGATTTGTTTTATAATTGATTTAAGAGGACTGTAAATAAGGACAAGAGCAAGGGCAATTTCAATCAGTCCAAATGCTACAGACAAGTTAGAGGGTTCACTGAGATTGCCCACACCAATAGTGATCAGGGCTATTGCTAGCATCACTTTCAAGACCAGTAAAAATATTTTCATCATGTATTAGGTTAAGTAAATATAATAAAGTTACTTACTTGCGATAATATTTTTTAAAACAGCTGATGAACAGAACCATGTCCACTCACTTTATAGATCAATTGCCGGAACACGGGGGATGAATTGTGTCCTTATAAAAAATATATCCTTAAGTTTGCCGCCAAAAACGCACCTACTTGAGAGCAGCTAAAATCTTTAATATCCCTCCGATTCCTTCAGTACTTTTAGCCATTATCAGTGTTCAGGGAGGTGCTGCTATTGCAAAAAGCATCTTTCCTCTGCTAGGTGCAGCAACTACCGCATCGTTGAGAATAGGATTATCATCAATATTCCTGTTCCTCATCTTCAGGCCAAATTTGAATAAGCTTACATCGGCACAATGGAAATCAGTAATACCATTTGGCCTTTGCCTTGGAGCGATGAACTTGGTTTTTTATTTAGCTATTGAACGGATACCATTGGGTTTAGCCGTAACGCTTGAATTTATCGGCCCACTCATTCTGGCAGTAGTTAGTTCCAGGCGCCGTTCAGATTTTTTATGGATCTTGCTGGCTGCAGCGGGCATTGCACTCATTGCGCCATGGAATGCTGAAAAAATTGACCCATTAGGAGCGTTGCTTGCACTGGCTGCAGGGGGCTTCTGGGCAGGCTACATTTTGCTTGGTGGAAACATCTCTAAAATAATGGCTGGCCCCCAAGCTGTTACTCTGGGGATGATGTTTGCCAGTATCCTAGTTGTTCCATTTGGCGTAATGTCAGGCGGTTTCGAAAATTTTAACGCGGAAATGATCATTCCCGTAAGTGCATTAGCCCTCTTGTCCAGCGCAATTCCATTCCTGTTAGAGATGAAGGCCCTGAAGCTCTTGCCCCCTAATACGTTTAGTATCTTAATGAGTATGGAACCGGCTGTCGCGGCACTGTCCGCATTAGTATTCCTCGGCGAACATCTGGTATTAACTGAATGGCTTGCTATTACAGTGGTCATGGTGGCTAGCGCCGGTGCTGCCTTAGGTAAGACGACGAGCCAGGTTGAGAACTGAGTGCCAGGAACTACCGAACCCTCTCCACCCAGTTCACTTTCTACTCTCAATTATTTGACAGTTTTCATGCTTCAAAGATAAGCCTAATTGCTCCGCCGGGATTTTACAAAACAGCAAAGCCTTCCCAACCAGAGAAGGCTTCCTGTTTACCACTAACAAATTAATTGCTAATTAGAATTCTCTCTTTTTAGCACTAGTCATTGTGACGCTTGTCCTTGCGATCATCGTGACGCTTGTCCTTGCGATCATCGTCGCGATCATCGTCGCGATCATCGTAACGCCTGTCACGGCTATCATCGTCCCGCCTGTCTCTACTTTCATACCTCT
>NZ_JBBJNI010000068.1:2346-20737 GCF_037719425.1 Daejeonella sp. | reverse complement strand
CCATATCGCTAATTTACTAATTTTATTAGTATTTAACAAGTGACTACTTCAATTAAAGAAAATGAGTCACCTGAAAATGCGACAAAAAACAATGTGCCTTTTTTTGAAAAAGAAGGATTGTTTAACTATATTTTTCAATATCCTGAAACTGCCCCCAAATTTGAAGAAGGGAAAAAATATGCATGGAGAATAGAAGCGGATAGAAAACCGCCTTATGATGAATTGAAGAACACAGAAAGTGAGATTAATGAATTTACTATTGCATCAAATATTAAAGATGAAAAAACTTCTGCACCATTATGTGATTGCGGGCGATGGAATTCTTTAGTGGCAGGTGAGAAGAAGTATGATTGCGGCCGCAGGATAATTTGGAATTGTAAACGACCATTCGAGTTTACAAGCTCTTACCAATGCAGTTCTAACGATAAAAGTTGTGAGGCAAAAACCACCTGGAAAGTTGAAAAAAATGGAGTGTTGATTAAATCCGGTACAGGTACTTCACACCTTAGCGACGGATTTAGTTTAGTTGAAAACGGTACCTATACGTTAACGTTTGCCGCTGATTGCAACGGGCAAAGGTGTGCACCTTGTACTTATACTATCTTGGTTGAGGATTGTGAACCAAAAACATGTTTGTGCACAACAAATTGGAACCCTGATCAACAGGTTACTTATTATTCAGGTAATGAAAGAACAACTCAAAGATTACCTTGTTCAGAGAGGCTCGAAGGAAAAGTAAAAGTGGGTACTTTGATTGAGTTTGAAGCATCTGCTTATAATTGTAAACCAGCCGGATGTACAACTTATGCGTGGGAAATCATTGAATCAAACACCGGAAATATACAGAGCAGTGGCACAGCAACGCGTTTGCCTATCACCTTAAGTGCACCTGATGTTGTGGGTGATTTTATCTTTCAAATATATCCAATTTGTGGAGGAAAAAAATGCGAACCCTGTGGGTTCAAATTTTCTACATTTAGGTGTTTTACTATTGGAGAACATTATGGAGGTGGAATTATTTTTTATGTTGATAGCACCTGCCAGCATGGTTTAATAGCTGCGGAAAGTGATCAGAGTACCGGGATCCTATTTATAAATACATATGGCGCAACTTTATCTGCACCAACCTTTACTAATACAATCGTTGGTTCAGGAAACGCAAATGCTACAGGAATTTCAACCTTTAGTAATGCTTTTGCGTCGTCTGGACTTTATCTGTGGTTATTTTATAATCCTTTTCCCACTATTATTAATGCATCGTCACTATGTCAGGATTTAACATTAAATGGTTTTAGCGATTGGTTTCTGCCTTCAAAGGACGAATTAAACCTGCTCTATCTGAAGAGAAACGTAGTTGGGGGGTTTACCACAGGCGAATACTGGACCTCCTCTCATTATCCTAAAACAAATTTACATTTATGGTTGGCATGGTTCCAAAAATTTGATAATGGGAACCAGGGAGATGCCCAGTTTGAATTACTAAAAAGAGTTCGTGCTATACGGGCTTTTTAAATCAATTAAAATGGTTGATTTAAAACAAATCTGAACAGTAAAACATAGCGAATACACAGGCAGTATTACTTAACTAACGTGAAAATAAATTTCTCCATTTTATTATTGGCTTTATCACTGCAAGTATTTGGACAATCTTATCCAATAACTACTACAATCACAATACCCCCAAATCCAGATGCATCTTTAACTAAAATGGGAGCAGGTACATTAATTCTTACGGGAACTGCAAAAATGGTTAATAGCAGGATAGATCCCCGTGTGGAATCAAGTAAAATTTTAGTGACCATAAAAAAAGGCGGTAGTAAAATATGTGGTTCATATACTTCTTCATCAGCGCCATCTGCGAATTTTACTTCGCCTACCAAAGTTTGGAGTGGTAATAATGCAGCTTCTTTATTAGGCCAGGAATGTACTTTATCCCCGGGTGATTATGAACTTTGTGTTCAGTTTTTTGGACAAGGGCCGACAGGTTTAGCTCCTCTGAGTGAAGAGAAATGCAAGTCATTTACTATTAGAGAAGCTGAGCAACAAAACTACCAGCAACCCCAGGCACTATCGCCGGCAAATGGCACCGTTCTCGCAGAAACTGATTTAAAAAAACCAATTACGTTTAGATGGACTCCTGTAGTTCCCCGGCCACGCGAAAGTGTAACCTATCGCATAAAAGTGTGGCAACGGATAGCAGGCCAAAGTGGAATGCAGGCGATGCAGGTAAATCAGCCCATCATAACCAGGGATGTTGACAACCTTACACAAACCATTATCACAAATTTATTAAACGGTCCATGCAAGCCCCCTTACCTGTGCGATTTTGTATGGAATGTTCAGGCCTTGAACCGGGAAGGAAAGCCAATTGGGGGGAATAACGGGTCAAGTGAGTCCTTACGGTTTTATGCAAATAGCTGTGATGCGAATTTAGCATTGAAGCTCATATCTGTTGAATGTTTATCCTCCGCAGACGGAAATACTAAGTACAGAGTTTGTGTGTCGTCCACCTACACCAGTTCTGTCTACAATTTAACTTATTCCAATGCGGGAAGTGGCTTTAAGGCTTATCACCCATCTTACTCACCGGTCTATACGGTATCCAATATTACACCTGCTTTACAAGTTCAAAACAGTGGTCTACCAACTACCGTAATTTATTGTTTTGACCTAAGTGTTCCTACCGGACAAACAGCTGTAAAGATTGGACTCCAGGGTGATGATAAAGATCCCGGACCGATAGTTTGTCAGCCAGGTGCCGAACTTGATGTAAGATTGTCAAATTGTATACCACCAAGCTGTGACTGTGGAACCTGGGGATCATTGTACGTTCAAAATGCTGCGGCCACACAACGATTCGAGTGTGGTAAAGAGATTGAAGGAAGTTGCAATAAAAAGTTTGATTTTAGAAGTTCTTATCAGTGCGCTCCCAATGATAATACTTGTGTTGCCAAAACAAAGTGGACAGTAAGCAAAGGGGGAGTTACTATAGGAGCAGGCAGTGGATTGGTTGGATCATTTACACCAACAGCTAATGGAGTTTATACAATAACATTAAATGCAGACTGTAATGGTAAGGCATGTCCGCCATGTATTTATACTGTTGTTGTAAGGGATTGTAAAGCCACACCGTTTAATAGCAGTATTTGCGGAATAAAGTTTAATGACCTGAATGGGAATGGTATACAGGATAAGGAAGAACCCGGTATCGTCGGATGGGTGATCAACCTGACAGGTTTAATTGATTTAAGTACCAAAACTGACGAAAAAGGAAATTATTGCTTTACTGACCTAAAGCCTGGGCAATACACCGTTAAAGAAGCAATACTTCCCGGCTGGCAACAAACCGCCCCCACCCAGGGTCATTATCAAATTAAAATTCAGAATGGACAGAACGTAACCCAAATAAATTTTGGTAACCGGTTTGATGTCTGTCCAAGTGGAACAAAAGTATGGTCACCTCTTGGAACCGGAGTAAATGGGAAGCTTTATGCCATTGCCCATATTGGAACAGACATATACGTGGGGGGAGAATTTACCATGGCTGGTGGAGTGCCCGCCAATAACATTGCAAAATGGAATGGCAGCACCTGGTCTGCCTTGGGGCAGGGTTTAACAGGCATCTTTAGTAAGGTTAATGCCATACTAGCTGTGGGAACAGATCTTTATGTTGGTGGAACTTTCTCTTTGGCAGGAGGCGTAAGTGCTAACTGTATTGCTAAATGGGATGGCTACAACTGGACGGCGCTTGGAGCTGGAATTAGTGGGAATGGAAATGGAATATGGCATGTAGAGGAAATTCGCATGATAGGTAACAATTTATATGCTGGTGGATTATTTAATCTAGCCGGAGGGATATCTGCTAAGAATATCGCTAAATGGAACGGTACCAGTTGGAGTGCTTTGGCAGGTGGATTTAGTGGTGTGGTACTCTCTATTGCCGAGTTTAACGGAATGGTGTATGCGGGAGGAATTTCGGGGAATTCTGGGGGTAATAATTCAACCAGCAGTCTTTATAAATGGAATGGCACTAGTTGGTCTTTAGCAATACCTTGGTCGTTAACCCCTACTGTTTGTGACCTGTTAGTAGTCGGTCCTAATCTGTATGTAGGGGGTTTTTTTACGCAACCGTGGGGCACTAATCGAATTGCTAAATGGGATGGAACTACCTGGTCGTCGGTGGGTACGGGAACAAATGGACATATAGACGCACTTGTAACCATTGGCAATGACATTTATTCGGGTGGTGCCTTTACTACCGCAGGTGGTACTAACCACTCTTCAGTTGCTAAATGGAATGGCACTAATTGGTCGGGATTGTATGGTGGGATTGCGGGGCATGTATGGGCCCTTACAGCAGTTGGGGCTGATTTGTATGCTGCCGGAAACTTTTTAACAGCTGGGGGAGTAAGCACCAATTATGTTGCTAAATATTCCTGCAAAAAAGATGACTATAAAACGGGTAAAGTTAATCCTGAATTGGAAAAGGAAGAGGAAAAGGCTAAATTAAATGAACCAATTACTGTTAATTCATATCATTTTATCAGTGATGATCATACAAGCGGAATAATTGAGGCAAGTTCAAACGATAAGACTGAAATTATTGTTGCAGGCGACACCTTATTTCTCCAAATAGAAAACAACTACTCTTCCGGCTCTAACCAGTTTACCTATACAATCAGGAATCTGTCGAATAATAAGACTTCACAGTTAACCAAACTTGATATTAAAAACAGCCAGGGTTTAATAAGGATCGCTTTACCCATACAAAATTCTGTGGTGGGCAAAGGAGAAACAGGCATGTTAACCCTCAACGATTCTAAGAAGTACTATTACATACGCTTTAAAAGAAATTAAGAGACAACATGGCCCTAAGAACTGTGTTATGGTGTTTGTATACTAAGAAATCTATAATAAATATGCTTATACGATGTATGGTTTCCATTACAAATCTTTTGCTTCTTTTTTGTGGCTTAACAAGCTGCGGGCAGCCCAAACAATACGATGATTACTTAGTATCATTCAATGACAGCCTTAAAGACGAATATGGTTATAAAAATAAAAACGGGGAAATCGTTATCCCTCTTGGAAAATACGATTTTTGTTTCACCGACACATTCAGGACTTTTGCTATTGTTGCTAAACCTGAGATAGGAGTTGTAGCCATTGATAGAAAAGAAAATGTTCTGTATAAGGTATTTAATTATGACAATGGGCCAGATTATATATCGGACGGAGTTTTTAGAATTATAGAGAATAATAAAATTGGTTATGCTGATTCACTGACCGGTAAGGTTATCATCATTCCGCAATTTGCCTGTGCCTTTCCTTTTAAAAATGGGGTAGCCAAGGTAACCACTGACTGTAAGCCACAATCAGACGATGAACATAGTATCTGGGTAAGTAATAATTGGTATTACATTGACAAGACGGGAAAGAAAGTCGACCAACCAAATACGACAATAGAATGATAGTCATTAAACCGGGCCGTCGGCCACAAGGTGACTTATGATAGTGAATTGGGTTGGGTGGATGCTCAGTGGCGTCGTCCTGCTTTTGCTTTTTGCGGTCGTATTAATTCTGAAGAATCCAGTCCTCTTGTTAATTACCGGCGAAAGGTCTCAAGGCGTTGTTGTTGGGATGGATACGTCCTCGGCAAGCCTCCAATCGCCTATTGTCGAATTTGTTACGTCAACCGGAGGACGCGTCAGGGTCAAAAGCCGGACTTCTACCACGTCGCCATCAGTCCGCGTGGGAGATGCAGTCACTGTGGCATACAACCCGTCACAGCCTCGAGATGCTCAAGTTCTCTTGTTAAGCGAGTTTTTCCTGGTCTTCTTTATTCTGGGCTTTTTGGGGTTTTTTTTGCTGATATGGGTGTCCGCCGTCCTCATATCTGGGGAACCTGAAAATGGTGATCCTTTCGGTCTCATTACCTCCGTCATTTCTCACTTTCGCCTTAACCCATTTCGTTTCCCTGTTCTCTTTATGCTATTGCTAGTTATCCCACTGTGCGGGCGGGCAACGTATGTATTTTTCAATCAAGCCCTCGACCTGCGCTCCAACGGAATCAAGGTGGCTGGACACGTCACCGGCTCCGAATGGACGAGTTCAACGCTGAACGATGGTAGCAATGCGAGCGGTGAACATTCGACGATCGCCTATAAGGATGTTTCAGGCACGGAACATGCGATTCGGAGCTCTGCGGTGACATGGCTATCTCGCCTGAAGACTGGCGACGTAGTGGAGGTCATCTATCTCCCTCGCAATCCGGACAAGGGCGTCATGAACACATGGGTGGAGTTGTGGCTGGTTCCTCTGGTTTTTGGATCATTCACGGTCGCGTTTCTCGTTTGGCTTTTTCTTGTTCTGAACGAGACCGTGACAGTTGGCTCCTACACAAGCGATCCGCGTCGGGAGGTCAAACTCAAAACCTCTGGAGTTCCCGCCGTAGCGACAGTGATCGAAGCGAAACCAGACGCTCGGATTCTACACTATCGAATTGATAAGGACACCCTAACACCTACCGCAGACTTAAATGGTTTTGAAGCTGCTGAGCAGACACTTCATTACTGGAAACCATCTCGAGCCGAAGCCGGGCTTAAAAGAGGCGATAAGTTTCGAGCCTATCTGGATCTGGGGTCACTAAAACCAGGCAAGAGTTTGAGGTTCTACATCGATTTCAGCGACCGGATAGGTTTCAACCCACGAGTCCAATCAATGGAAGATGAATTTGAGGAGGATGAGAAGTTATAAATTACCGCACACTCATTCATATCTCCCATACACACACTGTTTAATACCTCTTAGGCGGGCAGTCTTGACTATATGTTTAATTGAAGTTAATTTAACACTGGTTTAAAAGAATCAACTGATTCTCCTATTATTCAACTAGAAGTTAAAATAGCGGCAATGGTAAAATCCCTTACATTTATTTTTTGTCTACTAAGTATACATATATTTTCTCAAGCACAACCAGTAACCAGTATCACCATTTCCTTGCCAGCAAGCCCTAATGCCAATACAGCGAACTGGGGAGGTGGTACTTCATTATTAACCATAACCGCAACGGCAAAAATGGAAAATGGCCGCGTAGCGTCCGCTGCTGAGGAAAGTAAGTTATTGCTGATCATTAAAAAAGCTGGCGTAAAGGTCTGCGGCTCATACACCAGCGCTACAGCCACATCAGCCAATTTCAATACCATAACGAAAGTATGGAGCGGTAATCAGGCAGTTTCGTTCCTTGGCCAGTCCTGTACGCTGTTACCCGGGAATTATGAACTCAGCGTGCAGTTCTTCGGAAATAAAAATGGCGCCATGCTTCCTGTAAGTGATGAAAAAATAAAAGCTTTTACAATCCCTTCCTCCGTACAGCAGGTTTATCAGGCGCCTCAGAACATTGCACCATTTGATGCCAAACTGTTTACAGAAGCGGCTTTATCTGCACCTATTATATTTCAGTGGACTCCGGTTATTCCCAATCCAAATACGGCAGTTAAATACCGTTTGAAGGTTTGGCAGCTCTTAACCGGGCAAAGCGGCACCCAGGCTATGACCATAAACCAGCCCCTGATTGTTAAAGATGTTACTTCAGTTACCCAGACTGTAGTCACAAATTTAGTGTCCCCGCCTTGTTTGCCCCCTTACCGGTGTGAGTTTATATGGACTGTTCAGGCTCTTGGCAGCGATGGTAATCCAATAGGCGGAACTAACGGAACGAGCTCACCTACCACATTTAAGTCTGAACTCCCAACGCCACCTGTGACAGCGTCAAACTCTACTGCTTGTAACACAACATCAACAAAGACTTTTAGTATTGGAGATGAAATAGGATTATCTAATGGGTTTAGTATGAAGCTAAGTTCCGTCCCTACCGGAACAAATACAGCCTTAAGCGGAAAAGGAACTGTATATGTTAAGTGGCTCGGTGTACTTAACGTAAAGTTTAAGGACATCAAAGTCAATGGAGGTGATCAACTATGCATGGGTGCAATTTATACCGAAACTGATGCCAACCAGGTGTACCCTACACAATGGGCGGTGAATGTATTGAACAATACAAGCGCAGGTTCCTGGACTGTAAATAAGATAAAAAACATCAGCAATGATCTGCAGGCAAATAAAATACTGAAGCCTTTTATCCCCGCATCTGCAACCGATCAGGTTAATAATACACTCACAGTGGCTCCGCTGAACATGCCGCTGGGCTATTTCAAAGATAATGATGAAAACACGGCGATGGGGTTCACTGAAATGGTTTTTAAACCAGATCATGCTGAATTTGAGGCAATTGCATCATTCACAACTAAAGGTATTTTTAAAGATGCCTACAATAACGGAACAGACATCGTTGCTTTCCAGGGAAAAGGTATTGAGTTTACCAAGAGCGGCTTAAGCGGGATTAGTGGATCGATTAAATTACTGGAGCCTATCACATTTCTATATGCCAATTCCGGAACAGAGAGTTTAAAGCTGACTTTTAATAAAGAGGGTGCAGGACATATCGGCAATGGTCTGGTTTTCAGTGCAACGAACAATGAGTACTGGAAATATACCCTCGATGCAAATGTGCAATTACCCAACGAATGGCTGGTACCGGTTGACCCCGCTAAATCAAATGTGGATATGAATTTCCAGCTTGAAATTGTAAACTGGGACGATTTTGTACTTCAGGGAAATTTACCTGCCTGCACTATCGCAAATTCGAACGGTTTAGGAATAGAATCGGGCTTAATCGCTTATGATCATTCTTCTGTCAGTAATGCTGCGGGAATGGTGTTTCCAAGCGGCTATACAGGGAATAATAATGCAATGTTCTCGGGGTTTTACCTCAAGGACTTTAAGCTTACTTTGCCCGACCAACTGAGAAGTTATGCCGATACTGCAAATCAGGTGCAGGTAATTGCCCAGAATTTAATTATTGATAAGGACGGGGTGACGGGGAAAATTCTTGGGAATAATGTCTTGACTTATCCCAAAGCTAATATTGGAAATCTGGGCGCCAGCATTGATACGGTTAAGGTCAGCCTGAACAACAGCGTTCTTACAGAGGCAAAAATGCTTGGCAAGATCACATTGCCCCTAAGTAGTGCTGACGATAACGGGAGCGCGATAAATTATTCAGCTCTGTTTTTACCGGGTACTGGGACCCAGGCAAACTCGCCATCCGCAATCACTTTTGCACTGCACCCCGGAACGGATATCACATCCAAATTTTTAGGGGATGGGAAAGTTCAGATCGATCAAACATCCTCGTTAAATCTTACTCTGTCTAAATCGGCGACGAACAAGCGTGAAATTTACCTGGCGATTGACTTAAATGGCAAACTGTATTATCCCACAGGTAAAATCATTGATGCCGGGGGTAATTTACCTCTTGATCTGGACCTATCCTGTAATTTTCAGCACCTCGGTATGGTATATTCAAAAAACAGCCAGGAATCATTCAGCTTAAGCACGGGTAGCTGGTCATTTGCCAGTCCGCAGAAAAAGCTCTCGGGCTTCGCATTTACCATTACTGAAATCAAACCTAAGATCGAACCTATCGGCGCCGGCACTGAAAAGCAATACCTGTTTAAAGGAGGTGTTGAATTTGTCGCCAAAATAAATATTGGAAGTGAAAATTCGCAGATACAGATTAGTGGGGACACAAAAATTGCCTTGACGGGAGCTATTGAATCTTCCCAATACACACCCCCGGGAGCCGCATCGGCGAATACCACCGTCGCAAATCTGAATACGCTCACCTCACAAGTTCAGACAACTACTGCAATAAAAAGTAACAACGTGGGAGTTATAACCTCCGCTGTAAAAACAGATGCTGGTTTTCTAACCCAGTTGAAACCCAAGTACCTGGGTGTGAAAGTAGAGAGCATTAATATTAGTGCTACCATGCCTGCATTAACCATTAATGGCAGCGTAGAATTCTACAGACAGGACCCTGCGTACGGTAACGGCTTCAAAGGAGATCTGCAAGCGAAATTTACTACTTTGAATACCTCTATACAGGCCGGTGCCATATTTGGCAATACGAAATACATTCCGGGAAATGTGGGTAATGGCTTCAAATACTGGAAGGTAGAAGCACAGGTTAACTTACCTCCCCCGGGCATTGTATTCATGACCGGAGTGGCATTCAGGGGGTTTGGGGCCGGAGTTTACAGCCGGATGAACATGACTGCACCTGCAGTTTTTAATCCGGCCACTGCAAATGCCAGCACCTTTGCCGGGGCTGTATTTGTACCCGATGTGACGGTAAAAATGGGCTTCAAGGCGAAAGCAATTATCGCTACCACGCCGAAAGAAGAAACATTTAATGGTAGTGTGGCATTAGGCGCCCAGTTTAATACATCCGGCGGCATGAATAACATCACCATCGACGGGCTCTTCAGTTGCGGCGCAGAGATCGGGCAGGAAGCTAATGCTTTTGCTAATGGAGCATTGAATATCAGCTACGATTTCCCGCTTAAAAAATTCAGCACCAACCTGCTGATTAATTTTAATAAAGATCCGATCAGCACCCCATCCGGACCTGTTAACGCTCATTTTTATATTGACGGGATGAAGAATGAGTGGGCATTTACCTGCGGGGCACCTTCCACGCTAAATACTGTTAGGTTATTTGACCAGGTTAATATCAATTCGTATTTAATGTTTGGCAATAAGATACAAGTCCCAACCGGATTTATGCAGCCTACGATTGCAGGGTTTGCCAGCATAGGAAAACCGCTTCCTTCCTTTTCTGAAACTGCAGTTAGTTCAGAATCGAAAACAGCGAAAGGCTTTGCTTTTGGGGTGGGTGTTGTCACAAGCGCAACAAATAATAAAGTAATAAGCAGCGGAAATAAGTATTCTGCCGGCATTAAATATTCATTCAATATTGGCAGTGAGATCAATGCTTCGCTGATGCAGTATCAAAATTGCCCTGGTTTTGGCGACGGATGGCGCATTAAATCAGGCATTGCGTTATTTGCAAAGATGGATGGCAAGGCCTATTACGATTACCAGGGAACCGTTATTAAAGAGTATTCGGAGATTAACCTGATCTCTCTTGGTTTCGGCGCTTACGCTTATGCAGAATTTCCAAAGCCATTTTATGCGGAAGGATCGGTCAGCGGTAATGCACAGGTGTTAGGTTTGATAAATTTTAATTTTTCTGCGGAATTTAAAACAGGTGAACAATGTGCAGGTACTAGCGTAGATGTTCCAAGCGTGGTATATGCCCAGGAGGATGCTGAAGAAAGCCTGAATTACACCTTGATCAATAGTGTTGTTACCCCAAGTGGCCCTACAGGCGTGTCGCGCAACACATCCTTTTCGGTATTATTGAACTACCCCGATAATGAGGAATTTGCGATCCCGGAGCAGCAGTCGAGCGGCCAGATGAGTGTAAGAAACTTCAGGGCTGTTTATACACCAAGCTTAACCGAGGATGCTACAGGGGGTGTAGTGGGGCTAAATTCCAATGCCTCAGTTGTAAATCAGGTATCCGGCACAAAGTTGAATACTACTAATCCGGGAAGCCTGTCGAGTAGTAATACAAATAACATACCTGCAATCAGTGCTGGGCTTCAAAATCAACCGGGCACTCCTCATAAACCTGCTACAGTCGCATCAGGTTCAATTGGCTTAGTAGCCTCAGGTTATGATGCGCTCGGAGCCAGGGTATACAAGCTTACAAAAACAGGGTTAACAATCAATTCGCTGAAAGCAAATACAAGTTATAAGTTCCAGGTAACCGGCCGTTTGGAAGAAAAAATAAATAATATCTGGCAGGTTGTAAAGCATAGCACCACCAATGTACCAATCGTGCGGATGAAGAAAATGTACTTTAAAACGAATTCGGAAACGGTGGGGCCTGGAACCACAGGAAATCAGCAGCTTCAAACAGCTGCCAAATAATAACTAAAGAGATAATGACAAAACTACTTTCTATCCTTGTTCTGGTAATACTAAACTCTTTCTGTTTTGCTCAGCAGGCGGGTAGCCAGAACAACATGACACTTGCCGTAAGTGCCCGGAGCTATTCAGACCGTATTGTGCTGCGTTATGCTCCAGCTACTCCCATATTGTTTAACGAAGCAAATAAAACAGGCTACATCGTGGAACGGGCAAATTTTAACAAAGGTGTTCCATATGAAAAATTAGCCTTTACGGCTATTTCTGGTTCTCCATTTAAACGCTGGAAAGAGGAACAATGGGAAAGAGCGTTGATAGAAGAAAAATCAAAAGATAGTACAGCTGCTAATATAGCCGGACTCGCAATGGTATTTTCTGACCCTGATGCTACGGCACAGGGAGGGGATGTCATGAAAGACGGCCTGAAGTCATTCAAAGAGCAAAAAGACAATGCCGATATGCGGTTTGGCTTTGCCTTAATAGCTGCTAACAGAAGCAGGATAGCTGCTGAAGGTCTGGCGGTAAGGATATCCGATCCCTCGGTTACTCTCGGCCAAACATATGTTTATCGTGTTCGCATCAACAAACCACTTGTGAATGCAGGAAACGAAATAGCTTATGTGAAAGTAACCTGTGAAAATTTCAATGAAAAATATCTCAGCAATACTAAGTCAGTCAAAATTAGCGAGGGAGATGGAGCTATTTCATTCTCCTTCCCCGAATCCGATGAATATTATGCGTTTACTGCAGAGCGATCTGACAACAGCGGAGCTTCATTTAAAAAAATTATAAAAACTCCTGAACTAAACCTTAAACCAACAGGATTTACCGGAAAATCTGATTTTGCGTATGGCGATACTGGTTTAACTAATTACAAAAAATACCATTATAGGGTATTGGTTTCTACACCGTTTGCCGATGAAATGGTTTTATCCGAATTTATTGCTATTCCGAGGGACAAAACACCTCCGCCCGCACCATTTCTAAAAACAGCGATCCATATTAAACCCAAACAGGTTGAGCTTACCTGGGAAATGACTGCAAAAAATGCAGGCGATCTGAAAGGATTTACTATTAAAAGAAGCCCCGAGGAAAATGGAAAGTATAGCTTGATTTCAAAAGGAATACTGCCCACAAACACAATGAGGTACATCGATGAAACCTTTGATCCGGACGGTTCCAATTATTACATGGTGGAAGCAGTTGACACCGCCGGAAACAGCAGCCACTCCTACCCTGCTTATGTTACCTTAAGCGATAGTGTGCCGCCAGCTATGCCTTTCATTTCCTCTGCAAAAATAGACTCTGCTGGTAAGATCATTATAAAAGTGCGTCCCAACACCGAAAAAGACTTTATGGGCTACCAGGTTTTGAAAGCAAACGCTAAGGAACATGAGTTTTCTGTGGTTACAGAGACGTTCCAAGACAGCCTGGGCCGTACCACCTTTACTCTAAATGACTCTACGACCTTAAATACGCTTACAAAAAATATCTATTATAAAGTAATTGCTTTTGATACACATTTTAATCAATCTCTTCCTTCAAAAATAATTGAGCTGACAAAAAGAGACACCATACCTCCTGTGAGCCCGCTAATTACGGGTTTCACTGTTAGTGACACTTCCGTTGTGATCAATTTTGTAAACTCAAGCAGCGAGGATGCTGTGCGTAATATCTTATTAAGAAGAGAAGACGGCAAAGGGAAATTTGATTCCATCTTTTTCAATACAAATACAAGCGTCATAAGATTTACCGATAAGAAAATTATTGGCGGCCGACAATATGAGTATGCCATGATTGCCAGAGATGATGGTGGATTAGCATCTAAAATCTCCAGAAGTATCCAGATAAAAACTTTATTGAATAACAGGATGACCGCACCTACAATCCAGGGTTCTTATGATGGTCAAGCAAAAAAAGTATCCCTGTCTTTTGTAGTTGATGAAAAGGTGAAGAACCGGCCATTAAAAATAGAAATATATAAAAGAGCAGATGAAAAATCGCTTTGGACCACTTATAAAATTATCGAATTCGAAAAAGGGAAACTCTTTTTTGATGATGCTGCAGAGGGTCAGAAGGGAATGATTTATACCATAAGATTAACAGACGCTAATAAAAATGTTTCGAATTTTAGTAATGAACTGCAATTGAAATATTAATTAATGAGAAACAATTCATGAACCACCCATTCAAATTAGTTTTCTTGCTGGTTTTATATCTGGCATCACAGGCAAGCGCCCAGGAGAAAAAGAAAAAGCCCGTTACTATTGGCGGTGAGATGGGTATGTGGTATGAGGGTTATGGGCTTGATAAAGCGCCAAGTCCGGCAGTACCCGATTTTTATCAGGCCCGCCGTCCATGGAACCTCTTCAGGTATTCCTTTAATCCCACACTGACTGTTGGCAAATGGAGCGTTCCTTTCAATTTCAACTTTAGTCCCACGCAAAATAATTTTATTACAGCGGCAACCGCTGGGCCACAAAGTATCTGGCAGTTTCTGACAAATCCTGTAAATAATTTTGGTATCAGCCCAAAAATTGGAACTACACAACTCCTGCTGGGCACACAGAATCTCCAGTACAGTGAGCTGAGCACAGGCGATTTGGGTGTATTTGGTTATGGTGTGAACCTCGCGCCCGGAAAATTCCGCATTAAACTGTTTAATGGGGTATCGCAAAGACCCGTTAATTACCTGGCTCCCACAATTCTACCTCCTTCCTCCGGTGTTATTGGCGCCTACCAGCGCAATCAGTGGATGGCCCAGCTCGGACTTGAAAAGGAAGGAAAATACTTTGCCGGATTCAATTTCGTAAAATCCATAGATAAACGAAATTCAGTTACTTCAGCTCCTTTATCTCCCCTGGATCCGCAGGAAAATATGGTGATCAGCTTTTTAGCTAAAGTTAGTTCGGAAAAAGGCTGGAATTACCATATCGAGATTGGGCAAAGTTTTTTTACCCGGAATTTAAATACCCCTTTGTCTGCCAGCCCTGTAGAAGATTTTAAACCATTTATCAGCTCTCACACCTCCACCGGAAAGGATAATGCAGTGATGACGAGTATAGTCAAAAAGGGGAAAGACTGGGAAGCAGGCGCCAAATTCAATTATTACGGCGCAGGTTATTATACAGCGGGTTATCCTTTTATGAACAACGACCGGATGGAATACCTGGCTAATACCCGCTTTAATGCATGGAAAAAAAAGATGAACGTAGTGGCCAGCGTAGGCCAGCGCTTCGGCAACCTGAGCCGTATTGCCGGCCCTAGCCTGACTAAGCAGATTATTGCCAATGTAAATGTGTTTACCCAGTTTAATGAACGCTTCAGCCTGAATACGAGTTTTAATAATTTTGGCTTCAATTCTCCGGGCCTTTCGGGATATCGGAGTGTTAGCGATGAGATCAGTATTAACCCTGCTTACACCTGGAGTAACAGTAAAATGAGCCACTTGATAAGCGGCACGTATACCTGGAGCAAATATGATGAAACCACAATTATACCTGCGTCGACCACTCAAAACAATACACAAACCGTATTAATTCTATATGTTCCCACATTTTTTACTAAAAAAATCAGTCCCGACTTTAGCCTGATGTGGTTTCGTAACACAGCTCCTTCGCTTAAATTAAATCTCCTGAGTGCCACCACTGGAATGAGTTGGAAGGCTACGGAGAAAATTAACCTGAAAGGGCAGCTGCAATACAGTCTGAGCACTGTGGATCCTTTCACCGCTAGTAAAAACCTTTTGGCTACCAGTGGTTTTGACTGGGATGTATATAAAAAGTTAACCTGGCAATTTTCTATGACCGCTAATTTATACAATTATGGTACTGAATTGCCGGGAAGTTCCTTTACCCCTGCTTATCCCGGCAATCCGCAGTATTTAGAAAGTACGCTGAGAACGGGGTTGCAATATAAATTTTGATAAGGGAGGAGTCGGAGGTCGGACAAAAGAGGTTGAATGCGGTGTGTACGTATCCAGCTCCCCTTCCTTAAAGGGGAGCTGTCAGCCCCTTCGGCTGACTGAGGGGTCATTGGTGCAAAGTAAACTAATGAGGTTCCAGCTTTCGCTTGGAATGACATATCGTGTGGGGTGATTAGAGGAGATTCCGGCCTTCGCCGGAATCGGGAAGTCGGACGACAGAGGTATAAAGTTGGAAGATTAAGTTGGAGGTCTGAAGTCGGATGTCTGATTTAGAAACACGGACTGTCCAGGTAAGTATAAAATTTGAATTTATTTGTAACCTACAGCCATTTTCAATGAACTGCTAATTTTAACATTAACGGATAACTTATAACGTAAAACGTACAACGTATAACTCCAAAAAAATGAAATACCTTCTACTACTATTCTTTGCTATTGTTCTGCTCATCAAGCCGGCCGGGGCTCAAATTACACTGAACCTCGCGTTAAACAACAGGCCGCAGCCGTGGTTGTCTGATTGGGTGAACCCAGTCAACGGCCAGATGATTATTTCATATATGCAAGGTCCAGCTTTAAATGATCCTTCCGTAAAATTGAGGTCAAGCTTGCTTGATGAAAGAGGGAGCATCATCGGGGCATCCAATATTAATGCTGCCAGAATCTACATCTTAAGAGCAGGCGTAAACCAGTTTACCATAGCAGATGCACTCCAACTGCAAAATTTAGTATTTCAGGGAAATCTACAGAATACCCTTCAACATACCGGCCGTTTGCCTGCAGGACAATATCAATTGAGGGTTGAGATTTTGAATACCGCGGGAGATATCGTCCGGGCAAGACAAACCCGCCCATTTTTTATCACTTCCTATCAGCTGCCGATTTTAATGCAGCCCGCCAGTGGGAGCATTCTGGATGCCCGTCTGGCCCAAAACATCATCATTTTTCGCTGGACGAGTCTTATTCCAGGTTCCCCTGACCTTCCCCAATATCGGGTACAGGTATTTGAAATACTACCTGGTCAGACGCCCATGCAGGCCTTCCGGGGTAACCGTCCATTGTTAAACGAAATCTCTACAAAAGGAAGTACACAATACATCTGGCGGACTCAATTACCAATGCTGGATTCTACCGCAAACAAACAGTTTATCTGGACAGTACAAACACTCGACAGGAGGGGCCAGCCCATTCCGGGTATGGATACGAACATACAGGGAAGAAGCGAGCCTGCCATTTTCAACATCGTAAACCAAATGGGTAACATGGATAAGAATAGGAAGAATGAAGATTCAATAAAAAACTAAAAGGATGAAGTCTATACTCTTTATATTCCTCCTGGGATGTTATGGTCTGCAGGTTTCTGCCCAGCTTAAGCAGGAAAAGAAGTCGTCTACACTTCTGTTCCACACCTTCTACAATGATTTCGAGAGCGCTCAGCTAATGCGGACCAGTTCCTTAAAAAACATGCTTAACAATGGCCAATGGTATAAAGTAGACGACATGCAAATGGGCTTTGGCGTGAATTACCTAAAAGGCATCAGCAGGACTGTTGATATCGTGACAACGCTGGATGCGAGTTCAACAGACTACTTATATAAGAATGGCAGCATCAATGGAAGTAACCAATTTTTACTGGACCTGAATGCCGGGCTTAACATCAAACTGTTTAATGATTCCCGTAAGCTTGTTCCCTATTTTTCGGGCGGCGCCGGACTTTCATTCTACAAGGGTAAATCAGGTATCTATATTCCTGCCGGGGCTGGGATCCAGTTCAATTTATTCGATGAAGCTTTTGTTCTTACCAGTATTCAATACAGACGTGCGCTCAATCTGACTGTAAATGATCATTTCTATTACTCCCTTGGCATAGGTACCAGCATCCTCAAGAATAAAAAGAAAAAAGCTCCGGCAGAGGATGTACAACAAACACAGCCGCTTATTAAAAAAACGGAAATTACGATACTGGACAAAAATCTGCGTATCATCGTAAGCGATGAGCAAACGGGACTGCCTCTTCCTTCAGTGGAAGTAACAATTAACGGTCCCTCTGGCAAAATTACCGGTATTACTAATGCCAATGGTGAGGTTATTTTTAAATCCGTTCAGGCTGCAGATTATACGTTTACCGGAGTACTTCACGGAATTAGTACAGTTGATCAAAATATCCCAAAAACAAGTTTTGATGCTGCCGTACAAGAGATTACCTTCAATATCACGCACCATGACCCGCGATTTACTGTTTCCGGCAAAGTTAATAACAAAACCACCCGTAGTCCCGAGGGCGGGGTATTGATTAGGGCGGTAAATATGACTCTTGGGAACAATTTAAATACCCAAAGTGATGCTAATAATGGAACCTTTACCTTACCAATTGAGCCTGCCAGCGATTTTACAGTTTCAGGTAAAAAAGCAGGATACATCTCCAACATTGAGAAGCTGAGTACCAAAGGTCTGAACCGAAGCACTACGCTATATGTACAATTGGAACTTGATATTGAAGAAACAATTCCCGGAAAGACTATTACTCTGGAAAATATTTATTATGACCTTGGCAGCGCCAGCATCAGGCCT
>NZ_JBBJNI010000068.1:0-2336 GCF_037719425.1 Daejeonella sp. | reverse complement strand
GCATCTTCTGACCTTGAAAAACTGGTGAAATTTTTACAGGATAATCCAGGTTTAAGGATCGAAATAGCTTCACATTCAGACAGCCGCGGCAGCGATTCAAGTAATCTACTTCTTAGCCAGTCAAGAGCACAAGAGGTAATTAACTTCGTGCAAAAACAAGGAATAGACAGAAGCAGATTAATTGCAATAGGATATGGAGAAACAAGATTAGTTAATGGTTGTATCAACGGTGTAAATTGTACGGAAGCACAGCATGAACAAAACAGGAGGACCGAATTCAAAGTAATTACTAAATAATTAAGGGCCGGAAATGTTCTCAGCTGGGCGGAAGGCTGTAAGCTTTTTGCTATCAGCGTCCTCCGTTTTTACTTTGTGTGCTTTGTGGTTAAAATTCCGTTTCTGTTAAGACCCTTTCCATTTCACGCAAAGACCGCCGAGGTTTACGCAAAGGTCGCCAAGCTTTGGGCACCCTTTCTGCGCCGTCCGTGTGTGCTTTTCGTACTCTGCATTTAAATTTGCTCTAATCGCAAGGTACGAGTGGTGGAAGTCTTGATTCCTGTCTTTTAGCTCTCGATTACTTTAAGATACGTTTGTGGAAGTCTTTGCTCCTGGTTTTTGATTCATAAACCCCATCTGAAATCAACAACCCAAACAACCACCTCCCCCTCTAGAAAAATCAAATAAATAATTTTAAACAGAAGACCCCCTTCCCATCATATGCCGGTTCGTTTTTCCCCGAAACATTATATTTACATGGAAAATTCCAGCATGAATAAAATATCTTTGTGTAGATATTGTTTATATAGAAGTCAAGTATTAATCAATTGAGATCAAACCCTCTATTTAATTTTTTCAGTCTGTCATCTTTCTGCATTCTCTGTTCCGGGTTAGCGGCATGCGACTCCCAAAAACAGACCGTTGCAAGCCGGGGAATGCAGAACCTGACTGCGCATTACAATATTCTTTATAATGCAAATGAATTGGTAGATGAGAGTGAACGCAATATCCAGCTGGTTACCCAGGATGATTATGAAAGGCTCATTTCAGTTTACAAAGAGCCCAAGGAGACTACAGCTCAGGGCGAAATTAAAAACCTTGACCAGGCGATACTAAAGGCAAACGTAATTACTAATGAAAAGTCTTTGAGCAACTATGTAGACGATGCCTATTTCCTGATCGCAAAAGCGAATCACCTGAAGGCAAACTTTTATAATGCATCTGAATTTTTTACATACGTATATACATCATATCCTGACGAAAAAGAGCTGAGGCAGGCGGCCCTGGCATGGAAAGCCCGTTCCCTTATTGAATCCGGACGATTTGAGGAAGCCGAAGTGACCCTCGACACTGCTTTTAAATATATCGAGACTGAAAAGGAATCCGTCGGCGACATTTATGCCACCAGAGCTCAGCTTCATCTTTACGCTCAACAGGATGAACCTGCAATTACTCTTCTCGGGCAAGCAATTAAATATGCGCGTAACCGGCAAAATAAGATCCGCTGGACGTATCTTCTTGCCCAGCTTCAGCAGCTCACTAAGAAAACTGAAGCGGCCTACGATAATTATACAGAGGTAGTAAAAAGCAACGCTCCTTTTGACATGGCCTTCAACGCTAACCTGAGCAGGATAAGTATTCGGGATGAACAGACCGGAAATAAGGTCAGCCGGTCACAGCAGCTGAGATCTCTTCTAAGAGATGATAAAAACAAAGATTTTATTGACCAGATCTATTTTCAAATTGCTAATAGCTACGCAAATGAGGAGGATCTGGACAAAGCGATAGAAAATTATAATCTTTCTGTAAAGAACAGCACTAAAAATTTAACTCAGAAAGGGCTTTCCTATCAGAAACTTGCTGAAATTTATTTCGATCAGTCTGATTTTGTAAGATCAAAGGCATATTATGACAGCACGTTGGCTTCATTGCCCAAAACATATCCGGATTATGCCCTGATAAATACAAAGGCGTTGAACCTGGAACTTCTCGCCGACAGGCTAACAACAATTTCACAACAAGATACGCTGCAAATGCTGGCGAGCCTGCCTGAAGCTGACAGGGAGCTAAGGATAGGTGCTCTTGTTCGGGAGCAAACTTTAAAAGCGCTTAAAGCAGCTGGAGCTTCTGCCGGTTCTAGCTTGCCGGGACCCACACAAGCCCTGGCAAATAGTGTTAAAGAAGGTAAATTCTATTTCAATAACTCCATTGCTTTAAACCAGGGGCTCATTGATTTCAAGAAACGATGGGGAAATAGAAAGCTTGAAGACAACTGGAGAAGAAGCCAAAAGTCAGCAACCGATATAACGACAACAATATCTCCTGATCAGGCTATCGCA
>NZ_JBBJNI010000067.1:18826-20759 GCF_037719425.1 Daejeonella sp. | reverse complement strand
ATAACCAAATCAGGAATTATTCAATAACCTGTATAGCTATTTCAGGACGAGACACGATCTCTGCGAAACACTCTGCTCCCTCTGCGGTAAAGTAGGCGTCTTGCTTATTCCTTCCAGATAAAACATAGGGTTTACCTTATATCTTACTTTGCGGTTAAAAATTGCTGTTCCATAGTCCGGCTGTCCCGGATCATGAGCTGGCTTTGACCTTATTCGCTTGGGTACCTTTAAAACGCCCTGTTCAGGCTGTTCTGCAAACTTATACAGCTTCACGGGAATATTCCAGCGCAGCGATCGGATAAGAATGGATTTGTCAAACCTGATCTTCTTCCTCTTAATTTCCAGCGGCTTATCGCTCATAAACTCAGCAATAGCCAGGTTCCAGGCTGACCGAAAGCCCAGTAAGGATGCCCTAACGGAATAAATATCCTTCAGCCCCGGCTCCTTAATAACTACCCTGGCAAATTCAACAGCTTCCGAAAAGCGTTTTTGAGCTTGTCTCTGCTGCTCGCTGTAAATAACCCGGTTCCGGTTGGGGAACCGGCTAACAACAGTCTTGCCACCGCACTGCCTGAAGAGCAAATGTCGGTTAACGCTTCCGCGGAAGCCTTTAAATATTGGTGATGTTTGTATCATATAGTAGATTTTTTACATGATACAATTTACAGAAAAGCTCTTTGCAGTCAAAATCGCATTGCCGGTTTTGTCCGGAATTGGCATGAAATTACCGGTTTTGACCGCTTACTCATCGCTAAAATACCGCTGGTGCAACGCTCTGGAACCGCTCTGGAACCGCTCAAGTACCGGTACTTTTACGTTCATTGCTTCGCTACGCTCGCAATGACACAATATATTATAACACTCTATAGCGAAGCGGCCTCGTCCATAGAAGAACTTGTCATTGCGAGCGAAGCGAAGCAAATGTCACACTATCTTTTATACAAATCTATACCGAATCGGCCTTGCTCACCAGGAACTTGTTATTGCGAGCGCAGCGAAGCAAAATCATCCTTACTTTTACAGCGTGTTAAAACATGAGGACTACATGCGGCGCTGCATTGAACTTGCCACTTTGGGTATGGGTTCGGTGAGCCCCAATCCCATGGTTGGCGCAGTGATAGTTTGTGACGATCAGATCATCGGTGAGGGTTACCACATGAAGTTTGGTGAAGCTCATGCTGAAGTGAATGCTGTGAAAAGCGTCCTCGATACAAATGTTGACGGGCATGCTTTACTTGAGCGATCTACAATCTATGTAAGCCTGGAACCTTGCTCCCATTTCGGCAAGACGCCCCCATGCGTGGACCTGATCATAAATAATCATATTCCCAAAGTTGTTATCGGCTGCAGAGACCCTTTCGCACAAGTTAATGGGAAAGGAATTGAAAAATTAACAGAAGCCGGTGTCGAAGTTATTGAGGGTGTACTTGAAAATGAATGCATCTCATTAAACAGACGCTTTAATACAAGAGTCCAAAAACAGAGGCCTTATATTATTCTTAAATGGGCCCAAACCAATGACGGATTTTTTGCTCCCGAAGACGGAACCCAAAAATGGATCACCTCTTCATCTGCAAAACAGCTCGTTCATCGCTGGAGAAGCGAAGAAGATGCTGTGCTGATCGGAAAAAACACAGCCTTAGCCGATAATCCAAGATTAAATGTGCGCGAATGGCAAGGGAAGTCGCCGATAAGGATCATTGTTGACAGGAACCTGGAGCTGCCGGTAAGTCTTAATGTTTTTGATCAAAGCCAGGATACCATCATTTTTAATTCATTGAAAACAGAGTTGGATGGTAGGATCAAATATCTTGAACTGGAAAATTTCGACAACCTACTACCCCAGTTAATCTGCTACCAGTTATACTTGATGGATATCCAGTCGATTATTGTAGAAGGGGGCGTTAAAATGCTAGATCTCTTCATTGCGGCA
>NZ_JBBJNI010000067.1:5370-18816 GCF_037719425.1 Daejeonella sp. | reverse complement strand
TTTGTGGGATGAGGCAAGGGTGTTTACGGGTCCACAAAAATGGAAAAGTGGTATTTTATCTCCATATATAGTGGGTAAGCCCCATCAAACGTGCAATATTGGATCCGACATTTTAAATATTTGGCGAAATAATTATGATTGATTTATTCCTCTTCCACCGCCACAATTGGATTGTTAACGGGCGACCTTTTTTGCTTACGCATGTCCCTGGGAATAGACTTTCTATGATGCAGTGCAGATTAATGTAAACTGTGTTTTTTTTCGAAAACATTCGTATTGTTACGCAGCCAAAGCCGGTTATAGGTTCATTTAGTAGTATATTTATTTCAAATTAAATTTAATTTATGAATAAGAAAACCTTAGTTTATTTTTTTATTGGAGCTAGCCTTTCAACAACTTTTTCATATGCACAAGATGATGTAAGTTATAGAATACCGCCAAAAGAGATCTCCGATCTTTTACTTGCGAAACCGACACCATCGATTAGCATGGATGGGAAAGCCGAATGGATTTTATTTAGCGAGAGAAATTCTTACCCTTCTGTAGAGGAATTGGCTTTGCCAGAATATAGAATTGCAGGTTTAAGAATCAACCCCAATAATTTTGCTCCTAGCCGTCAGTCTTTTATAAATAATTTTAGTCTTAAAAATTTAAAAACTCAGCAAACTTTTCAGGTAAGTGGCTTACCACAACCGCTTCTGGCAGGTAGTGTGAGTTGGAATCTGTCAGAAAATAAAATTATTTTCACCAATACTTCTGCCAAAGGAGTTGATTTATATATGATTGATGTCGCTACAAAAAAGGCTGTAAAAATCAATAAACAATTTTTAAATGTGGTGTTAGGTAATGGGACTACCTGGTTAAATGATCAGACTGTTATTTATAGAACGATATTGCAGCCAGCAAGTTTGGCACCTCAAAAACCATTAAAACCTAAAGGCCCGACAGTTCAGCAAAGTTTAGGAAAAGCAGCCCCAGGCGCTACTTATCAGGATTTAATTAAATCTCCATATGATGAGAGCTTATTTGAGTTTTACGCAACTTCCCAGCTAGTGAAAAATACTGCAGGCTTAGAAACCCCAATTGGTAAACCTGCTATTTATTCTTCGGTTATTTTATCTCCAGATAAAAAATATCTATTAGTAAATTCTATAAAAAAACCGTTTTCATATTTAGTCACTGCAGGAGGCTTTCCTTCAACTGTAGCTATCCAGGATTTAACCGGTAAAGTTGTTAAAGTTATCGCGGAATTACCATCAAGGGAAGGCACACCTTCGGGCTATGATAATTTACAAAATGTCCCCAGAGGTTTTGATTGGAGGGATGATGAGCCGGCCACAATAACATGGGCAAAACCTTTAGATGGTGGTCTAATCAAAACTGAAGTGCCGTTTCATGACGCTGTATATGCTTTAAGTGCTCCATTCACTGGTTTCGAAAAAGAATTATTCAAAACGATTACAAGATATAGAGGAGTGCAATGGGGAAACGAAAATTTAGCATTAGTTAATGAAGGTTTGAGAAGTAAGCAAACGAGTAAAGTAAGCACGTTTAATCCTACGACCGGATCCTTAGTAGAATTATATTCAAGAAACCAAACAGATGCTTATGGAAGTTTTGGCAGTCCGGTGACATCAAAAAATAAGTACGGCAGACAGGTAATTACCCTGGTAGATAATAATACTAAAATATTGATGAATAACGCTATAGGAGCATCACAAAAAGGTGATTTGCCCTATTTATCAAAACTGGACTTAACAACTAAAACGAATGAGATTATATGGAGAAGTGCTGAAGGAACTTATGAATTCGTGAGTGATGTAATTGACCCGGTTAAATTAATTTTATTAACCCGAAGAGAAGGTCAAAAAGTTGTCCCTAATTATTATATCAAGAATTTAACTTTGAACTCTGCCGATGTACCGGTAACAAATTTTACTAATCCCTATCCTGGACTTGAAGGCATAACAAAAGAAAAGGTTTTTTATAAAAGAGCTGATGGTATAGACCTAACGGGTGATTTATATTTACCAAAAGATTATGATAAAGCCAAGGATGGGCCTTTACCAACAATAATTTGGGCTTACCCGAGGGAGTTTATCTCTGCTGCTGATGCTGCCCAGGTACGGGGATCTGAGAATAGATTTACCACCCTGAGCTGGGCTAGTCCAGTTTTCTGGGTCACCAGAGGCTATGCTGTATTAGACAATGCGGAAATGCCAATTGTAGCACAAGGAGATAAACGTCCGAATGATACTTTTGTCGAGCAATTGAAACTTAATGCCGAAGCAGCAATTGGGAAACTAGCTGATATGGGTGTTGGTGATAGAAAGAGAATGGCGGTTGGTGGGCACAGTTACGGTGCATTTATGACGGCGAATTTATTAGCCCATACTAATTTATTTGCAGCAGGAATTGCAAGGAGTGGAGCATATAATCGAACGTTGACCCCGTTTGGTTTTCAAAATGAAGAAAGAACTTATTGGCAAGCTCCTCAATTATATCATGAAATGAGTCCGTTTAGCTATGCTGACAAGATTAAAACACCAATCCTACTGATACATGGCGATAGTGATGATAACACAGGTACCTACCCTATCAATAGTGAACGTCTATTTGCTGCGATTAAAGGTGCTGGCGGCACTGTAAGATTTGCTTTTTTACCTTATGAAGCGCATAGTTATAGAGGTAAAGAAAATATTTTGCACATGCTTTGGGAGCAGGATAATTGGTTAGAAACTTATGTAAAATTCAAAAAATAGAGTTTAAACTTAAAAAGCTAAGCAGAAATTATTACGTTAAACCACGAGCAAATAAAATTACCAATACTTAAAAACCGAGCTATCTCGAAAGGGATAGCTCATTTTAATAGGACTACAGAATTAGTGATATTCCTTCGCTCACATTAGCCAAAATAATGAAAACTATATCAAAAACAGATCTCATACTTAATGAAGACGGCAGTGTCTACCATCTTAATTTGCTGCCGGGAGATATTGCAGATACGGTTATAACCGTTGGCGATCCCGACAGGGTCAGCGATGTTAGCCGGCACTTTGACCGCATAGAAGTAAGAAAAGGTAAACGTGAATTCATTACCCACACGGGATATATTGGCTCGCGACGGATTACTGTTATTTCAACAGGCATAGGGACTGATAATATAGATATTGTCCTAAATGAGCTTGATGCCCTGGTAAATATCAATTTCGATACCCGGCTGGTTAACAGTACATTAAAAAGCCTGGATATTATCCGTATAGGCACTTCAGGCGCTATTCAGGACGATATTCCAATGGACACTATATTGGTTTCTGAATTTGCATTGGGCCTCGATGCATTGATGCATTATTATGTTCATACCGTTTCTGGTGATGAGCACCAGTTACTGGATTCAGTCAAATCACATTTCAAGCATATTCAGGGTATTTCACCTTATCTGATCGCAGCGGATAAAGGATTACTAAATTTGATAGGGCAAGATCTCGAAAAGGGAATCACAGTAACCGCACCAGGATTTTATGCTCCGCAAGGCCGTGAGGTTCGCGCGAAAACTACGGTTCCAAACCTGATTTCTCTATTTAGCTCATTCAGGTCCGGAAATCACCGTTTAACAAACCTTGAGATGGAAACGGCCGGGATCTATGCTTTAGCAAGTGTGTTAGGTCATAGAGCATTATCTCTGAATGCGATACTTGCAAGCCGGACAAAGCTTGAATTTTCCGCTAACCCTGCTAAAGTGGTAGATAAGGCTATTCAGCTTGTGCTTAGTAGCTTAGCTAATTAGGTGCTATAGCTTTTTAATCAATTCGTGAAACGTCTTTAACGCTTCAAGTTTCTTCTCGTCTAAGATATAGTCGATTTTGTTGATCAAATAATCTTCAAAATCAAAGTTTTCCTTACGTGTAATTCCTTTAATTACGTCATTACGATGCTCTAATCCATATTTCAAAGCTTCATTAAAGTCGAGCACGAAAGTTTCCGGAATCTCCTTATTTGCAGCCCATACAGCAAAAACGAAAGGTAATCCGTTAAATTTCTGCCATTCTTCAGCAAGATCGTATCTGTACGCGTACTGTTCTTTTTTACCGAATGTACGGTCGCCGATCTGGACAAAAGCGTCTGCAGGCTCTTCCACAACAAAATCAGGTGTGACCTTCCAATAGTTTTTCAGCAGGACCTTCGCAAGGTTATTGGAGGTTCTAGACTGTACGTCAAGCGTGATTGTCCTGACCTCTTCTATTGGCTTATTGCTAAAAATAAAAACCGAATCAACCGCGCCGCTTGCACCGATACAATAATTAGATATGATCTTATAGTCCGGGATTTCAAGCAAAGCTGCAACCGGAACTAAACCTATATCTACCTGATTATTAATTAACTTATATGCGCAATCTGAAGGGATATCTAAACTCAAATCAATCTGATCTAGAATGCCCGAATGCATTAAGCCGTAGACAAATGGTTTGGTATTCGTATATGAAACTGCGGAAATTTTGATTTTATTCAAAGCCAATCGGAATGGAATTTAAATGATCTGTGTTATTGAAATCAATGATATGGAATTCTGCCCCGTCATATTCGACCTTGTATAAAGTGGTGTTGGAATGTGGGAATGAGTCCATTTCACTCAAAGGTATATTCGTTAACAAGCAAAGGAACAAGCGCAGAGCCCGCCCGTGCATGCAGATAAGAATATTCTGATCATCGGCATCTTCAATCAGCGTTTCAAGCACAGTTAACTGCCTTTCTTTGACCTCCAGGGGGCTTTCACCTCTTTCGAACTTATGATGCAGCTCACCTGCATTCCATTTGCCCAGAATGCTAACGAATTCACCCCGGATAAACTCACTGCTTTCCATCCCCTCATAGATCCCCCAGCCAAGCTCATCTAGGCCAGGATACTGAGTCCAGGGAATATTAGTGTCGATGAATTTCCCGACGGTTTGATGGGTTCGTTTTAGCGTCGAGGTGTATATTTTATCAAAAGGAACATCTTTGTAAGCCTGGTAAAACGCTTCTGCCTGTTCCCTGCCCCGATCATTTAAATCTGTATCCATTCCCCGGCCTTGTACAACTCCCCGCTTGTTCAGATCTGTTTCGCCGTGGCGGATTATATATAGTGTTTTCTTCAATTCAGCACTGGTAATTTATAAAATTTAGGTTTTTCCTCAAGTGGAAATTCATGGTTCTGATAGTCAGTAATTACATTATAAAGCGTATCACGCTCTATTGGATGTCGCCCCACATGTTTTATAAGCTCAACCAATTCCTGCGTTGACATCGCCGGGTGCTGCTCTTCAGCCCCAGCCATAGAGTAAATTTTGGTGGTATCGTCAAGTGTTCCATCGATATCATCAACACCGAAATTAAGCGAAAGCTGCGCAGTATTCCGGCTGATCATCGCCCAGTAGGCCTTTATATGATCGAAGTTATCAAGGTAAATCCGGGCTATCGCGTAATTTCTAAGATCTTCTATCACAGATACCTCCGGAATATTTGACATTTGATTGTCCTGATTCCTGAATTTCAAGGGGATGAAAGTTTGGAATCCGCCTGTCCTATCCTGAAGAGCTCTAAGCCTTTCCATATGATCGATCCGATGCCAATATTCCTCGATATGTCCATAAAGCATTGTTGCATTAGACCTCATCCCTAATTTATGCCATTCCTCGTGGATTTCCAGCCACTGGTCGCCCGTGCATTTGTCTTTTGCGATTTGTACCCGGATATCCGGATGAAATATTTCGGCGCCGCCGCCAGGTATAGATTCAAGACCGGCCTCCTTCATTAGTTTCATCCCGGTTGCATAATCTATTTTCGCCTTTTTAAAGATATAGTGATACTCAACTGGCGTTAATGCTTTAACATGCAATTCAGGGCGATGTTTATGGATAGCGGTAAATAGTTCGGAATAAAACTCTACATCATACTGCGGAAGAACCCCGCCAACGATGTGTACCTCAGTTACCGGCTGGCCATCGTATTTTTTTACTATGTCAAGCATATCCTGCATGGTGTATTCCCAGCCATCCGACCGTTCTTTTATAAGAACGGAATACGAGCAGAACTTACAATCGTATACACACAGATTAGTTGGTTCTATATGAAAATTACGGTTAAAGTAGGTTTTATCGCCATGCCGCTTTTCGCGGATAAAATTGGCCAGAATTCCGACATAGCCAAGATCAGCCTTTTCATATAACAGAACACCTTCGTCGAAAGAAATGCGATCACCTGATTTTACTTTCTCTGCTATGGATCTGAGATCAGCAGGAAGGTTTTTGTCGGCTAAAAGGAGATTGAAACTTAATTCAGAGTTCATTCAGAGTTCTTTCTACAAAAGTACGATAAGTGCGTCTAATCAGTATCATTTGCTTGTAAAAGCATGTAAAAATACGAATAGGCAGCCGGATTTATTTTTATCGATAGGTAATTGTAAATTAAGCCCCAGTTCAAGCATCGTTGCTTTTATATTTATGAAAGCTTCCCAGCCTTAAAAACAACATTTAATGAAAATAGAAACCATAGCCATTCACGCCGGAAATAAAATTGACGAACATTCCAAAGCTGTTATTCAGCCTATATCTTTATCAACCACTTATCAGCGGGCTTTGGATGGCAGCTATCCGGAAGGATTTATTTATTCTCGAATTGATAATCCCAACAGAAAATCTCTTGAAAATGTAATAGCCAAATTAGAGCAAGGGCCTGACGCATGTGCCTTTTCGTCGGGAAATGCGGCGGCTGCCGCTCTTTTTCAGGCCCTGTCTCCAGGATCACATATAATTGCTCCTGATGATATGTATCATGGCTTGCGGGCTCAACTTCTTCAGGTGTTTGAAGGAATTCTGGATGTAGATTTCGTTGATATGTCAGATTTGCCTGCTGTTAGAAAACTCGTTCGGCCGGAAACCAAATTGATCTGGATTGAGACACCCTCTAATCCACTGCTGAAAATCTGTGATATAAAGGCACTTGTAGTGCTTGCAAAATCCAAGGGTATACTGCTTGCATGTGACAATACATTCAGCACCCCTATTTTTCAGCTTCCGTTGACCCTGGGGTGTGACTTCGTGATGCACTCTACAACCAAATACCTTAGCGGACATAGCGATGTCCTTGGCGGGGTTCTGGTGACGGCCGTAAAGGATTCCTTTTGGGATAAAATCAGAGCCATCCAGGTTCTTGGAGGTGCTGTGCCCTCTCCTTTCGATTGCTATATGACGGTTAGAGGAATTAAAACCCTTCCATATCGTATGCGCGGGCATAATGAGAATGCTATTCAGATTGCTGAGTTCCTTGAAAAAAGTGCTTTTGTGGAGAAGGTCTATTACCCCGGTCTGGAAAGTCACCCTGGCCATGAAGTTGCTAAACAACAGATGAGTACATTTGGCGCAATGCTTTCATTCCTCGTAAAAGGAGGGTCAGATGAAGCTATTAAGGTTGTAAATGCTCTTAAAATTTTTACTCAGGCGACAAGTTTGGGCGGTGTGGAGAGTCTTGTTGAACATCGTGCTTCTGTTGAAGGCCCTGCTACAAAAACTCCTCAAAACTTAATTCGAGTCTCAGTTGGGATTGAAAACATTACCGATCTGATCAAGGATCTTGAAAATGCCTTTAAGTCAATTGATTGACGGTCAATGAATTAAAATATTTTGCAAATTAAATTTGGTTTCAATATAATCCAACACCTATATTTGAAATATTATTTGGTAGCAATATCAATCTGTCTTCAATAAGCTCTTAGTTTATTGATTTATACAGAAGTGGCGAGAGATCAGGCTCTATGACCCACTGACAACCCCCCGGTAAATTCGGGGAAGGTGCCAATTCCTGTCCCGAAAGGGAAATATAAATTTATAAGGATGAAAAGAGAAAACACTACAGTTCCTGTATTTTCCAAAACGGAAAGCATTAAGCCAAAGGCTCATCAGCAATTTATTTTTGAAGTTGATTGTCTGTGCATGCGCACGACCTGCTGTTATTGAAGATTGTTAAGGGTTTACCCTTTTTTCCACTTTATATAACGGCAGGTCGCCGATATCCTCACGTAAAAATCACAAACGTATATTAAAATTGAACAAGCCTTACGGCGAAAGAATTAAACTAAATACCAGCTGGGTTTTCCAGCCACGATCTTAAAAATAAGAATGAACACTGAGAATATATATTACCATAAGAAGCCATTCAAGCTTGAAAGCGGTAAGAAGATAAACAACTTACAGATAGTTTATCATACTTACGGTTCATTGAATGGGAAAAAAAACAACGTTATTTGGGTATGTCACGCTCTTACAGCAAATTCCAATGTGTTTGAATGGTGGAAAGGACTTTTTGGAGATAATTGTCTGTTTAATCCAAAAGAGCACTTTATCGTTTGTGCGAATGTTTTGGGTTCCCACTACGGCACAACTAACCCGCTTAGTAAAAATAATGTTACCGGCCTTCCCTATTATCTAGCCTTCCCTGAATTCACAGTAAGAGATATTGCCGCTTCGCATAAAATCCTTGCCGACCACCTTGGTTTACCGGAGATCGGCTTGCTGATAGGTGGATCACTTGGTGGCCAGCAGGCAATGGAATGGGCAATTCTGGAGCCAAGGCGAGTAAAGAAGCTGGTTGTTATCGCTGCAAACGCGCAGCATTCAGCGTGGGGTATTGCTTTTAATGAGAGCCAGCGACTTGCAATTACTACTGATCGCACGTTTTATTCTCAATTAGAAAATGGCGGCAAGAAAGGCTTAAAAGTGGCCCGGAGCATTGCCCTTCTCTCCTACAGAAGCTACGGAACATACGGAGCCACCCAGTTAGAAGTTGGCACTGAAAAGATCACAGACTTCAAGGCTTCTTCTTATCAGAATTATCAGGGAGAGAAGCTGGTTAACCGCTTCAATGCCTATAGTTACTGGTATCTTACAAAGGCAATGGACAGCCATAACGTTGGACGGAAAAGACCTTCAATTGTTGACGCATTACGGCAGATTGAGGCTAAAACTCTTGTAATTGGGATAGTTAATGACGTTCTGTTCCCTTTAGAAGAACAACAATTCCTCGCAAAGAACATTCCCGGCGCCCGTTTCGCCGAACTGAATTCATTTTATGGCCATGACGGCTTCCTTATAGAAACAGAGATCCTTACAAAAGAAATCGGAACATTTATTAATACTGCTGAAACTGAAAACCAGGTGATCAGCTTACACAAAATCGCTTAAATGAGTAAAAGATTAACAATAGGCCTTTTCGGCTTCGGAGTTGTGGGTCAGGGCCTGCATGATATCATCAGCACTAAAGATCTTAATATTGAGATCAGGAAAATAGTGATCAAGAATCCTACAAAACCAAGAACACTTCCGAAAAGTTTGTTTTCCACTGATGCAACAGACATTCTGGATAATCCTGAAATTAATACAGTTGTCGAGCTGATCAACGATGCTGATGCAGCTTTCGAGATTACAACAAAAGCTTTAAAGAGCGGCAAAAATGTAGTTTCTGCGAATAAGAAGATGATTGCTGAACACCTTAACGAACTCGTTACGCTTCAGAATGAACATGGAACATCTCTTTTATACGAAGGTGCTGTTTGCGGCAGTATTCCAATCATTCGGAACCTTGAGGAGTATTATGACAATGAACTCCTGCATTCCATCAGCGGGATATTCAATGGATCGTCAAATTATATTCTTTCAAAAATTGCAAATGAAGGCCTTGAGTACAATGACGCATTGAAGCAGGCTCAGGATCTTGGTTTCGCTGAAACAGACCCTTTGCTGGATGTTGGAGGATATGACGCTAAATTCAAACTTGTGATTGCAGCGGCCCATGCCTATGGCGCTTTCGTAAAACCAGAAGAAGTCCTGAACACTGGAATTCAAAATTTTTCTATTGCCGACCTTCATTTCGCTCAGGAGCATAAACTTAAGATAAAGTTAGTTCCGACTGCTAAAAAACTGAATGAGAGCGAAATCGCTTTATACGTGATTCCTCGTTTAGTTCCTAAAAGCGATTTTCTATACAATGTTGAGAATGAATACAATGCGGTGTCTGTCAAAGCTGCTTTTGCTGATCAGCAATTATTCTATGGAAAAGGGGCTGGAGGCCATCCGACAGGGTCAGCAGTGCTTTCTGACATTGCTGCACTGCGTTACGATTACCGTTATGAGTACAAAAAATATCATAACGACTCCAGGCTAAAGCTGCAAAACGACCATGTTCTACCTGTCTATATCAGGTACAAAAGCGATGACCTGATCGGTCAGATCAACTTCGATTTTATAGGAGAACAACATCAGAGTGTCGAGCTCAAATATGTCCTTGGCGGGGTAAAGATCAGCGAGCTGATCGCCAAAAAAGACCTCATCGAGAATGATGGAGCATTTATCGCGCAAGCAGGTGCGCTTACAGGCAAATTTGAAGAGCTTACGAAATTGAGACTCGAGAACCAAGAACCAGGAATCAAGACAGAAATACACTAAATAACTTCCCAGTATTTCCCTTTGTTCACATCGTCAGCGACAGAAGTAGAAGTTTAAATATAAATTAGATTTAGTAACCTGGAATAACCGAATTATATCTTGGCTCTTGATTCTTGGCTCTTGATTCATTTACAGCTATTTCTTCAAATAAGGTTTTATCTCTTTTTGCCAGATGGCATATCCGGCTTCAGTCATGTGCAGTTTATCTGCTTTGAAAATGTCGGGCATGGGTGTGCCGTCTGCAAGCAACATTTTCGAATAGACATCCACATAATCCGTCCTGCGGTATTTTTTAAGATAGTCCTTGATCATTGCATTTGCTTTTACCATCTCAGGCAGGAATTTTAACCTGCTTGGGCTTGGCTTAAAAGAAACAAACAGAATATGGGCTTTGGGAAGACCCTTTCTTATGATCTCAAACAATGTTGTAAATCTATCATAGACAATTTCAGCACTCACGCCATCTGCAGGAAAATCATTCTCACCGACATAGATCACAACCTGCCTAGGCTGATACGGAATAATAATATCAGGCGCATATCTGATAGCATCAGGCAAACTTGAACCTCCAAAGCCGCGATTAATTATCGTGTAGCCTGGAAAAGCGCTTTGAACATTAGTCCAGCCCCTGAAGGATGAACTCCCCACAAAAAGAATGACGTTCTTAGGCGGCGGATTAATGGCATCCTGCTTTTTGAATGCTTCAATTTCATTAAAGAATGGTGGCGCCTCTTGAGCGATGCCCGTGAAACTCAAACCTTGAAGGAGTACGACGCAGATCAGGAATGCCTTTAGGTGTTTCATCTGGTATTGAAAAATATCCGTATTAAATTTAGATTTCGCGATTAATATCCCACGCTTCAAGGTAGTCAGCGACCTTTCTAACAAATGAGCCACCTAATGCACCATCAACTACTCTGTGATCATAAGAGAGAGAAAGGAACATCATATGCCGGATCCCGATTACATCCCCATATTCCGTTTCCATAACAGCAGGCTTCTTTTTGATTGCTCCTACAGCTAGAATAGCTGCCTGAGGCTGGTTTATAATAGGCGTACCCATCACATTGCCGAAAGTACCGACATTGGTCAATGTAAAGGTTCCTCCTACTGTATCATCAGGTTTAAGCTGAGAGTTACGCGCCCTCTTAGTCAGGTCATTTACGGCCTTTGTTAATCCCACCAGGTTTAGCTGGTCTGCATTTTTTATAACCGGCACTATAAGATTGCCTGAAGGCAGTGCTGCAGCCATCCCGATATTGATGTCGCGTTTTTTTATGATCTGTGTTCCATGAACTGAAACATTGATCATTGGAAGGTCTTTGATCGCCTTGGCAACTGCTTCCATGAATATCGGAGTGAAGGTTATCTTCTCACCTTCTCTTTTCTCGAAATCACTCTTCACCTTGTCTCTCCATTGAACCAGATTGGTAACATCGGCCTCAACAAAAGATGTAACGTGAGGTGAAGTATGTTTACTCATCACCATATGCTCAGCAATGAGCTTACGCATACGGTCCATCTCGATTATTTCGTCACCTGCAGATAATGAAATAGCAGGTTGTGTCTTTGGTTCGGAAATTGCCGGCTGAGTTTTTGGTACAGGCGGAGCTATTTTGGCAGGCTCGGCATCTGGCTGAATTGCAGCCACCGGCGCTGTAGCATTGGAATCCTTATCATTTATATAATCAAGAACATCTTGTTTCGTAACCCGGCCTTCTGATCCGGAGCCTTTAATTAAATCCAACTGCGTCGTGCTTATTCCTTCTTCAGCGGCCATACTTTTCACCAGAGGTGAATAAAATCTGCCGGAAGTATTGTCTGCAACAGGGTTGCTTCTTTGCTCCTGGCTAACTGCAGATACGCTCTCAAGCTGCTCTGCCCTATCGGTCTGAGTGCTATTATCAGCCTTTGGAGCTTCAGGATGTTTAACAGGCTCTTTAGTATCTTCTGCAACTTCATTGCCTCCTGAGGAACCGCCGGTTTCAATTATTGCGATCGTGGCACCTACCTGAACGACATCATCCATTTTATAAAGCGTCTCAATAAGTTTTCCCGCTACCGGTGACGGTACATCGGAATCGACTTTATCAGTGGCTATTTCTAAAACAGACTCATCTATATCTATTAAATCACCGGGCTGCTTTGTCCATTTAATGATAGTAGCTTCGGCAACGCTTTCCCCCATCTTAGGAAGCACTAATTCGTATCGGGCCATAGTAGGTTTATGAATTGGTTATCTGATTACAAAACTAAGCTTTTTCGGACATCTTCATTAAGCTTGTTCTTCTTTCACTAATTTATGCAGCAGAAAAAGTGCATTGATCGCCGATCTTTCAATATTCTGAGCTCTTTTGTTTCCGAACTGAAATTTTTTCGAAATGGTTTTCGTTTTACCCGCCACAGCAACCCAGACGGTTCCGACTGGCTTTTCCTCAGTTCCGCCATCCGGGCCAGCGATACCGCTTACTGAGATCGCATAATCCGATTTGTAATTGACAACCGCGCCATTCGCCATTTCAAGAACAGTTTGTTCACTTACTGCTCCAAACTCATAAAGGGTTTCTTCGGAAACAGACAGCATCGTCATTTTCAAATCATTGGAATACGAAACGGCGCCGCCTAAAAAAACTTTGCTGCTTCCCGGATGCTGTGTCAAAAGACGAGCGATGTATCCTCCAGTGCAACTTTCAGCGGTAGATAAGGTCAGCCCCTTTCCAGCCATAGTATCTAAAATCGCCTTTTCAAGCGGTAGATCGGCCTCAATAACAACAAACTCTTCCACCAGACCAACGATCTGCGATGCGTAAAGAGCGATCTCTTTTTTTAAGGTATCAACATCCGAGGCGCGGCCACTTAGCCTTAACCGGACCACCCCCAACTTGGGCAGATATGCAAGGTCGATATGATCCGGAAGAGAATCTTCAACAGATGAAATCTTATCGGCAAGCATCGACTCTCCAATTCCCGC
>NZ_JBBJNI010000067.1:0-5360 GCF_037719425.1 Daejeonella sp. | reverse complement strand
TCCCGCTGTGAGTATAGTGTGGTGAACGATCGACTCTAACTGAAACGACTCCTTGATTTTGGGAATTACCAGTTCTTCCATCATATACATCATCTCAAACGGAACTCCCGGCATTGAAACGTATACCTTGCCATCGTTTTCTATCCACATTCCTGGCGCTGTGCCGTTCAAATTAAGTAAGGTTGTACAGTTTTCGAGTACTTCAGCCTGCCTGAGATTAGTTTCCAGCATCGGTGAATTATACTTTGAAAAGATTCGCTTTACATTTTCAAGCGCGCCTTCGTCAGTCCGGAGACCAACATTAAAGTATTCAGCGAGTGTCTTTTTTGTGATATCGTCTTTTGTGGGTCCGAGACCGCCTGTTATGAGGATGATATCTGCCCTTTGGGATGCCTCGTTCAGTGAATCTAAAATGTGCTGCTTCTCATCAGAAACAGACGTGATCTGCTTAACCTTTATTCCAGCCATATTTAACTGTTGAGCCATCCAAGCAGAATTAGTATCAACGATCTGTCCGATGAGTATTTCATCGCCAATGGTTATTAGTTCGGCTAACATAGATTAGAAATTATTGTAAAAATCGCGGCGTTTGCTCAATTTTAGGTCCTGGAGTATTGAAGCTTTAACCCGAAGGTCCATACTGTAAAACTTGTAAGGCCCTATAGGCGACCATCTGAATGACAGATCCCAGCAATGAAGGTCTCTGTAGATCGAGAATGTTGTAAGACTGAGATCGTTTCGCTGGAAATCATAACCTGAGGTATACTGAACTTTCCATTTAGGGGTTACATTGAAATCTCCATAAAAATTCAGAGTATTGGTAACAACAGACTTTAATCCATTTTTGGAGTAATTAAAGCTGTAAGCTGCACTTATATTCCATGGTACATTAAAGTCAACGAACGCATTTGGATCCCTGCTGATGGCATTTAGTTCATCCTGTTGTTGGAGTGTTAAATTTTGTTTCCCTGCTTCTATCTGATTCAGATTCTTGTTTCGGCTTTTGATCGCAGTTGAATTTAGACTGAAATCTGTAGAGAGGCCAAAACTTGTAAGCCTTGCGAGGCTTCCGTTATTTATAGTAAACCTGTCTATCCTGTTGCCAGTACCATCAAGTTTATAAGGGTCTAATGTACCATAAAAGTTAATCCCCATTTTTTGTTTAAACAGGGCTGTTCGTCCTGAAAACCCGATTGTCGATAACTTGAATTCTTCGGCGGCAAAATTATACGCACCGGAAAAAGTTAAACTCTGAAGTATAGGAATATTAACGGAGCTTTTGGTAGAATCAGCGGTTGACCGAACCTTTGCTTCGACATTATTGTCGAGACTAAATCCTATCCCTGCAACTCTTCCCACTGAAGGCGCTCCGAAATAAGCCCCTTCATAAATCGAATACCGAGTTGCCACCCGGGCGGTATCATTCTGTAAATTACGGAAAAAACCAAAGCGATCAGATCCAAAATCAGGCTGGTAGTTTACGCCAACTGAGGGTGTCATCACGTGACGCAAAGCCATTAACTTCCCTTTCTTGAAGTTAAATTTACCATACACCTTGGTTGAAAATCCACTGTTAATACTGTAGTCGTAAACCCTGCTGAATCCACCTACTGTATCAGTAACCGATGCGAAACCTGAAGCAACCGGAGCCAGGCGTTTCCTGATCGTTTGCAGGTACCATTTTTCACTGTAGTTCAAACTTGAATTAAACTGGAAAAACTTCGCCACGTTTAACGACATTGATATAGGAATATCATGCCTTAACCCGTTCTGAAATTTCCTCAATGTTTCCTTTTTGAAAAGCAGGCTTTCCGTCGTATTGATCAGATTGGTTCCCTGCATGGTATATCCAAGACTGATTCGCTGAAACCATTTCTGCTCTCCAGCGCGGTCTTTGCTATCAAAAGGATTGATAGTAGTCATGCCCAGGTTGAATTGCGGTAATTGCAGCGACACGGTTTTCTGTTCGATATCCTGGCTATGCGTTAAGCTGGACGTAAAATTGAACAGACCATCATGGAAAACTTTCCCATAACTAATACTTGACGAGAGTGTATTACGGGCTATTTCTGTCGGGTTGTATGAAACTGCTCCGGGCGCATTCCTGAAAAATGATCCTGTACCTGCATTTACTGACGCACTGAACGTGGTACCCGGGTTTGCTAGGGGGCTTTGCGAATGGCTCCAGGTTAAATTAAAATCTTTACTGGGATGTTTGAAAGCTTCGGTGCCTTCAACCCCGTTTTTTGTTGACGCAAACCGGAAGTTTACGCTTCCATCGTATTTATAGTTCTTACGGTAACGTGCGGCCGAGCTCAGCTCGTATGATCCTTTAGAATATAAAGTACCGCGGGTGGCCAGATCCCAGTAATCATTTAATCCGATATAATAACCCAGGTCTCTCATAAAAAAGCCCCTAAGATCCTCGCCGAAGGTGGGAAACAGAAGCCCCCCTGAACGTTTGTTCGGCTTTGGAAAAAACCCAAAAGGAATTCCCAGGGGTAATGGAACTCCTTCGATATCAAGATATGCAGGGCCAGTGATGATCTGTTTTTCGGTTACGATTCCTCTTGTGATATTAATACCAAAGTGATTGTGAGGATAAGGCAGACTACATGAGCTGTAAACTCCGTGTACAAAGTTTCCTTCGCCATATTCATTCTTTTTAAATTGCTGCGCCTGAAGATAACCGCCCTCTGCCTCTGTATAAACACCGTACGATTTTCCCTTTTTACTTTTATAGTTGAAGAACAAGGAGTCTGTTGTTATGGGTTGCTCTGAGCCTTGTTTGAATAAGGGCCTGCCGGTATATCTTTTCGTTTTTGCATTGATCAACCCTTTGGCAAAGAGGGTGTTGTTTTTCTGATCGTATTGAATATAGTCGGCATCAAGTTCCATATCCTGATACTTCACTCTGGCCTTACCATACATTTTAACTATATTGGTTTCACGATCTGAGATGATTGAGTCTTCCGCAGAATAAGTGACTTCGGATTCTAGGGCTGATTTGCTGGTTGACTTTTTTACAGAATCGATTTTTACAAGAGGCAACTGCAATGTTGTATCGCGTTTTGCGTTATCAGGACGAACAATAAGCTGCTGCGCATACACCGTCGGATGAAAATACCCCAGGCACATCAGCACTATAGAAAAATGAAGAAAAATGGGTCTAATAAATTTCAAATTCGATGTTGAATACTATTTTTGCAACGATAGATAATAATATACGCTCAAAATTAATGAAAAATATACCATTGATTAGATACATTTACGTATTACTGCCTGTCTCACTTTTAATAATTCTTACTTCTTTTACAACAAAAGCCGCTAATGTACCTTACCGTATCAAGACAATCGTGATAGACGCAGGGCATGGTGGTCACGACGGTGCGACCAGAGGTGTTTTTTCAAAAGAAAAAGACATTGCCTTACAAGTTGCATTAAAGCTCGGAAAAGCTGTTTCAGCGAATTTAAAAGAAGTTAAAGTAGTTTTTACAAGATCAAGTGATGTATTTGTTCCGCTCTTTGAACGCATAGGAATTGCGAATAATATAAAGGCGGATTTATTTATATCTATACATTGTAATTCGATGCCTATAAAAAGGGTGATAGTGGGCTATGGAAAAGATAGCCGCGGACGTAAAATACCTAAATACGCAAATAGACAGAGCACGTCGACACGGGGAACTGAAACATTTGTTTCTGGTTTCGGACGCTTAGACGAGCAGGATGTGGTTATTCGGGAAAATGAGTCTATACTCCTTGAAAAAGATTATAAGAATAATTACGAAGGTTACGATCCGAAAGATCCGGAAAGTATTATCATGCTTTCTTTAATGAAGAACGCGTTTCGTGAGCAAAGTATAAAACTGGCATCTTATATGCAGGATGAATACGTGCTTGCGGGCAGAACTGACAGAGGTGTTAAAGAACAAAGCCTTGCTGTGCTTGCGAAAGCCGGAATGCCCGCGGTACTAACAGAAATTGGTTTTGTATCTAATCCTGAGGAAGAAGAATATATGAATTCAGAGGCTGGTCAAAACGAAATAGTAAATAATTTGTTAAAAGCAATCCAGACTTATAAAAAACAGGCGGAACTTACGGATTAATAATATTATTGCAATAAGAAACCAGACCGCTGATTAATAATTATATTTAGAATAACTTAGGCCCGATAAGCAAGTTTAAATGAAGATAACAAACGAAACCAAAGTAGGAGTATTAGCAGCAGTATCAATCGCAATATTAATCATCGGGTACAGTTTTTTGAAGGGCAATGATGTATTTTCCAGCGAGAATGAATTTTATGCTCGTTATGATCGCGTAGACGGTCTTGCAATCTCCAAGCCAGTACTCGTTAATGGTTATCAGATTGGCAGGGTTTCAGACCTTACCTTACAGCCTAACGGACAGATCCTTGCTCAGTTTAAGATTGATCCTGAGTATGCAATCCCGAAAAACACTATAGCAAAACTGGAAAGCACAGACCTGCTTGGAGGAAAAGCAATTGTTTTTGAGTTGGGTACCGGAAGTGATTTCGCCGAAGACGGTGACACCCTTAACGCAAACATTCAAATGAACCTGACAGATCAAATTGAGCCAATCCAAAAAAAGGCTGAACAGATCATTGCCAGAATGGATTCAGTACTAACCTCAATTAATGCAACCTTAAGCCCGGAGTTCCAGCGTAATTTCGATAGAAGCTTTGCAAGTATTGCACGAACTCTGGAAACGATGGAACGAACCACCAAAACAGTGGATGGTTTAGTAACCTCTCAAAGTGTTAAAATTGCCGGTATCATGAGTAATCTTGAATCCATAACTGGTAATTTCAAGAACAACAACGCGAAGATCACTAACATCATGAGCAATTTTGAGAAGCTTTCAGATGATGTGGCCAAAGCAAACTTCGCCCAAACTATCGCAGAAGCCAACAAAGCCGTCGCTGACCTTCAGGTTATAGTGAATAAAGTCAATACAGGCCAGGGAACGCTCGGACAACTCATCAATGATGAGAAGATGTACAACAACCTCAATAACGCTGCTGCAAACCTCGACAAGCTTATGATCGATCTTAAGGCTAATCCTAAGAGATATGTTAGTTTCTCTGTGTTTGGAGGTAAGAAGGATTAGGGTCAATAGGATTAATAGGATGCTGGGCGCAGAATCGTGCTTAAGTGCGATACACGTCCATATTAATCTCTAACAAGTCTTGGCTCTTGGTTCTTGGCTCCTCTTATATCTCAAACGTCATTCCCTCAATAGCCAGGAAAGTGTTTGGAAATATCGTCTTCGCTTCCGCCAGCAATGGATCTAGTTCACGGTAACGCGCGGAGAAATGGCCAATAAGAAGTTTCTTT
>NZ_JBBJNI010000215.1:0-5081 GCF_037719425.1 Daejeonella sp. | reverse complement strand
TGCACCGGTACAATTCCATTTCCCCTAAACTCAATTCTAATTTCCTCCTCAATCTCCTCCATCAGACTTCAGACCCTGCCTGCCGGCAGGCTTCGGCTTCAGACCTTGTATCTTTTCATTCACTGAGGATTCACTAGTGGTTCACTAAGCGTTCACTAAGGTTTGACCATCCGATACCTCCTGTCCGACTTCAGACCTCTGGCCTCCGATTTCAGACCTCCGACCTCCGACTTCATACCCCCTTTTTCCTACCCATAATTTACCAAAAATCCTCCTCTTTTCCCAATAGAATGCACTTTTACCATATTTTCAATGCCGGTGAAAGCGCAATTATCACTTTCGCAATGCTGGTAAAACGACGATTACGAAATTCGCAATGGTGGTGAATGCCGTATTATGAAATTCGTAATTGAGAAACTTGTGTTTTTCAGGAAAGAAATGAAAAAGAGGAGTAAATTCTGCGTAAAAATGGAGTTTGCTTCCTGTTCCTGCTTATCCGCATTTGACCCATGGCACGGCATAAACCCGCAAATAATACTAAATTTTTCTAGTACCCCGCATAGAAATGCAAGTATTTATTCATTTTTATCCATGTGTTATCTAAGGGTGATCTAAGGGTGATCTCAGTACTAAGACAGGGTTAAAACAGGGTGAAGCCCTGGGCATCAAAATACCATCAATCAGGCTAAAAGATGCGGGATTGTGCGAGTTAATTTCAGAGAGAAACTGGCAGCCTGATCTAAATTTCGTCAAGGGGACTAAACTTAGTTTTTACACCACTCTTTTCTCAGAACGCTTCTGACGAATAATTATCCCAATAAGCGTAGCCAGGGGAATTGCGATTAGTGAAATCGCATAGGCAGTTCCGACACCCTGTAATAGGGGCGAATAACCAAGCTTTAGTACAAAAAATAAACAAATTGCAAAAGTTGGTAAGCCTGGAGCTATATTTTGTCGAGGAACCTTCAGACCAAATGCATACCCGGCAAAGGACCATATAACCAAATCCAAAACATTATAGAAGTCAAAGATTAAGTAGACTACTTTAATTAAAGCAAGGACGAAGCCTGGGGATAATAATATAACATTAGCGTTAGATGTACTCTTATTCATGCAAGTGGTGCTTTGCAGAAATTACCTGATACTTGATACTTGATACTAGCTACCCTGCCTGCCGGCAGGCAGGTTGATACTTGCTTCCTAAGCCAATACCTCGTAAACCATCACCGCCTTAGCCTTATTCTTTAAGTTTACCTCACCTACTTTCCCGCAACTGAATGATTCTTTGGCCTTATGATATACTTCTTCTGTAATAATGATCTGACCAGCTTTTGCCACCGTTTGCAGACGCTGGGAAAGGTTCACAGCATCGCCGATAACAGTATAATCCAGCCGTTTTAGCGTTTCTGAACCGATATTTCCAGACACCATTTCACCCGAATTTATTCCGATAGAGATTTGAGGCTTGTACTTTATATTGCCCATTTCAATAGCCTCCGACTTTTCGACCTGGATTTTAACAGCCAGGGCAGCATCAATAGCACGGTCTAAATGGTAATCGCCCCTAAACACAGCCATAACCGCATCCCCCATGAATTTATCTACGTGTCCGCCTTGTGCAATAATCTCCTTTACGATCGTATCGAACAAACCATTTAAAAGCTTTACGACTGTATTTGCGGCAACTTGTTCTGTAATGGCTGTGAAGCCGCATACATCAATGAAAACAACAGTAGCTTCAAGCGTCTCATTTTTTAGCAGGCTGGTTTCGAATTCTTTGTGCGCCATGAAATTCAACACATTCTCATCCACATACATTTTCAGAATGTTGTTCTCTTTAATAGCTTGTAAGGTTTCCTGAAGCTGTTTAACGTGTAGAATGGTTTTTTCCATGGTAAGGTCCAGGTCTTCAAAATCAACTGGCTTGCACACAAAATCAAAAGCTCCACGATTCATGGCGGTGCGGATATTTTGCATATCGCCATAGGCCGAAACCACCACCGCTTTTAGCATAGGGTTCGCTTCGGGCAAGCGACTCAATAGCGTGAGCCCATCCATTACCGGCATGTTGATATCGCTGAGGATGATATCGATATCAGGATGCTCACTCACTTTTAGCAGCGCCTCTTCACCATTCTGAGCAAAAACAAACTCATAAATATTCTCCCTGATCTTACGGCGAAATTTTTGCTTAACCAGCAGTTCCAGATCTGCCTCGTCATCAACCACTAATATTTTTGCCATTTTTATGTTAGTTCCTTAAGTTTTTCTTTGAGCAGGTTAAAATCAAGCGGTTTGGTCAGGAAATCATTAGCGCCATTTGTCATAGCTTGCTGATAGTTCTCGTCATCGCCGTAGGCCGTGATCATCATTACCACCGGAGGCGGGGCAGAATAATCATGTCGTATCCTGGTCAGTAGCTCAATGCCGCTCATGCCCGGCATATTGATATCCGACAGGATAAGCACTACTTCAGAATGATTCGTCTCCAAATACCTGAGTGCTTCCTCGCCCGAAAGGGCAAAATCAAAATCAAGCTCATGACTGCGAATTTCCTTCCGAAATCGCTGTAAAAAGAGCGGCTGAACATCTGCCTCATCGTCTACTACTAATATTTTCATGGGTCTAAATATACTATTAAACCTTCAAGGGAAGGCGTACTATAAATTCTGTAAATCTACCTTCCTTGCTGTCAATATGGATGGTGCCGTCGTGAGCTTTCACTATAATATCGTAGCTGAGCGATAAGCCCAGCCCGGTACCCTGGCCTGTCGGCTTGGTAGTGAAGAATGGCTGTAATATCTTATCTTTTATATTGTCCGGGATGCCTGTGCCATTGTCCCGCACTTTGATAACGACAAAGCCATCTTCCGCGCTTGTAGTTAGTTCAAGTACAGGCTTGTAGCCTTCTTCAGGTTGTGCACTTTGGCTCCGTTCATTACAGGCATAAAAAGCATTGGTGTATAGGTTGAGTAAAACCCGTCCTACATCCTGGGGAAAGACTAAAATTTTGGGCAATGCCTGATCAAAATTAGTTATCAGCTCCGCGTTGAACGATTTATCTTTAGCTCTGAGACCATGGTAAGCCAGCCGCAAATACTCATCTGCAAGGGCGTTGATGTCAGTTGGCTCTTTGCTTGTGCTGCCAGACCGGCTATGCTGGAGCATACCCTTTACAATAGAATCTGCACGCTTGCCGTGATGGCTTATTTTCTCAAGGTTCTGCTTCACGTCAGTGGCTATCGCGAGGGCTTCTTCCTTGTCGTCGTTTGCGAGTTGGATTTCCATTTCTTCTAAGAGCTCTACGCTTACCTCAGAGAAGTTGTTCACAAAGTTCAAGGGGTTTTGAATCTCATGTGCAATTCCTGCGGTGAGCTCACCAAGGGAAGCCATTTTTTCTGACTGGATGAGCTGGGTCTGGGTTTTGCGAAGAGAAGCTAACACCTTTTTATTAATGCTAAGCTGCCGGTATAAAAACAGTGCCGATGCAACAATAAGCAATAGTGCGCCCAAAGAAGTCCAGAGAATTATGTTGCGTTGTTTGATAGTAGCTTCCTGAACTGCACGCTCCTGCTTTAGCGTAGTGATATGCTGGTTTTGCTTTTTATCCTGCTCTTCCAGTTCAAACTGGGCCACCTTTAAACTCTTATTTTCTTCCATTGAACGGTTAAGTTCAAAATATTTCGCCAAATATTGTAAAGCAAGTGCCGGTTCGTTTTTTTGGTAAAAAAAGCCTAGTTCTTTCAAATATTTAAGTTGTAGTGATTTTACATCTACTTCTACGGATTCGTCATACGCGGCAAGTAAGGAACTAGCTGCCTTTTCCTGATCATTTATTAATTGATAATATTTATAAAATGCATAATCAGCTTCTAAATCGCCACTTGTAGAAGACATTTTGTAACCGAAACGATCTATCAATGATTGAACTTCCGTTAATAACGGTAATACCAGATCAGGCTTTTGCATCTCCAGATAGACCAAGGCCTTCAGATTAATCATAATCGCATAAGTGCCGTCAGAATCAAAGTTGTTTTTTGTAAACCGAATTGCCTCATCTGCAAAATTTAACGCTTCTCTAAATCGCTTTTGCCTGGTGTTAAGCACAATTTGTGGCGTTAAACAATATGCCACGTTTCCGCTGTCTTTAAATAATTTATGTTTTGGAATGGCTTGTTTTAAATAATAATCAGCTTTTTCGTCATTGCCCCATTCTGCATAAGTTACCCCTACTACTCCAATCGCATTGTAATAATAAACTGTATCAAAAGCTTTATAAATCTTTGCAGCTTTTAAGTAATTACTTATTGCAAGGTTATAATCTGCTTTATATAAGTAATATCCTGCGATACCGTGATAGCACGCAGCTGTGTTTTCCTGCTGGCCGGTTAATAAGTAATAATTGAGTTTCTCTGTATAATATTTAAAGCGCTCATCCAGCTTACTTAAAAGGTTGTAAAGCACCCTTATTTGTAGGAGAAGCCTAAACATAACTTTTTTCTGTTTATCAAACAGCTCGATAGTTTTTTTACAGCCTATCAATGCTCTTTCTAAATCTCCGTTCCGCCATAAAAGATAGCTTTCTCTCAGCGACTTATAACCAGCTTCATCTATAACCCGGGTTTTGTTGTTTAAATCAATCAATTGATCCAAATTATTTATCATCCGTTGTGGGGGTTCGATAGAGAATTCCGGCTCCAGATCAATTAATAGTTGAAGTACTTTTATCTTTTCTGCGTCGGTAGTTTTTTTAAGCAACTCTCTTGCCAGCGAATCATATTGAGCATTGGATACATAATTTTGACAAAAAGCGGATCCGGAAATAATGAATATCGACAGGATACTTATGAGATGGAATTTGTAATAGACTCGCATTTAAACGTTATTAAGGTTAGGCAAGATAACTTTAAACTCTGTTCCCATATCTTCTTTACTGGTTACTTTTAAATCACCGCCATGTGCTTTTACAATATCATAACTCAAGCTCAACCCAAGCCCCGTGCCTTCGCCAGTTGGCTTGGTAGTGAAAAATGGCTGCATGATCTTTTCTTTAATAGCATCGGGGATGCCGCTGCCGTTGT
>NZ_JBBJNI010000066.1:0-20953 GCF_037719425.1 Daejeonella sp. | reverse complement strand
GGCCGGTAACTAAAGATTGCGCCTGCTTGATTTGATGTCTGGAAAAGATCAAAATTGTTGCTAAACTCTTTGTCAAGAATATCATATTTTCCTGCAATCGACTGGTTAAACGATTTCCGGTCAGAGTTACTTTCCGAGTAATTTAAACCGTAATTAAAGATCACGGAAAAAGTTTTGGATAAAGGTTCCGTATAGGCGAGGTTGGAATTGAAGCCTGAGGTTGTAGTTAAATTTACTTTATACTGATCTATATTTTGAATGCTGTCGAGTTTCCCTGTAGTATTGAAGAACTTGTTACTCGAATTAAGATAACCATCACTGTCATCATCGTTGTATCTCTGCCCGAGAGTCAGCGATAGCGTCCTGCCTTTTTTCTTCAGCTTTTTATTTAACAGCATGGAAGAATTAAACATCCTCTGGTCCCCGGCAGTACTGACAGATCGTGTTCCTCCATTCAATGCCGTTCCATCCCCTCTTAGACTTGACGATAAGTAGGTGCTTTCTGTTGTGTTATTTTTGAGTGTGCCGTCTGCCATGATCTTTAATTCCATGGTTGAATCCAGCTTCACAACATAAGTTGCATCAAGCTTTTGCCTGAACATATAGTTGTCAAAATTTTGCCCGGAATTGCTGTTTATGATCCCGGTTGGCAGATTGTTCTGGTTTAATGTATTAGAAGCGCCCGCAACTCCGATTGCCCCTACTTTATAATTAAGGTTGATGGATTGTTTATCCTGTTTCCATTTGGTATCGTAATGCACGCCGCCACTTTGCGTTAAAGGTCTTCCCTGGCCATTGAAACGCCCGTCATAGGAGTCAAGCTCGTCCCCGCCGGATCCGCCAAAGTAGATATAACCTTCATCACTTACCTGTGCTGAGCTGGAACCGTACTTACCGCTTTCTTCCCAGCCCAGCCCCGTTTTGGCTGTATTACCAATAGTACCGTAAGCAGATAATTTTTTCTTCCCTTTAAAGACATTGAACATCGCCTGGCCCTGATAGAAGTCGTCGTTTCCACCGCCCGCTTCCGCTTTCCCGAAATAGCCACTTTTCTTATCTTCTTTGAGCTTAATATTAATGGTTTTCGTTTTTTCACCATCATCAATTCCGGTAAATGTGGCCTGATCGCTCTTTTTATCATAAACCTGAACTTTATCGACCATATCAGCGCGGATGTTTTTAGTAACTAGTGTTGGGTCATCACCAAAAAACTCTTCGCCGTCTACCAGCACCTTACCTACCTTGGCCCCCTGCGCTGTGATCTTTCCATCCTTATCTATTGACATTCCCGGTATCTGTTTCAGCAGGTCTTCCACCTTTGCATTTGCTTCTGTTTTGAATGCAGCGGCATTGAATTCGGTGGTATCTCCCTTAATCACCATCTCTGCAACAGTACCTTTCACAATTACCTCCTGTAAAAGACGGGCGGTAAGAATCATTCTGATACGGCCTGCATTCAATGAGTTCTTTGCGGCATCCAGGGTGAATCGCTCTACATAATCCGCATAATCCGGATAGGAAACCATAAGGATGAATTTTCCTTCTTTCAGATTATTGAAAGAAAAATTCCCATCTGATCCCGCACGGGTATATTTTACCAAAGTAGAGTCCTTAGCATTTAGGATTACGATTGTCGAATTTATTAAGGGCACACTGGAAACGGTATCGAGTACCGTGCCTTTAACAGAAAATGGATTTTGACCATATGATAAGGTCGCAAAAAGGCAAAGCAGGACGATTGCCAGGAAAGATGTCCTCATGTGAACAGCAGATTAGATTAAAAAATATACCTCAGTTATTTCTGTCTTGGCTCTTTCACGTAAGCAAGGTAACTAATTCTTTAGTTTAAATAGTCACCGGTATCAGGGATTTAATGTTAAAAAGTGTTAAAGATTAACCCGATTTAGTTAAATGATGCTTAAAACATTAAAATTCCATAACGTAAGAGTTTTATTTTATTACCGAAGCAAATAAATTACCTCTATAGAAATCGTGTATTCTCTTTTTCGGGCACTTAACGCATTTTTTGGAGGATGAATAGTATCTGAGATTGGGAGAAGATTTTTTAAAGTTATGAGACCAAAGGGAGCCGCCCGCCGAAGCACAGCTTTGGAGAGAATGTAGTATTAAATTAATTCTCAGGTTAATGCTTCAATTCAACTCCAGTTTGCGTATTTTGCTTATATACTAAGCGGTATGTTCATGACAAAGTCTAACCAAACCCGTTCAGGCATTCTTCAGAAAGCTTTCGACCTGATCTATGTTAAGGGCTATCAGGCCACTAGTATCGATGATATTATTGCTACTACCAAAGTCACCAAAGGAGCCTTTTACTACCATTTTAGCAGTAAGGACCAAATGGGGCTGGCAGTTATCAATGAAATTATCGCTCCGGAAATACATCAGGGATTTATTCAGCCTTTAAAGGGGTCTGAAAAACCCGCAAAGGATATTTATAAAATGATCCGGCACATCCTGTTTGATATGCCTTTCTTCAAAGTTCAAAACGGCTGCCCTCTGGCTAACCTGATACAAGAGATGTCTCCATTGAATCCTGATTTCAGCCTTGCGCTTAATAACGTATCGAATCGGTGCCTTGAAGCTTTAAGGGATTCTTTCAAACATGGACGAAAGGCAGGGAAGATCCGGGCAGGTACAAACGAAGAGGAGGTGGCTTATTTCATCCTTTCAGGATATTGGGGGATCAGAAATATCGGCAAAGCCCAAAATAATGAGAACTGCTATAAGATATATCTGGAGGAGCTGAAACGGTATTTGAAGTCTTTGCAATAATTTGGTTTGCCACGCTTCGCCTGCCTACCGCAGGCAGGCTCGCAATGAAAGTATCTTATTATAAAAAAAGAACTGCATGACGCCTATTTTAACACAGAGGGCGCAGAGTGTTTCGCAGAGATCGCAGGGAAAGAAACAAACCAAACAACGTTAACAAGCTCTTTGTGAAAAAACTTTGCGTTCTCAGCGTGTACTCTGCGTGCTTTGCGTTAAACCTGTTCCCTCATTTCAACGAGAGAGAACTTGGTTACCGAAGCTCTTTAACCTGAACGGGATCCATATCTGCATAGTCCTGATTTTCGCCTGCCATTGCCCAGATAAAACCATAGTTTGATGTGCCGCAGCCTGAGTGTATGGACCATGGGGGAGAGATAATTGCCTGTTCGCTCTGAACTACCAAATGGCGGGTCTCCTGTGGTTGGCCCATATAATGGAACACAACCTGATCTGACGGAAGATCAAAATAGAAATATGCTTCCATTCGCCTGTCGTGAGTATGGGAAGGCATGGTGTTCCATACGCTGCCGGGGTGCAGAAGGGTCAGGCCCATTACTAATTGACAGCTGCGTTTGCCTTGCAGGTAAATGTATTTATATATAGACCGCTCGTTAGCTGTTTCCTTGCTTCCTATGTTAACCGGAGCAGCCTCTTCTCTTTTGATCAAAGCCGACGGATAGGTCTGGTGCGCGGGAGTTGAGAACAGGTAAAATTTTGCAGGTTTATCTTTAGAGATACTTTTAAAAGTTACACTTTTTGTGCCCATCCCAACATATACTGCATCCAGCTTTTTTACTCCAAACGAAACACCGTCCGCAACTACTTCACCATCACCTCCAATATTTATAATCCCAAGTTCCCGTCTTTCCAGAAAATATTCAGATCTCAGGTTATCGAAGTTTGGCAGCTCCAGCACTTTGCTCACAGGAACTACAGAGCCAACTATTGCCCGGTCGTAATGCGAGTAGGTAAAGCTGAACTTATCGTTTTGCATCAGATCCTCAATCAGGAAATTGTTTCTGATCTCTTCGGTATTCATCTTTGCCACTTCCTGTGGGCTGTTTGCGTAACGTTGGTTCATTTTTGTTGGTTGTTTTGCCACGCTGCGCCTGCCTGCGGTAGGCAGGCTCGCAATGACAGAGGTTGCTAGGTTGCTGGTTGCGGCGCCTAAGTTAGGAGTTAATTCTCATTTTACCGGCAATTGTCAACCACTATTGTCCGGTAAAAGATTTCACTTTTCGACCCCGAAGGTGGTCGCATATTTATAGCAATAGAAATTTCCGCTAAATCGACCCCGAAGGTGGTCGCATGTGACAATTTAATACACATACGACCACCTTCGGGGTCGGGAAACCGGATACAAATTTACTATAAACATGTGACCACCTTCGGGGTCAGGCCTGGTTTAATTTTCTAAATGGGGCCCTGGCTTTTCAAAAATTAGGAAATAAACTCCAGAGGAAAGCATAGAACATTTTTGTCGAGTTTTTTTACCGGATACTAGTGATCGTCAACCGCCAATTGTCCATTTCTATTTGATTTTCACAGTCAGAGGGTGATCAATCTTATATTTATAATCCTTTAAATAATTAAACCAATCCTCAGCTGTTGTGATCTTTCCGGCGCGGTTCCAGGCTCCGCCGTTATAATATACAAGCGGAACATTATTTTTGATCGTCATCCGGCTTAGGTAATGCCCATTGGCTTTCTTTACTTCTTTGGGATTGCTGGTCAGGAGGCCGATACCCATAATTCCTTTATCTTTTACTTCAGGCTCCCAGTATCCAACAATTCCATTCCTTGCGTCGAGAAGGACCGGGCTATCCTGAGGGCGTTTTACGATCCCTGCAACGACCTCGGCTTGTTCAGCACCTTTCATTAGATAATTCACCTCAATACGATTGAGCTGTGATCCTGCACTCAGCGAGATGGTTTTTGTAGCGGAGATTTCCATATCGCCGACTTTCCAGCCATCATATCCCAGCCGGAATGTGGAGCGTAAGGGCCCATTATCAAGAACTTTAAAGTGATGGTAATTTTTAGAGAGTATGATGGAATCCTGATAATACGGTGCGATATCGCCGGCTCCCAGTGTTATCCCAACCTGGTAATAATCCATTCCTTCCCCCTTGTCGGTATGGTAGTCGTTTCCCTTATACCATGCATCCAGAACGAGCTTGTCTGTGCGTTTAGACCAGATATCAGTGCCAGTGGCATTATCGCTCGCAGTTTCGAGGGCTTTGCCATACATCCTAAAGGCTATAAGGTCATTTTCCCAGGCGAAGTCATCTTTCCTTTCAGGTACATAACGCGCAAATGTCTTCGGCGCATGTTTTGCAGGCTGCCCCGGTACGATATCCAGCTTAAGAGTCTCTTTAGCTTTGAGCTTCTTTACTTCTATCAATAAATTGACAGGCTTGTCGTAGCCCCTAAATTCCAGTTGATAAGGAACTTCCTTTTTGCTCGCAGCATCGATTACCTTGAATGATGGGTTACTGATTTTTGCTGCAAGACCTGAATATTTTACTTCAACGATCTCATTTTCTCTGGCCATCGACGATGTATTACGGATCTGGATCCTGGCGAGAGCCTTTTGTTGCGCAGATACCGTGAGTGCTGAAAGCACTAGTCCAATACAGAAAAAAATATTGTTGGCGATTCGTTTCATATGTTTAATATCGTAAAATAAATTTATAGTGTGTAAAATACACATGTTACCTTTTTATATCTTTAATTCCCCGGAATGGTTCCGGCCTATGACAAAAATATCATAATATTTACTCAAGAGCGTCCATTATTTACTGTTAATTATCATTTGTTTACTCGGTTTTTATGAAGAATAATAAATATGCCTCCCTGCTTCTGGCTATAATGTTTATGGCCTTTTCCTTGCAGCTTATTGCCCAGCCTAAGATTAATGTTAAGAAGCAGTTTGCCCTCGCGGAAAAGCAGTATGTGGAGATGTTAAAAACGCATCCGGATACTGATAAAACTCCGCAATCGGTGAATCCTGATGGTACTTTGCGGGATATGCCGACTTCCTGGTGGTGCAGCGGTTTCTTCGGCGGCTCTTTATGGCAGCTGTATGAGTATACCAAAAAGCCGCAGTGGAAAGATGCTGCGCACTTATGGACTATGGCCATTCAAAAAGAGCAGTATAATACCAGGACCCATGACCTGGGTTTCATGGTATATATTCCTTTTGGTACCGGTTACAGGCTAACAAAAAACCCTGTGTATAAAAAAATAATGTTAAACGGAGCCGAATCATTATCAACCCGCTTCGATCCGAACAGGGGAGTTATTAAATCATGGAACGACTTTAAGGGGCACAAATATCCGGTGATCATTGATAATCTGATGAACCTGGACTTCCTGTTCTGGGCGACACGCGAAACGGGCAACAAGAAATATTATGATATTGCCACCACCCATGCGAATTCAACTATCAAGAACCATTTCCGCCCGGATAACAGCAGTTATCATGTAGTGCTTTACGACGCTGATGGAAGTGTAGCCGGGCGTAAGACTCATCAGGGCGCCGCTGACGAGTCGGCATGGGCCAGAGGACAAGCATGGTCTTTATATGGCTATACTTCGATTTACCGGGATACAAAGGATAAAATATACCTTGATCAGGCGATTAAGATCGCTGACTTCTTTATAAATCACCCGAATTTGCCGGCCGATAAAGTGCCGTATTGGGATTTTAATGCTCCAAAAATCCCCAACGAAGAACGGGATGCATCGGCTGCTGCTATCGCATCTTCAGGTTTGTTCGAATTAGCGGGATACGTAGACAAGGCACGTAAGAAACAGTACACGGATATTGCAACAAAAATGCTTGAAAGCCTTTCATCGCCGGCTTACCGGGCTAAATTTGGAGAGAACAACAATTTCCTTTTGAAACACTCAACCGGCCATAAGCCAGGGAAGAGTGAGATTGATGTTCCGCTTGTATATGCAGATTACTATTATCTGGAGGCATTGATGAGGTATGCCAAATTGAGGAAGTAGTAAATTGAAAAGTGGAAGTTGAAAACTGAAAACTGAAATTTGTACTCATCAGATGACTTTGAGTCATCCGATGAGTATGTTTCCCCACTTTCAATTATTTTTTCTTTGTAGTGATAACAATCACCCCATCTTTAGCTTTCTCACCATACTTCGTCACTGCTGAAGCGCCTTTGAAAACCTCTACCGATCCGATCGAGGTAACTTGTAAATCATCCAACATTTCTTTAGTGATTTCTTTGCCGTCGAGAAATATCAATTGGTTGGTTATATCACCTAAAGTGATTTTTTGGTTTTGATTTTGAGCATAGCCAACAACAGTGACTTCTTTTAAGCTTTCTGAAGACTTTTCAATGCCTGCTGCTTTAGTGCGAATTTCAACGACTCCATTCTTAGCTTCGGTTCCATATTGCCTGATCGCCCCTTCTCCTTTCAAAACTGTAATCGAGTATATTTGCTCAGATGCAAGGTTACCAAAGCCATTAGTTACCGCTTTTCCATCCACGACGTATAGAGGTTTTTGGGTTACATTTGTATCTATTTCGATCAAACTTCGTTGTCGGGAATTATCGCGATGATATCCGGTTAAGACAACTACGCCATTTACTACTTTGTTAGTGTCTGTTAAAGACTTTTGAAGAGTGACAACTCTAGCATCTGTCGTTACGCTCAAAGTCTTATCCTGAGTAGTAATAGCACCGTTTTCGGGCAGAATATTTCGCGAGATTGCCTGAATGCCGGGGATCTTAACGAAAGTTTCAACAATAGGTTTAGAAAGTTCCCCTTTTGAAATTCCCGTGGCAAGCACCAACAACATGATTGCGGGTAAAAGCAGCATATAGTTGCTCAAATTGATCCTGTTTGAAGGTTTCTTATTAATCATGGCTATTCTCTTTTTAATAGTTAAAAAATGAAAATTGTTAACGGGTATTGAATTCTGCGGCAAGACCTGGATTTTTAACAAGGTGTACTGGTATTCTCTGGAATCTATGCCTGACCGGATTACTTCCTGATCGGTAATGAATTCAAGATTAGCCTTTACGGCTTTTTTCATCAGCCAAACTCCGGGGTTAAACCAGTAAAATATTGTGCTGAGCTCTGCCAGCATCACGTCGAGGGTATGCAGCTGCTTAACGTGTACCTGCTCGTGCTCGAGTATAGTGTGTAACTCGCTGGCATCATGACCTTCCGGATTGAGGTAAATGGTACGCCAGAAAGAAAATGGGTTAACTGCCTTTGAGATCTTCCTGAATTTGAAGTTGCCTAAGGTGGATGGAGATGATCTGATGTGCAGGGCTAAGAGCGATATCAACTGGATCATCAGGCGCAAAGACATGAATATTACTCCTGTCCAGAATATTAGAAGCACGATCTGCCAGTAATTTCCGGCTCCATTCTCCGCCCGGCTTATTACGTAAGTAACGGAGCCCTGCCAATCGGCGTTTAATAAACTGATCTGTTCTTTCAGCTGCTGGTTTCGGTTTAAAATGTTTGACAGGTCGATGAACGGATAAAGTGCAGAGTAGACAAGCCCCACCAGCAGGTAGAACCGGTTAAGTGTATGGAAGGTATAGCGCTGCAGGATGAAGTGGTAACCTGCATAAAATAAAAGCAGCGCGATGTTCACTTTCAACAAATAAACTATCATTTCAGGCATCATGGCTGTTTCCTTTCTCGATCATCTTAATGATCTCTTTTAAATCATCTGCACTTATCTTTTCCTGATTTGCAAAAAATGTAACCAGTTCCTTGTAGGAGTTGCTGAAATAGTCATTCACAAATTCGCCCATGAAAGTCTTTTTGTACTCTTCTTCTTTTATAAGCGGGGTATAAGAGAAAGTATTACCGGTCTTCTCTCCAAGGATGAATTTTTTCCGTTCAAGGTTCTTTACCGTAGAGGCTAACGTAGTGTAAGGAGGCTTTGGTTCCGGTATGATCTCTAAGAATTTTTTTATTGTGCCATTCTGAGAATTCCATACGGCTTGCATTGCTTCTTCCTCATTAGGTGTTAGTTTTTCCATATCTACGAACTTTTCGTAAATGTATTACGAAAAGTTCGTAGATGCAAATAATTAATGAATTATTTTAAGGGGTAGGGTATTATGACTTACGAAGTTTAATCTCCGATTGAAAGAAACTTCGTCAGTCTAATAGGGAAGGAGACTGACGAAGTCATTTGCATATGACTTACGAAGTTTAATTTCCGATTGAAAGAAACTTCGTCAGTCAAATACATGAAAGGAGACTGACGAAGTCATTTGCTGGTCGGAGATAGACTTCGTAAGTCATCTTTCTCCGGATGACGGGTGCCGGGTGACGATTGCGACGAAGTCGCAATCGCCCTCCTCAACTTTAAAAAAGACCTTCGTCATTCCGAACGAAGTGAGGAACCTGCTATGAAGCACCATCTCCCGATCCTAATCTGTAATAATCAATTACCTTTGCCGTCTCAGTAAAGGAGCAACACTTAAGTTATGGAACCCGCTGTCACGAATCAGTATCAAATAAATCTTAATAAATCAAATGGAGGTGTCACGAAATATGAAATTCTGATAAATAGATACTCAGTTCTGCGCTTGGTTACCATCGCAGCCGGGATCTTTTTCTTTTATCAGGCCTTAAAGTTTGAGGCTTCCTGGCTGTCGGTTCTGGTATTTTTTGTCGTCATAGTCTGCTTTTCTCTGCTGGTCAGAAAGCAGAACTCATTTGAAAAAAAGCGCAACTATTTTAGGGATCTGGCCCGAGTTTACAACAATGAAATTGAGAGCATAAACAGACGACAGAATATTTACAGTGATGGTTCAGATTGGGTAGACGATATGCATTCATATACTTCCGACCTCGATATTTTTGGCAAGGGGTCTCTATTCGAGCTATTAAACCGCTGCTCGACCGTCTTGGGGAATGCTAAACTGGCTGGCTGGCTTAAGAAAAGAACTCCGGTTCAGGAACTTCGGGAAAGGCAAAGTGCAGTAGAAGAACTTGCTTCAAAACAAGACTGGAAACATAACCTCCAGGCAGTGCTTCTTTTTTCAAACGGATCTAAAGAAGATCATGTTCAAAACCTTTTTGAGTACATGCGAACCGCAAGGGGAAGCAGTTCAATGATTCTAAGGATTTATATAAAATGGAGCCCCTGGATCTTTTTGCTGTCTGCCATACTCGCCTGGTTTTATCCGGTCTTCATCCTGGTGATCATTTCGATGGGTATAATAAATTTACTGTTAATGCAGGCCTACCTTTCGGCCGTCATGAAGGCGGATAGCCTTATCGGCAAAATGAGTAAAATACTCAATCACTTTTCTGAAGCTATAAGTGCGATAAGGTCAGAAAACTGGGACTCGAAATTATGCGCGGAATTGGCATCTGATTTGAAAACTGATGATCAGGGAAAATTGCCTGAACAGATCAGGCGATTATCAGGCCTTATTAATCAGCTTTCTTTGGGCTTAAGCTCGATCGGTGCGGTTTTAAATTTTATCATGCCATGGAATGTGAGGCAGTTTTTTGCGATTGAAGATTGGAAGAAGTCGAATAAAGTGAATGTAGAGGGGGCGTTCGACGTGATAGCAAATTTTGAAGCTCTGATAAGCTTGAGCAGCGTGAGAAGCAATTACCCGGATTGGACCTTTCCCAAAATCGCCGAAAGTAAGAATTATACCCTCACGGCAAAGTCCATTGGCCATCCTTTAATACCGCCGAACCTCAGAATTGTAAATGATTACTCCCTTACTGATGATCTTAAAATAGACATTATTACCGGCTCGAATATGGCCGGGAAAAGTACGTTTCTTCGGACACTGGGAATTAATACAATACTCGCTCAGTGCGGGGCGCCTGTATGTGCTCAAAAAATGGAGGTCAGCCCAATGCTCGTTTTCAGCTATATGCGGATCAGAGATTCTCTGAATGAAAGCACTTCCACGTTTAAGGCTGAGCTTGATCGTTTACAAAGGCTGCTGGAGATACTGCGAACAGAAGACAAGGTTTATTTCCTTATCGACGAGATGCTGAGAGGGACAAATTCTATGGATAAGTATCTGGGCTCAAAGGCTGTTATTGAAAAGCTGATTGCTCAGAACGCCGTTGGGATCATTGCCACACACGATCTGCAGATTGCTGAGCTGGAAAAGAAATACCCTGACTATATCCGCAACTTCTATTTTGATATAGAAATTGAAGGTGCAGAGATGAAGTTTGATTATAAGCTTAAGGAAGGGGAGTGTAAGACGTTCAACGCCTCACTGCTTTTGAAGAGGCTTGGTATCGACTTTTAGGTCCCTCGCTGCGCCCCGGGGATTAAGAAGCAGCAGACAGGAATACCCGCTCTTCGCATGGAGGAAACTTCGCCGCACTAAAAACAGAAAAAATTTCTAATTTACTTGCTCCTAATTCCTTTAAATACTTACCCCATGAGTGCAGCTGTAACGGAAACCTCTCTCAATCCTGAAAAGAAAAATAATTTAAGGCTTGTGATCATAGCGTCCAGTGTTGGAACGCTGATTGAGTGGTATGATCTGTTCCTGGCAGTGATATTGGCGAGCATCCTTTCGAACCAGTTGTTCCCTGCCGGAGAAAACAAGTTTATAGAGACCCTGGCTATCGTCGCTACAACCTATCTTATCAGACCCTTCGGTTCGCTCCTTTTTGGAAATATCGGAGATAAATCGGGCAGGAAAAACTCTTTTCTAATTTCATTACTGTTGATGGGTGCGGCTACATTCCTGATCGGATGTATCCCCACTTTCAGCCAGGTAGGCTGGCTTGCACCGATTCTGTTTCTTATCCTCCGCCTTTTTCAGGGCCTGGCTATTAGCGGAGAATACTCAGGCGCGGTAATTTATGTTGCGGAAAATGCGCCGGCTAACAAGCGGGGATTCTATACGGGATTTATTCAGACAACGTCTTCCATCGCGCTGATCATGTGTTTGGTAGTTGTTTTTGCCACACGGGGCGTCATGAGCGATGAAAGCTTCAACTCATTTGGATGGCGAATCCCTTTTCTTTTTAGCGCGGTGCTGGTGATGATAAGTTATGCAATCCGTAAGAAGCTGCATGAAAGCCCGGTGTTTGCACAGCTAAAAAAGGAAGGTAAAACCAGCAGCGCCCCTATTAAAGAGACATTCAAATCGAAGAGGACTGTAGGACTTATTCTCGCAGCGATATTTGGGGGAAATGCTGCACAGAGCGCCATCATGCAAACAAATCAGTTCGTTGCCTTATTCTTTCTGCAGCGAACAGTTAAGCTAACAGACACTACCTCGATCTTAATACTTGCAGTCGGAATTCTTTTAGCCGGGCCGCTGTTCCAGGTTTTCGGAGCGTTAAGCGACCGGATCGGGAGGAAGAAAGTTATTCTGGCCGGCCTTTTCCTGGGCTTGTTTATTATTCCCATCACTTTTTATACTTTTCTGGAGCTCGGGAACCCTATGCGTTTAGATACGGTTCAGCATATTGATACGCAAACGACGCTTATCTTCATCGGGCTCATTTTCGTCCTTACAGTAGCAAGCGCCCTGGTATATGGTCCTATGGGGGCCTTTTTGATGGAGCTGTTCCCGACGAAGATCCGTTATACAAGTATGGGCTTTACCTATAATGTAGGGAATGGTGCAATTGGCGGCTCAACACCGGTTATCACCGAGCTGATCCGCTCGTCGGTCGTGATCAGCTTTGCATTTTCACCCTATACAGGCCTTATTTATCCGCTTGCGCTGATAGTAATCGGTATAATTGTGAATATTTTCTTTGTTAAGGAAACGAATATGAATGACCTTTAAAATGTGTGTGTCATGGCGCACGCCCAATGTCATTAAGTTAAGCTACCCCCTGTAATTAAAAATTTGGTTGTCATCCGGCGGACGCCGGGACCTCATATTGACAACGCCAGGAGTGGTGCGGACAAAAAAATATCGGCTCAATTGGTCGTCGGCAATCCGCGCATACACCCACATACGAAAAAGAGCAGATGTTTATCACCTGCTCTTTGCGTTGAATGTCCTTGCCGATAGCGGCGCGATAACCCGAATATGTTGTTATAATCCAGCCTGCCGGTCATCATGCCCGTAGATGTCATCCCGGAAGTTTAATACCCCCGAATTATCTACCCAGGCTGTATAGTAAATTATAGATACAGGAATCTTTTTATCCAGTTTGACCCACTTCTCTGAACCGGAACCCATTGCTCTCAGAATCTCGGTGTCGGACCATTCCTGTTTATCTTTCAACAAGTATTGGGCAAGCTCATAGGGCTGGCTTAAACGAATACAGCCATGGCTAAAAGCGCGTTTTTGCTTATCAAATAGTGTTTTGGCCGGCGTGTCGTGGAAATAAATATTGTATTTATTTGGGAACAGGAATTTGACACTCCCAAGAGCATTATCGGGCCCTGGCTTTTGTCTGATCTTTGGCAGGCCATCTTCTTTTCCTATAATTTCCATATTTTGTCTTTGTAGATAAGAACCGTTCTTATTCATTGCAGGTAAGATCTCATTTTTAACAATGCTGGCAGGTACGTTCCAATAAGGACTGAACACGATCGTTTCCAGTGAATCAGAGAAAACAACTGTAGGATTAGATGTTTTCCCAACAACGATATCCATTGCCAGCACCTCTCTATTATCCTCCATAACATATAATTTGTATTCGGGGATATTTGCGATGATTCTGGTTCCACTGGTACCGACTGTATCCTCTTTGATTCTGTTCATATTAGCGGTCAATTGCTCTATACGCTTTTCAAGAGGCATGTTCAGCGCCTTCATAAATGCAGGGCCAATCGTGCCGTCATCTTCAAGGCCGTGCCTTAGTTGAAAATGTTTAACGGCTTCTTCAAACGGAAGACTAAAAGCATTGCCATCGCGGACACGGCGAAGGTCGCCCAGCAATCTCAACCGTTCCTTAATTAGAGGGATCACGGCAGCCGTGTCCTTCAGTTTAAGAACGTTTCGTCCCGAATATGTAATCTGGGGCCATTTTCCTTTAGCATTAAGTGTCTGGTATTGTTTTAAAGCTTTTTCAAGAAGCTGATATTGTTTGCTGCCCTTGTCCTGTGCGTTACTATAGGTAGAAAACGATACTAGACAAAATATCAAGGCTATGATTCGATTTTGCATTTTTCATGGTTTTGAGTAAATAAACAAAAGTCAAGCCAGTAAAAGGTAGGTGAGAAATAGAAAGAAGCTACTCGGATATCTGATCAGAAAGTTTAATATGAACTGTGGTTCCAGTTCCGGGAATCGAATTGATGTCTATTTTTCCGTTGTACAAACTGACCCTGTTCTTAATACTGCTTAAGCCAGAACCGGAAGTCGAGGCTTCCTGATCAGTGACATTGAAACCATTCCCATTATCTTTTACAATAATTTCGATCAGTTTGTTTTTACGGACCTCAATATTTAGCAGGCTGGCGCCTGAATGTTTCATTACATTGTTGATCAGCTCCTGTATTATGCGGTAAATATTAGTCTCCAGCAGGAGGTCCATTCGGCCGGATACTGCTCCTCTCTTAAAGGAGATCTGGAGGTCTTTTGTTGACAGCCTTCGCACCAACTCTTCGACAGTTGCTACCAGGCCAAAATCGGCAAGTATAGATGGGGCGAGCTCAAAAGAGATGTTTCGGGTTTCTGTTATCGCTTCGTCCAGCAGGCTATTTATGGCGTCAATTTCTTCAGAAGCATTTTTGTCTTTTCCCAACTGGCGAAGCTTCATCTTTATTCCATACAAAAGCTGGCTCACGCTATCGTGTAACACACCGCTAATACGCCTCCGTTCGTTTTCTTCAGTCAATAATGTGGCGGCAGCAATTTTTTTCTGCTGCTCGCTCATAAGACGCTGGGAGTATTTTTCCATTTGCGTCTTTTCAGTGATATCCATTATGATACCCACAAGTCTTTTTCCGGCCTTCTCATCCGGAACTGTATGACCTCTGATCACTATGTAACAATTCTTGTCATCCGAGTTGCCGAAACGGCAAATAACATCGACCTCTTTGTTGCTGTTGATAGATATCCGGAACTTATCCTCAACCTCTTTCCGGTATTGAGGATGAATAAGGCTGATAAAATCGCTGAGTTTCCCTGTAAAACTACCAGCCTTCATGCTACATATGCTGTGGCTGCTTTCGTCGATGAAGAAGGTCATGGTATCAATGTCAAGTTCCCATGTTCCGGCGAGCGAGGCCTTTAAAGAAAGTTCCAGCCGCTCTTTAGTTGCTGCAAGTTCGTGTTTAACACGTTTTCTTTCGGTAATGTCCACCATCGCAATGAAACATTCTGTACGACCATCGATTGTAAACTGCACCGACCCTTGCAAGCGGGTATAACGCGGGAAATGGTCCTTCCCCAAGATTTTTAATTCGCATTGCTGCGTCGTCTTCGACTTAAGCATTTGAACAAAAAACCGGTAATACTCCTCTGAATCCTCGCTGCTGATAAAATTGTGCAGCCGGTTACCCATGACTTTAGATTTATGAGATGATTTTAACAAGTTCAGGCCCGTGGAATTTACATCTTTAATAACTCCGGCGTGATCAAGGATAATGTAGCCAACCGGAGCTTCATCATATATTGCCGAGAAGCGCCCCCGCTGTCTTTCAAGCTCTACGTTAATCAATCGCAGCTCATCATTCTGCATTTCGAGTTCGATCTGATGAACCTGCAGCTCCTGAAATACAGCTTTGAAATCTTTTGCATTGACAAATTGATCGTTGAGGTCAATATCACGTAAAAGTTTTTCCGCAGATGCCCTGAGAGGCGAAAAGGCTGGGTTTTCTTTTTCCCGGGATCGCTTTTTCATTGTTTCTAAAGTTCGTGGATCGTAATCATTGTGAGTAATGTTTCTTTTTTCTGCTCATCAGAAAACGGTTTTGCCGTCATCTCGAATTTCTTGACCTTGCGCTTTTCAGAAGTTTTTTTTTCAGAAGTTTTGTTAATCGGAATAATTTTGATCATGCTGGTTAAATAGACAGGAGCTAGGAACTTCCTAAATAGATATCAGGAGCTAAAATACCGGCAAGATTCGTCAATAGGTCAAGTTAACCCAATAAAAAGGATAATCAGGTATTTATTACCTGTGAGCGAGTATAAAGTCCGTTGTTTTTGCAGCCCTCATTAGTTATCCCGCTCTCGTTAATTAAATCCTACCGTTATGAGCAAAAAATTTTGATCCCCGATGATGACATTGATGTCCTGGAGATGCTTAAAAGAGGTTTTGTAATATGAGAAGTTTGAAGGTGATTACGGCTGCGATGAATTTATCGCTAAACCGTTTGACCTCGCCGACATCATTGATGTGGTAAGAAATTATACAAACGACCGTAAAGCTGCGAGCTGATTGCTTGGCTTACCGAATTAATTTACAATTCCCCTAAGTACTGCATATCTTATCAAGGCAGCGGAATTTCTTGATTGAGTTTTGTCAATCAGGTTCTGGCGATGACCTTCCACCGTGCGTTTGCTTGTAAATATCTTATCGGCAATTTCCTGGTTAGTGTAACCTTCTGCAATAAGAGACAAAATTTCTCTCTCGCGTTTTGAAAGGTCGACTACAGGAAGGTCTTCTGTAATTACATATGAACGACCAAGCTGACGGTCTAATAATTCAATTGATAATTCTGTGCATAAATATCGTTGCCCGTTGTTGAAAATGTGTCTGATACCAAAAAGCAGTTCTTCAGAACTTACATTTTTTAACATGTATCCGTTTGCACCGAACTGGAATGCTTTTAATACGTATTTTTCATGCGAAAGCATGGATAAAACTACCGTTTTTAGATTAGGGTAGGTCTCGAGCAGGCCGGGAATCATATCTATACCGTTTACCCCTGGCATATTGATATCTGTTATGAGTAATATCTCGTTCGCATCAATATCTCCCTTTTTAAACAACTCTAATAATTCACTGCCATTGCATGCCTCTCCAACTATTTCTATATCTTCTTCACTCTCGAGAAGCGACCTTATTCCACTTCTGACTATTTTATGATCTTCTGTTAGTACAATTTTAATCACGGACATTTTATAGATTTATAAAGTAAATGTAACCCAACTGATTTATACGGTTCAAATCCGTATTTATACCTGATTATTTGAATTTAACGAAAAAAATACTGTGTTTATCTTATCAATTTTGCGTTGATTGTAACCAAAAAATTGAGTTTTAAGTTTTAAAGCTTAAGAAAGTGAGAAACCTTAAATCGCACCTCCTATATTGAGACTACCCGAAAAAATAAATTCCGTAGAAATGAAATTGATCTCGATATTGCTAATTCTTGCCAGCCTGATTTCAGCATGTAATATGAAAGATATACATCCAGTCTACGAAAGTTCAAAAGTGCTAAGTAACTACCCTTCCGGATCAACAGTATGTTATCTTGGCGATAGGTTCTTTATCATGGGTGATGATGCGGCTGAAGTCCTGGTTTTAGATGATAGCATGAAGGAGAGGGAGCGTATCCGGATCTTTCCACAAGGAGAGCAAATGCGGTTACCAAAAGACTCTAAGGCTGATGTAGAATCATCTGTGGTGATAGATCATAATGGGAAGCCCTCTGTACTCTTTCTGGGTTCAGGCTCACATTCTCCTTATCGGGATAGCGCGTTTTTGCTGGAGCACGAACTGAAGCAGGTACAACGAATAGATACGAAAACGTTTTTTGATCGCTTGCGGCTTGAAGTAAAAGATCTAAATATAGAAGCTGCCACGATGCTGGATCATGAGCTTCTTTTTGGTCTTAGGGGGAATACAACTTATCCTGATAATTACGTTGTTGTTGCTGATTATACGGGACTGACATTTAAATTCAAACGCAAGGTACTTATTCAGTCGTCGCTGCAAGATGCCGGCATTTCCGGCATGGACTACGATGAAAAGGATGATATCCTGTTTATTACGTTTTCATCTGAAGACACTTCAAACTCCTATGATGATGGACAAATAGGGGAAAGCTACCTGGGTTTTATAGCCAATGCAAAGCAGGCATTGAAGCAGGACAAGCTTATCATTACGGAACTTGTAAAGCTAAGTGAGCTTAGTTTGGAGTTCATAGACCAAAAAATAGAATCTGTGTCACTAACCAAAGAGCCGCGAAAGCTAATGCTGGTCGCGGATGATGATAACGGGAATACGAAAATATTTACGCTTCGCTATTAGTATTTACTATTCCGGGAACTGACTTTTATCTAACCCCGGTATGATTCGTAAGGCATTTTTATAATATACCTTCTTTAGAACCTGGTCGCTCAAGCCCAACCCATACATTTTCCAGTAGGCATGATACTTTTTATGGTATGGAAAATATTCGTCTTCAGTTTCGAGCACCCTGAAATAGGTTGAATACTCAGCCGGTATCCAGCTGTCTTTTCCAAATAATATCCGGTCCTGGTATTTCTCAAAAAACTGCTTTGCCCGCCGGGGCTGACGCCCGAGTTCTGCGATGATAGCGCCAAATTCCACATTAAAGTTTGGATAGGTGTCCAGCAGTTTTCCCAAATGATCAAGATCATTTGCGTACCATCCAAAATGGGCGATTATAAATGTAGTTTTTGCATGTTTTTTAACGAGATTATGCTGTTGCTGAATAAGCTGCTCCCAGGAAAACCCATTAGAAGCACTACGGTTCCTGCCGGGTTGAGTAAGCAGCTCAAGCCAGCGTTCATTATTTGCATCGGGGCTGTCCCAGAATTGCTTAGGATCGGCTGTGTGTATCAACACGGGTATACCCAGCTGCGCACATTTCTGCCATATTGGATCAAGGCGCGCATCATCAACAGCAACCACTTTCCCCGCCTTATCTTTTATGGAAAATCCGAGGCTCTTGAATATTTTCAAACCCTTAGCGCCGGCTTTTACATCATCTTCAAGTTGCCTGACAGCCTTTTGGATCCAGCCTTCTTCGCCTACTCCGTCAAATGATAGGTTAGTGAAAAGTACAAGTCGGTTAGGAGTTGCTTCTGCAACATGTTTAACCGCTGAAGCCAGGTAAGTACCGCCTCTTCCGCTAAGGTTTACCATAACCTTCATATTTAGTTTATCCATCTCTAAAAGGAGGCTGCCCAGATTCTGTGAGGCCATATTATTCTGGTGATTATGAACATCTATAAACGGGAACTTTGCCCTGGTAACTACGTGCTCTGGTACAACCAGAGTGGATGGGGGATTATAGGTCTCGAAATCGATCCGGTTCTTGTCAGTCTGTGCCAGACTGCATTGGCTAAAGCACAGCAAAGCTGCAAAATAGAGGTATTTCTTTTCGAGAATATTCATAATGAATGGTTAATCAAGCATGAATTTAAGATATAGTCTTGTAATACGGCAAAGGGAATGATAAAATTACATTCGTTTCAGCTGCGAAAGAGGTAAATTTGATAAGGATCAACCCTACAAAAAACCGAAATTTGACAATGCTAATGGTGAGATTGTTTACCCTTTTTTTCCTGGTAATATCTTTTGATGTATCTGCACAGCTGATTAAGGGGCAGATATTGATCTATGGTACGGAAGATCCTTTGCCAAATGCGAGTATCTATTACGATGGCAGTTACAAAGGCGGAATATCCGATTCAGCAGGAAATTTTCAACTGGCGCCAATACCCGCGGGCAAGAATCCGATCGTAATAAGCGCCATAGGATATCATTCAACCTCAATTGCAGATTATACCAGCGAAGAATTTATAAAAATATATCTTCAGCCTAAGACTTATGTTCTGGATGCTGTAGTGGTAACTTACGATGGGATGTCCAGAGAGGAAAAGGAGGCCATTTTTAAAACTGAATTTATTGGTGTCTCGGAAAACTCACGACAAACTGAGATCATCAATATAGACGATATTAATCTTGTTTATAATAGAAAACGTCAAACTATCGAGGCTTTTTCGGAAGAGCCAATATTGTTGCACAATAAAGCGCTGGGCTTTAAGATAACATATTACCTGGACCAGTTCCGGCAGTCTCCCGAAAATCTATACTTTTCAGGAAATTATTTTTTCGAACCGGATACTACATTATCGGGCAAGAATCTGAAGAGAGTTGAAAGGAAAAGAAGAGAGGCCTATCTTGGATCAAGAATGCATTTTATACGATCCTTGTACAATGACAGGCTGAGAGAGGACGGATACAACCTGCTCAATTTGTCAAGAGAAAAAGCAGATAATAGCGGGATGGTAGTCTATACAGAATCCGGCCGGAGCTTATTTATAAAGTCGCGGCTTGCGGTTATTTATAAGGGCAATCAAAGGACCACCACATTTCTGGATAAAACGAAGGATTTTACGTTTATAGCTAAGAACGGATTTTATGATCCGGGCGGCATAGTGTGGTCGGGCAGTATGGCCAATCAGCGTATGGGTGATCTTCTTCCATTTGAATATGAAGATTCGAGAAATCGAAAACCATGAGATTCAGCCAGAGCTTCGTGCATCCACGGTGGTCGTTATACCACCCCTGAATGTAAAGCCATCCGGCACCGGGTCTCCGCTCTTATTCCGTGAAAATTAAATATCTATCAATTCCGGAGTAACATAGAGGCCCTCAGCATGCACAACCTGTTTCGCAGATTTCGCGTCAATGTTTTCTGCAACACGAACGATCTTGTCGTCATCGATCGCTATATCCATCACCTCATTGATATTATTCTTAGGGTCAATATCATGACCTCCTTTTATTATTATGCTGTGAGTTTGTGCATTGGCTTTAAACTCGAAGAAAAAAGAAACAAACAGTAACAAGAACAGATTTTTCATTTCAATTCAAATTGTTAATCAGAGTTCAAGATAATTATTTTCCGCCGATGAATCCATGATTGCACGTCTGCATTTAGTGAGTATTGGTAAATCAAAAGGTATAATATGCGATTAAGAACAGAATTTCTGGAAAACAAAAGTGGCATTTGATTTTTCAAATGCCACTTTTGCAGGGAAGATTTAGTAAGAATTAATAGCCTGGATTTTGAGGTAATAGCTTAGGGTTACGCGCAATCTCTGCGGAAGGAACCGGCCATATTGACTTATTATTATCTACGATTCCGAGAACCTGCTGAAGTCTTCCTGTTCTGACGATATCAAACCACTCATGGCCCTCAAAAGATAGCTCCAATCGTCTTTCTTTGTATACAGCGGTGCGGAAATCGGCTAACGTTGGTGGGGTAATAGCG
>NZ_JBBJNI010000214.1:0-5159 GCF_037719425.1 Daejeonella sp. | reverse complement strand
TTTCTATTCATCGTTGACCTTGTTTTTTGTCAACCTATGTCAGGACAAGTCAAACCTAACGTCTTCAACAAGAGTTTCTGAAAAACTTTGCGCTCTCTGCGGCTGTACTCTGCGGCCTCCGCGGTTAAACTTCGGTGGCTCTCCTTGGTTAAAAGACATTGCCGAAGGCAATCAACAAAACATTTATGAGTTTTTTAATAAAACAAAATAACCGCATATTATGATAATAGACACACTTGATAACGCCTCAAAATATTACGGCGTTCATCCGCTTTTCCAGAAAGCTTTTGAATATATCAGCACACAAGATCTGAAATCACTTGAGGTAAGCAAATTTGACATCAGTGAGGGACTAAAAGGTGCCATTGCTGAGAAGGAAGGAATGACAGCAGAAGAGTCTGCATCAAAATTCGAATGCCACAATAACAATATTGATATCCAGCTGTGCATCACAGGACCTGAAGTATTTGGATGGCGGCCAAGAAGCGCGTGTTCATCGCCAAAAGGGGAATATAATCCAGAAAAGGATGTTCTATTTTATAATGAAACGCCGGATATGCATTTCACGCTTAAGGACAATCAATTTGCAATCTTCTTTCCGGAGGATGTTCATGCACCCATGATAGCTGACGGGGTGATTAAAAAGATGATTATAAAGGTTAAAGCTTAACCAAGAGTCAAGAACCAAGAGTCAGTAGCCAAGACTGTCTTTTCAAGAGAATTGTCTTGGTTCTTGACTCTTGGTTTCTGGTTCATTATCACCATACACATACCTATCAAACTCCTTCATCAGTGCCCTCGTAACCGGTCCCGGTGTTCTATCTCCAAGAACCCTACCGTCAACTGTAGTCACAGGCAAAATATTTTTGGTTGTGCTGCTGATAAAAGCCTCTTTAGCGTGACGAAGATCATCCATCGTTAGTTCACGCTCGTCTATTTTGAAGTTCTGATTGCTAAATTTAAGAATGTGTTTTCGGGTCACTCCTTTAAGAATGTTGCTTTTTGAGGTAAGTATCTCGTCTTTTTCATTTATAAGAAAGAAATTGGCGCGCGGGCACTCGCGCAACACACCATTATCATGGTAAAGAATATCGTCCGCTCCTTTCTCTTTCAGGACCGGCTGGAGCCAGATAGCCTTTAGATAATCAAGTGTTTTTGCAGAAGCAAATTGCCGCTGATAATCGTACGTCATTAGCCCTATTGATTTCTCATAATCCCGGTTAATCACAAAATCCTGCTGAGTGACAATTATATTTGATGCGGCTGCTATATTAAAGCCGTCGGGAGAATATCCACCAGTTAAAGTAATCCTCACGCCAGATTCCGGTAACTTATTTTTCTCAATGAGAGCATGCAGAAGACCTGTAAGCTCATTCCTTTTCGGCTTTACGGGTAAACGCATCTGCTCCGCAGAACTGTAAAAGCGATCTAAGTGATCTTCAAGAAAAATCGGTTTTCCAGCAACGGTCTTTAGAAAATCGAAAATCCCATAACCTCTTTGAACTGACAGGTCGGTGATATTAAGGGTAGCTTCTTCTTCTGAAATTATGGAATCATTCACCAGGACGTACATATGTGATTTTATAAACGTTTATATTTTTTCAGGATGGGTATAACTTTGTCAAGTGGCAGCGCTTCTACCGAGCGGGATGATCTGCCGGCCGTCGTCGTAGCTGCAAACAAAGAATTGATTATTGCTTCTTCCGTCGCCTCAATTGCTGCCATAAAAACCTGCGAAGTGAAATCATTATGTAAATAGCCGCCGGACATCACAGATGTTTGAGGCTGATGAGGCACACGAATGGCTGCAGCGGTCGAAAACGCGATTACATAATCCCCACTCCCATTAGAAGCTATTCCGCCAGTCTTCGCCATACCCATGAATGCTCTTTTGGCAAGTCTTTCCAGGTTCCTCGCATCCAGCGGTGCATCTGTTGCTACCACCATCATACAAGAGCCATCGACGTTGTTCAGCAGCTTGTCGCTGAAGGAAAATTTCCCAAGCTCTTCACCTACAGGTACCCCGTCGATTTGCAGAACACCGCCAAAATTTGTTTGTACCAGAACACCTACCGTGAACCCGCCCAAGCTCTGTGGCAGTTTCCTTGATGAAGTTCCGATGCCTCCTTTAAAACCGAAACATACGGTCCCGGTTCCAGCTCCTACGGATCCCTGTTCAACCGGCCCATCTTTTGCGTTTCGTATCGCGTTAAGCACGTCGAGCTTGGTAACATGCCGGCCGCGTATGTCGTTCAGATAACTGTCATTTGTCTCGCCAACAAGGGCATTAACCGATTGCACAGCTTCGTTTCCTGATTGAGATAGGGTATGCTCGATCAGCGCCTCCATGGCCGCAGCGACACCAAGTGTATTGGTAAGAATTATCGGGGTTTCTAAATTGCCCAGTTCCTGAACCTGAGTACTTCCGGCCAGCTTACCGAAACCATTGCCGCTAAAAATTGCTGCAGGTAGTTTCATTTGAAAAATATTTCCTGACTGAGGTATTATAGCTGTTACACCGGTCCTTATCGAATCAGCTCTAACTATCGTTTGGTGACCAACCTTCACTCCAGGGACATCGGTTATAGCATTCAGAGTACCGGGGGAAATTACCCCTATTTTTAAGCCGATATTACGCGGAACGACCCTTTCCTGCGAAAACACGCAAAGAGGTAAAAGAAAAAGCAGGGCATACAACAGTTGTTTCTGCATTTGCACAATATTAATCATTAATCCTGATTCCAAAGAAAATGCCTCATGCGCATAAAGAGCACCAGTTAGCCTATTTTATTTTAAAGTATAGAGAACTATATTGCATAGGATATTCACGCCTGCAACAAAAAAAATCACCAAAATTGAAAACTAAAACCCTCAACATCCTCTTAGCCTTGACCCTCTGTTTAACAATATTTGATCAGGCATATGCTCAAAGCAAGAAAAAGATCGAGAAGATCTTCAAGGCTTCCGAGATTGTCAACAACCATTATACTGGCTTTGCGTTATATGATCCCGCCAAGGACAAGATGGTGTATGAACTGGATGCGAACAAACCCGCAATACCTGCATCTAACACCAAAATTATAACGTTATATACCGCCTTAAATATGCTTGGAGATTCTATTCCCGGCTTACGTTACATCACGAAAGGTGATTCACTGATATTCTGGGGAACGGGCGATCCATCTATGATGCACCCTGATCTAAAATCGACTAAGGTTTATGATTTTCTAAAAAACTCCAACAAGAAGCTATTCTATTCCCATAGTAATGCGAGTGCTGATTTCGCTGGCTCTGGAATATATACCATCGCGATGGTGTCCCTGCCTATCGTGGAAAATACCGCACAAGCCTACGCCGGTCCGGATGGAAAAGTTCACCTGAAACCCGAATTTCTGAACACCTATTTGAAAGAAGATACTTCATATCATCCGAGAGAATTTTCGGTTCGCCGGGATGAAAGAACAAATACCTTCAGTTATCCAACAATGACGATTCCCGCGGATTTCAAACAAACTGTGTACCTCGTGCCCGGTGCAGAGCTTACACAAAAGACCTTAACTGAAGTCCTGGGAAAACCAGTGAACGTTACCAATATGGCTCTGCCGGAAGGGGCTAAAACGGTTTACAGCATCCTCGCAGATTCGCTTTATAAGAGAATGATGCTGCCGAGCGATAACTATCTCGCAGAGCAGATCCTGTATGTTTGTTCTTCCACCCTTCCCGGCAAGCTCAGCGTTAACGCAGCAATTGCACATAGCTCTAAAAACTACTTAGCAGATCTTCCCGATCTGTTCCAATGGCAAGATGGTTCCGGTCTATCCCGGAATAATTATTTCAGTCCACGGTCGATAGTTAAGATGCTGATCAAGACCAGGGATAAAGTTGGAGATGAGCAGAGGCTGCTCAACATGTTTCCTGTCGGAGGCGTAAGCGGTACCCTACGGACAGCTTTTAAAACGGACAACGGAGTGCCGTTTGTTTGGGCTAAAACAGGCACACTGTCCAACGTGAGAATCCAGGGGGGATACCTTGTCACCCGCAAAGGAAAAAAATTCATCTATTCGTTCATGAATAATAATTTCCTTATTCCGTCCGCCGATATCAGCAACGAGATGGTGCGGATAATGACTATGATCCGGGAGAAATATTAGTTTAAACCAAAACGAAATTTATAAATCACGATGTTCTTATTTATTAATATTAGAAGGATAGTATTATTCTCATTTTTATTAGTTCAAGGCTCTGTTTTGGCTGCAAGTGCTCAAAATGCGACGCCGCTTTCAGGAAAATTAATTGTCATTGACCCGGGCCATGGCGGATCTGCCGCTACGGACAGTTACAGACAAGGTCCCACCGGAGAGCGCGAAGAGTGGATTGATTTGCGGGTTGGGGTACTTCTGAAAGGTCTGTTAGAAGAAAAGGGAGCCAGGGTGTTGCTTACCCGAAGCGAAGACGTTACGTTTCCCCTGGCAGACCGTTCCAAAATGGTTGTAGATAATAAAGCGGATTTTTTTGTTTCAATTCACCACAATGCAACCGCTGATCCGTCTGTAAATTTTCCGATAATCTATTACCATGGCTTAGCTTCTGAAAATATTGCCAGCGTAGATTTCAGCAAGCATCTCGCAAAAAACTTAAGGAAATACATGTACAAATCCAAAACGCATGTAAGTATAGTTTCGGATTATACAATCTTCTCAGGTGCAGGAGCTTCAGTCCTACGCGGAACCTATGGCATCCCGGGTGTACTTGCGGAAGCATCATTCTTTACAAATCCTGCCGAAGAAAGCCGGCTAAAGCAAAAAGAACATAATCTTGGCGAAGCCATAGCTTTCGCGAGAGCAATTGAAAAATTTTTCAGCAATCCAGTAGCTGCGATACATCCTAAAACACAGTCTAAATTTCCGCCGCAGTTTCAAACTTTACAGGAAGCTGAGCGCATGAGCCCTGTAGCCCGCCGATGGATGCAGGATTTTATTGACGGCAAAGAGCTGATGAAAAATAAAGACACTACTTCACTTCAAAAAGCGTACGACTTGTTTTCGCAATCGGCAAAATCATTTCCTGATTCGCCGGTAGCGGCAAAATGTCATAAATATCGCGCTGTGCTCCTGCGCAAACTTGGGAAAACTGAACAAGCTATTCAGGAAGAGACGCGG
>NZ_JBBJNI010000065.1:0-21772 GCF_037719425.1 Daejeonella sp. | reverse complement strand
ATTACCCGGTACAGCCTTTCCCGGTACAGCTGGTAACAGACATTCTGCGGATATGTATGTTCAGCATATTTCTGAAGGGCCGTATCCTGGTGCTTCCTTGTATAACGTACAGAATTTCGACTGGGCGCTGCATTATACAGGACCCCTATTTAACCTTCAGACCATTATTACAAATGCAAATTCAGGGAGCCCATTAGCCGAAGCGGGTGTAAATGGTTCTAAAGATAACCAGATTGCAGTTGCACGTATTTTAAAGGCATATTTTTTCTGGTGGTTAACAGATCGTTATGGAGATATCCCGTATTCCGAAGCATTAAAAGGCAATGGACAATTCAGCCCTAAATATGATGCTCAGAAAGATATCTACTATGATTTATTCAAAGAATTGAAAGAAGCAGCTGCTCAGATTAAAACAGGAGAAGCTGGGGTGAAAGGTGATCAATTTCTTAATGGTGATATGGCTCAATGGAAAAAATTCGCCAATACTACTCGTCTTTTCATGTCATTACGTTTAATGAAAAATGACAATGCTAAAGGTAGAGCAGAAATGGCTGATGCAATATCGAGTGGAGTAATCAGCAGCAACGCTGAAAATATCGCTTACAATTTCCTTGCGAGCGATCCCAATAACTTTAACCCATGGTATGATAACTACACCACCAGTCTTCGTAATGATTATGCAATCAGTACGGTTATGACTAGCTATATGTCTCCTAAAAATGATCCGCGTTTGCCTGTTTACGGTGAGGTTTTAAATGGCAAAGTGGTGGGTTTAGAGTATGGTTTAAATACTGCAAAGAATATCCCCGGCGCATATAGCCGCATCGGTGACAAATTCCGTGGTGCCGGTTCGCCAGCTTTGGTTTACTCGTACGCACAGGTGTTATTCACTTTTGCAGAGGCAGCCAAACAAGGTTGGATTGCAGGTGGCGATGCCTTGGCGTCTACTCATTATGCCAATGCTATCAGGTCTTCATTCGAAACTTATGGCGTATTTAGTGCATCTACTTATTCTGCATACATGGCTCAGGCGGGCGTTACATATAATGCCACAACAGGTCTGGAACAAATCATGACTCAAAAATGGGTTCATTTATACCTTAATGGTTTTGAATCCTGGGCTGACTGGAGAAGAACTGGATTTCCAGTATTAGCTCCCGCGATTAATGGTAACATTCCCTCAATTCCGCGGAGAATGGGGTATCCAACCAATGAGAAATCGATCAATGGAAAAAGTTATACTGAAGCTGTTGCCCGCCAGGGTGCAGACAACTTGATTACAAGGGTTTGGTGGGATAAATAACAACTACAAATAAAAAAGGGCCGTATAAGAATTCTTAGCGGCCCTTTTACTTTACCAAGGAAATTGGTTCACTGTTGGCACCTCGTTAACATTAATATTTTATATTCCCTGCCTTAATGGCCTGAAATCCAATATTTTTCAGTAATAAATTAAATTTTTAATTTATTTTAAACATTTGATTATCAGGTATTTAAGATTTTTATGATAAAATTTTTCACAAAATATTTTGCAGTAACACTTTTGTTGTTGAAATTTACGTAGATATACTAACCAACCAATTAGTCATCATTATCTTAATTATTAATAAAACAAGTATGAAAAAACTTCTACAAAGTTTGTTTCTGTTGCTATTCATTGCCTTTCAGGCGGTCGCACAGGAACGGGCTGTAACTGGAATAGTTACAGACAAAACAGATGGACTGCCTCTTCCAGGGGTTAGCATTAAAGCAACAGGAACGACAAGTGGTACGACTACCGACGGCAATGGCAGATTTTCATTGCAGGTTCCATCCGGATCTTCATCCATAACGTTTAGTTATATTGGCTACCTCGCTCAGACTGTTACTATTGGAAAAAACAATGTTTTGAACGTGAGTTTGACCGGCGATGCACAGCAGCTCGCTGAAATTATTATAACCGGAGTTTTAGGAACCAGTCAAAGTGTTAAATCAACGGGCTATAATGCTCAGGTAGTTAAGCAGGAGCAATTAAATACGATACGACAACCCAACCTGAACAACGCGTTGGCGGGGAAAGTTGCAGGTCTGCAGGTACGCAGCCAGTCTGTTGCTGCCCTGGGAAGGCAAACTGAAGTAAGACTCCGCGGAGCGTCTGGGTTTGCCACAGGTTCTGGAGCTTTATACATTGTTGATGGTACAATTTTACCAAATTCTGATGATCTGAATCTGGATGACATCGAAAGTGTTTCAGTTTTACAAGGACCTGCTGCTTCAGCACAGTACGGGTCGCAGGCAGCGAACGGCGCTATTGTTATCACTACCGTTAAGGGCAAAAAAGCTGCCGGAGTAGGAGTAACTTTTAACTTAGGTGCTCAGTTTGATAATGTAAACGTTATGCCAAATTACCAGAATTCGTATGCTGGTGGGGCGGCTGCTGATTTAATGAAATACACCTACAAAGCCGGCGATCCGGTAGAGTGGAAAGCTCTTGAGGGAAAGTTTTATCATGATTATAGCGATGATGCGAGCTGGGGCCCACGTATGGCCGGACAGGAATATATCCCATGGTATTCATGGTATGGCGGTCACGACCGTTCTTTTCAAACTAGCACATTAAGTCCGCGTGAAGATGACGCAAGACAATTCTTTAATACGGGTGTCAATCTAAACAATAGCATAAGTTTTGCTAATTCTTCTGATGTTTTTTCATTCAGACTTTCCTATGGAAATAATGATGTCAAAGGGCTATTGCCGACAACAAAATTGCAGAAGAATACTTTAAACCTTAATACTTCTTATAATATTACTCCTAAACTTCAGGTTTCTGCCAATGTGAACTATATCAATCGTAGACAACAGGGAGAAATAACTGATGATTATTCAAACCAGTCGTCAGGTTCTTTTAACCAGTGGTACCATCGTAACCTGGATATGGGAATAATGAAAGAACTCCGCGGGCTGAGAACTTCGGACGGTATTTATGCCAGCTGGAACCATGCCAACCCAACTTCATTTGATTCATCAAACCCGAGAAATTTTTATGCCGGTAACTACTGGTATAACTTTTATACCTGGTTCGATCTAATCAATATAGGAGATCAGCGTGACCGTTTGTTTGGTAATTTGTCAGGTAGTTATAAGATTAATAATGACTTTACCCTTTCAGGTACCTACCGTAAGCAGCAAAACACAGCATTTGCAGAAGAGGCTTATAGTTCGAGATTGAATGAAAGCGGATTGCAAACAACCGGTAATTCCCCGGAAGCTAAAGGTTTTTATTCTACCGGCACATCCTTTTCAAACAGACAAAATCTGGAATTTTTGCTTTCCTATAAAAAGAATATTAAAGATTTTAGTATTAACGCTAACGTAGGTAGTGACTTTTTCACTGCCATTGCAAAAAGTAACGGTTCCTCTACTAATAACGGACTAAGCGTACCCGATCTTTTTACAGCTCAGAATTCCGTTGACCCTGCAACCATTTCAAATGGGCGTGTAGCTGAAAAATATCGTGCGGTTTTAGGGAAAGGTGTTTTTGGATATAAGAATTTTCTTTTCGCAGGCTTTTCATTGCGCAACGATTGGTTCTCTACCCTGCCACAGGACAATAATTCAGTTTTATCAAAATCTGTTGAAGGGTCATTTGTATTCAGCGATTTGATTCCGGAAGTTAGCTGGCTTAGCTATGGTAAGTTGAGAGGCTCATGGGGTGAAATACCGAAAGCTTTAGGCACAACGAACGAAAGCTTTGGTGCATACCGTTATCCGGGTTTTTCATACGGTGTAAATCAATTTAAATGGAACGGAAATTTCCTGATGGGTACACCAGATCAATTGGTTGATCCTAATATCCGGGGTTCTGTTGTTTCACAGATGGAAATCGGACTTGATCTTCAATTCTTTAAAAACAGGTTAGGATTGTCTTCAACCTATTGGAAGGGATCTGAAAAAGATTTCCCTTACGCATTAGATGTAAATGGCGCCACTGGTTATACCTCATTACTTACTAATATCGGGGAAATAACTAAAGAGGGATTCGAGTTCCAGTTAACAGCTACTCCTTTAAAACTTAGAAATTTTGAATGGAATATGAATGCAACCTGGTCTCCGCTTATTAAAAACGAAATTGTTGAATTAAGCAAAGAATATAATATTACTCAAACGGCCTCTGTTGGCCAGGTATATGGGTCTACTACAGGTATGCCGTACATGGTTCATACCGAGGGTAAGAGATGGGGTCAGATTTATGGCAATGGTATTAAAAGGTTGAACGGACAACCAATATTAAATGCCAGCGGCTTATATGTTAATGATCCGGCGGTATTTTTTGGAAGTGTATTGCCTGACCATACCGGCGGCTTGCAGAATACCTTTAGTTTCCTGAGTAATTTCCTTGTCAATGTGAATATTGACTACCAGGTTGGTGGTAAATTTGCATCATTGTCTAATATGTGGGGTTCATATAGTGGTTTGACCGCCCGTACTGCTGGAGTTAATGATAAGGGTAATCCTATCCGGGATGCTGTAGCCAATGGCGGAGGTGTACACGTGAATGGGGTGGATGATACTGGCAAGCCTGTTGATTATTATGTTGAAGCTCAAACTTATTTCCACCAGTCATGGGATAGAAAAGTGTTTGACGAATATATTTATGATCTCACATTTGTAAAAATGCGTGAGCTGTCGCTGGGATATCGCATACCGGTAAGCAAGCTTAATTTAGGGAAGCGCATCCAAAACGCGCAGATATCTCTTGTAGCCAGGAATCCGCTTTTGATTTATGCTAAAACAAAGGACTTTGATCCTTCGGAAATAGATGCAGTATACGGTGAAACCGGGCAGTTGCCAGGAACTCGCGGAATAGGCTTTAACTTAAAAGTCGGATTTTAACTAATAAGTGGGAATTGACAATAACTTGAAATTAAACACATGAAAAAGAAATTTATATATGCAATTGTAATTCTCTTTATAGCAGGAATTACGGGTTGCAGTAAACTCGAAGATTTCGGGGATACAAATGTTAACCCATCGGCGACTACCGATCCAATTATAGGCGCTTTGCTTACCAACGCGCAGTCAAATTTGGGTACGTACGCTTCGATGACCAGACCTGGATTATACGGACAGTATTTTTCGGAGACTCAATATACTGAAAACTCGTTATACAGCACTCCCCAGCTTCCTTTTGCCGGTGAGTATGCCGGTGTATTGAATGATTTTCAGAATATTATAAATCAGGGTAAGAGCAAGAATATGAGCACTATTGCAAAAATTTTAAAGCAATATGTGTTTTGGAAGATAACCGATCGCTGGGGAGATGTCCCGTATACCGAAGCGTTAACAGTCGGCGTGTTACAGCCTAAATATGATAAGCAGGAAGATATCTACAAAGGGATGATAAGCGCTCTTAAAGCAGCTGTGGGTGAATTTGATGGAAGCATTATAACTGGTGATGTAGTTAATAACGGAAGTGTTGATGCCTGGAAACGTGCGGCTAATTCTATGCGCATGTTAATGGCAATCCAGTTATCCAAGCGATTTCCTGCTGCAAGTGGCTATGCCGCTACGGAATTTAAAGCCGCTCTGGCAGAATCCAGTGGATACATCAGCACGAATGCTCAAAACTTTATAGTTGCCTATCCTGGCGGTAATTATAAAAGTAACTGGTGGAGAGTGTACGATGGACGGAAAGATTTTGCAGAAAGCAAAACGATGACGGATTTAATGTCATCCCTGGGCGATACGAGGCAAAATAGCTTTGGGGGTTCCTCCGAAGTGGCCGGTTCGACAACAACGTCTAATATAGGCGTTCCTTACGGGCTAGTACGGGCAAATGCCGAGGCTTTTACAGGTGCTAATCCAGGTTGGGCACGTATTCTGCGCGGCGATTACAGGAATGAAAATAGCCCTGTAATTTTAATCTCAGCCGCACAGGTTGCTTTAGCCCGGGCCGAAGCAGCCGATTATGGTTGGACCACAGAACCTTTGGCCACGGTGTATGCGCAGGGGATAGGTTTATCTTTCCAACAGTGGGGCTCCACAATGCCGGCTAGCTATCTGACACAAGGTGGTGTGGCTCTTACTGCTGCTCCGGGATCCGGCGGCAACTTGAAGAACATTACTATCCAGCGTTACATTGCTTCGTATCCTGATGGCCTGATGTCATGGAACATTTGGCGTAAAACCGGTTTTCCTGCTTTAACGCCTGCGCCTGGAGCTACCAATACCAGCAAGCAGATTCCCAGGAGATACACATACGCGACAGCAGAATATTCTTCTAATGCAGTAAACGTAAAGGCTGCAGTGGCAGCCCTTCCCGGCGGTGATACGCAGGATTCTAAGATTTGGTGGGATCAGTAGTATTTATATAAAATTTAAATTGAACAGATATGAAAAATATAATATTCAAAATTTTTCTCCTAGGTGTAGTTGTTTCGGCAGCGTTCACATCATGTGTTAAGGATGATTATGATACAGGAGAACTAGGCGATGCAGGAACAACTTACGTCAAGGTTCTGGAGGGTAAACAAGTATCGATTTTTTTAAGTCCCTTCTCGGACATAGCCAGGGTGAATTTGTTTACCCTGAGACGGGACGTTAATTCAAATTCTGCCCTAAATTCAACAAATACTGTTACGCTTGAATTTGACGCTGCTGCTATAACAGAATATAATACGGCTAATAAAACCAGCTTTGTACTGCTTCCGGATGCTCTTTATACGATAACGAATCAGCCGGGTGTACAGAAAACAAGTACGGGTTTAGAGGTAACGTTTTTGCCTGGCGAATTCTCTAAGGAAGTTGCCATAAATCTAGATGGAGGCAAGTTTGACCTTTCGAAAACATATGCCCTTGCATACAAAATGAAAAGCGGTACCGGACTTACTATTTCCGGAACAGATAAGGTTTTAGCTGCAGTCAGTATTAAGAACAAGTATGATGGGAAATATACTGTTAATGGTTCTGTTGTAAGGGAGGGAGATCCTGTGTTATCAGGTGCTTTTCCTGAGCAGGAATATATTTTGTTAACTGCAGGCCCCAATACGCTTGATATGAACAGGAATGCGGTTTGGGCTAGCGGAAGTGCCATAGGCGGTATCGGGCCGTTTAGACTTACTTTAAATCCTACAACCAATGTGATAACAGTTACAGATGCGGTTAATGCGGGGGTGGTTAATAATCCTGCAGGTATTAACAAGTATGATCCTGCTACTAAAACTTTCCAGATCTCAGTATTTTGGGGAAACGGTCCTCAACACAGGGCATGGGAGGCTAAGTTCGTTTATAAAGGTCCGAGGTAGTATAAGAATTCGTATAAAGAACCTTTCGGTCAATAAGAAAAAAGCTCCTGGGATTTGGTAATCCTGGGAGCTTTTTTGATACGTCCGTTTGGCACTGGAACCAAGAAGTGGCAAGAGAAACTACTTTTTATCAATGCTATATTTACCAGACCCTATAAACGCCAGCCCCAGGAACACAAATCCAACTTCGATAGCATGCGAAGCAGTCGTTAAGCCATCACCTGTACTCAGGTGCATAGTAGCCGCAATAGCCATTGTAAAGGCTAGTAAAACACAGACGGGTCTGAATGCTAGGCCAATTAGGATCAGAAATCCGCCAAAGGTTTCTGTTGCAGCTGCCGCGAGCCCCCAGGCTACCGGAATAAATGTGATCCCAATATATTTCATAGCACCTCCAATATTTGTCCACATTTCGGGCCCACCTAAAAGTTTTGGATAGCCATGCAGCATAAACATGATCCCGATGCCTATGCGTATTATCAATAATCCGGTGTTCCTGTATTTTCCAAGAGAAGCTAATAGCGCCATACGTAGGTTTTACTTGTTAAGAATTTTGATTTAAATATTTTAGAGATACTAAGGGTCCCTCGACGTTTAATGTAACTTCCCTCCCAAATATCAATGCCCTGTTATCTTCAATATGGCCGGCAGGAAAATCAAAGCACACAGGATAATCATACTCCTTTACATGGCTCATAATTATTTCTTCCGCAGTATGCCCGAAAGGAATGTCATTATCCTTCAGGTCGGTAAAGCCGCCAATAATTAGTCCCTTTAGCCCCGCAAGAATACCGGCACGCTTGAAACTCAGGATCATCCTGTCGATCGAATAAAAGTATTCTCCAACATCTTCCAGGAAGAGTATCTTGTCTTTATAATCCTGTTCGGAGACAGACCCCGACATCATCAGTAATAAAGTAAGGTTTCCGCCTATGAGCATTCCCGATGCCGATCCGCTCTTATTTTCAGCGGAACTTGTGTAGGCATAATCAAAGGGCTCGTTAAATAAAGCCTTTCGCAGTGTCTCCAACGAAACCTTGGTTCCGTCAGGTATTGTAAGAGGCATTTGGCCGTGAATGCTTTGCGTGTTAAACACAGCATTGATGTGGCTATGCAGAATTGTTATATCGCTAAATCCAATGATCCACTTAGGATTGGCTTCAAACCTGGAGAAATCTATGTCGTCGATTATTCGGATGGTACCGTATCCACCACGGGCGGCAAAGATGGCTTTCACAGAGTTATCGTCCAGGAACTTTTGAAAATCTGCTATACGTAACTCATCTGTTCCCGCAAACTGATGCCAGGATGCATAAACTGTTTCGCCAAGAATAACCTTTAATCCCCAGGCTTCTAATAAGGCAACAGCATCATCAATAGGGATCGGAAGGCTCTTCGCCGGGCAGGTTATGGCAACTGTGTCGCCTTGCTTTAAGTAAGGGGGAGCTATCAAAGTGGTTTCGTTTATGAAATTGCGGTGGTGCTTCGCAAATTAACAAAATACCATATCAACTTTCTGTCAAATTATCCAATTAGAAAAATAGGACTTTAGCGTTTATCTTTGCAAACTATTAAAACGAGCAGAGAGACGCTAATATTCAGATTTTGGGAAAAAAATACAAAAGATACACGGTTACAGCAGCACTTCCTTATACCAATGGCCCTGTCCATATTGGCCACCTTGCTGGTGTGTATGTTCCTGCTGATATTTATGTGAGATACCTTAGGTCATCCGGCCATGATGTTGTATTTATTTGCGGATCGGACGAACACGGTGTTCCAATTACACTGAAAGCAAGAAAAGAAGGGATCACTCCTCAAGAGGTCGTTGATAAATATCACAAAGTAATTGGTGATTCTTTCAGGGATTTTGGTGTATCGTTTAATATTTATCACAGAACTTCATCAGAGACGCATCATAAAACAGCCTCTGAGTTCTTCAAGACACTCTACGACAAAGGTGTTTTTACCGAAGAAGAAACTGAACAATATTTTGACGAAACAGCGGGGCAATTTCTGGCCGACAGATATATCGTAGGCACTTGCCCTAATTGCGGAAATGATAATGCTTATGGTGACCAATGCGAGAAATGCGGCACGTCGCTAAGCCCTACAGAATTAATAAACCCGCATTCGACCTTATCGGGAGCAAAGCCTGTCCTTAAGAATACCACTAATTGGTTTTTGCCTCTTGATAAAATGCAGCCGCAAATTGAAGCGTACGTCGATTCTCACAAAGAGTGGAGGCCAAATGTTTATGGTCAGTGCAAATCGTGGTTGAACGGGGGTTTGCATCCCAGGGCAATGACACGTGATCTGGATTGGGGAGTCGATGTCCCGGTTGCAGGCGCCGAGGGGAAAGTTCTCTATGTCTGGTTCGATGCACCTATAGGATATATATCAGCCACAAAAGATCTTTGTGACCCGGAATTGAGTGTTCAGAAGAAAGATGAATATTATCTAAATGATTCTTTAAAACCTTCTGCTAGCTGGGAGCAATACTGGCAGGATGAGGATACCAAACTGGTTCATTTTATCGGGAAAGACAACATCGTCTTCCATTGCATTATTTTTCCGGCGATGCTAATGTCTCATGGAAAGTATAATCTTGCTGATAATGTTCCCGCAAATGAGTTCCTCAACCTTGAAGGCGATAAAATATCAACTTCCAGAAACTGGGCTGTTTGGTTAAATGAATACCTTTTGGATTTCCCGGGAAAGCAGGATGTGCTCCGTTATGTTTTAACTGCGACAGCACCGGAAACAAAGGATAACGATTTTACATGGAAAGATTTCCAGGCCCGGAACAACAATGAGCTGGTAGCGATCTTCGGCAATTTCATAAATCGGGTATTAGTGCTGTCGCATAAGTATTTTGACGGAAAGGTTGTATTCGGCTCAGAGCTTACAGCATCTGATTTAAAGTCCATAGACGAGCTTAAAAACTATCCTTCAAGTATATCATCATCGGTTGAGCAATACCGCTTTAGAGAGGCTTTATCGCAATTCATGAACCTCGCCCGCCTCGGTAATAAATATCTAGCCGATGAAGAGCCATGGAAAGTTATTAAAACAGACGAAGAACGTGTTAAGACCGTCCTGAATGTCGGATTACAAATCGCAGCTAACCTGGCGATCCTTGCCCAGCCTTTTCTTCCATTTACATCAGCGAAGCTTTTTGAGATGTTAAATTTAAAGGCTCAGGACTGGAATAATGCAGGCCGGATTGATCTGCTGGAAACCGGACATCAGCTAAACGAGTCATCACTTCTTTTTGAAAAGATCGAAGATGACGTTATTGACGCCCAGATAAAAAGATTGATGGATACTAAAACAGCGAATGCTCAGGAAGGAATCGAACCCTCTGCAGCGAAGCAGAATATAAATTTTGATCAGTTTTCTGCCATGGACATCAGGGTTGGAAAGATTCTGGCTGCCGAAAAAGTAGCGAAAAGCAAGAAGTTATTGAAACTTCAGGTAGATACAGGCATTGATCAGCGTACTATTGTTTCGGGCATTGCAGAAGACTTCGAGCCCGAAAATATTATTGGACAACAGGTTTCTGTGCTTATTAACCTGGAACCCCGGGAAATCAAAGGTATTTTATCACAGGGTATGATTCTGATGGCTGAAAATTCAGAAGGAAAGCTTAGTTTTGTTGCGCCATCTGATGAATTTCCAAGTGGAAGTGAAATCAGGTAACAGGGTCCCGTAGTTCAACGTCTGCCCGGCTGAACACTGTTCGGACAGGCCCGCCCGGCTTAAACGCCGTTCGGACGGGGATAGAATAGAAGTTGCCTAAACTGAAATGTTAGGTTGTTAATGTAAAAGTTGGTCCCGTAGTTCAACGGATAGAATAGAAGTTTCCTAAACTTTAGATATGAGTTCGATTCTCGTCGGGACCACCAAGGGCTGCTCATTAGAGCAGCTTTTTTTATTTACACTATTTACCGTTTACTAATTGAATTTTAAATAACATCTGGTTCAACGTAGGTTTAGTAAAATCAGGGTGACTGTGTATTATACATATGTTTTAAAAAGCGAGGTATCCGATTTTTACTATAAAGGCCATTGCCAAAACCTAGCAGTTAGGTTAGTCCAACATAATTCAGGCATGACAAAGTCTATACGACCATATCTTCCATTCAAGCTTATTTATTTCGAGAAATTCGAGTCCTTGAATGAGGCAATTAGACGTGAGAAGTATTTTAAAACGTCAGCTGGAAGAAGGTATTTAAGTTCAAAATTGATCTTCTAGTTCAACGCCCGCCCGGCTGAACGCCGTTCGGACGGGGATAGAATAGAAGTTTCCTAAACTTTAGATGTGGGTTCGATTCCCGCTGAGACCACTAGGTTGCAATGATTAATTGTTAGCCTTAATGGTTTTAAGTATTGCAGTTATAATTTTGATATTTTCAATAGCATCCGCATTCAAAACTTGAAATTGGCTAATGTTAAGTAATCTCATTCCTCCGTCACCCCGGGCGTTCTTTCCCTATCCGGACCCCTGAAATCGGGTCCGTTTTGTTGCTGTTGCTGACCAACAAACTTCTGAAGTCTCATCGTAAACGTTAGCATGAAATATCTCGATAAGCGATTGCTTTGGCTATCCGTTATGGTGTTACCAATAACTTGTCTCGAAACGCTTGTGTTTTCATCCAGCAGATCAAATGCCTGGAAACGCAGTGTAGCGCTTTTATCCTTGAGAAACTGTTTCTCCAGGTAAGTATTAATGATGAAAGGATTTACTGCAAGTGAGCTGCTGTATCCATTATTAAAAGTTTTGCTCAGGTCAGTGCCAAATAAAAGAGTTTTGAGGAAATAAACCTTGCTAATTGTTATTGTTTCGTAGCAAGCCTGCTTTTGATATAGAATTCGGTACTTGTCAAGAGTTTGTTCATTGCACTATTACGCGGAGGGAATTGGCCGCCATTCATTCCGCCCATTGGCTGACGCTGAGCGGTTTGCCTTTGGTCCATTCCAACAGATGGGACTTTCAGCCCGTTAACTTTGATGCTGTAAGTTACTTCACCTGCATTTGCCGTACTTAGATTTAGTAAGCTCAAAGGGATGATGATCTCCTGAATAAGATTATTGTTCTTATCGAATGAGGCGGCAGCTCTGATACCATAAGTATTCTGAAGGGAAATCCCGCCGTCAATTATCTCTTTGAAGCCAGTAACCTTAATATCTTTTATCCTGGAAAGTATCTGCTTTTGCATTTCTTCTGGTTCAGGTTGCTCCTTTGTATTGCGGCTCTTTCCTGGGGTGCGGTCGATAATCGGAAATATAACAGTTGCTGGATCTTTCTTTTTGCCCTCAATATTTGCAGAGAAGCTTATCCCTCCGGCGAGGATCTTTGTAAGATCTTGCTTAGACGCACTTCTTATAGCGAGATAAACGTTCTTATCATCATTAGCGAGGCTGTAATAAAGATTCGTTGCTTCATTGAATAATGAAAGGCTGTCGGGCCAGTCGCTTAACGATCCATCGGCAACGATCGGACTATTCGCCCATCGGGTATTAATCATCTCCGCTTTTTTCTGTGAAAAAGCACCGGATAAATTGAATAGAGCGACACCAATAACTAATATTATACTTTTTGTTCTGATCATGTTCTTGAAGTTTAGACAATAAAACGGGGAAAGGTTTAATTTACACTGTAACGATTTTCATACTAAAACACATACGTGATTTTAGCCGGTTCAAATTAAGAATGGATAAATTCTTAAAAAGCGTGCAAATATAATGAAACGGTTCGAGGCCAGACAGGAAAATATGTTAAAGGAAAAGATCTATATCGTTGAAAATCAGCTTTCTTCTTCCCACAATATTGCGAGATTTATGATGGTCTCAACAGCCTTTTGCATATCCTGAACGGAAATCCATTCCTGTTTTCCATGAAAGGCATGTTCTCCGGCGAAAATATTGGGGCAGGGCAAACCCATAAAAGATAAGCGCGATCCATCCGTACCGCCCCTGATACTTTGCAGCTTTGCTGTAAGACCCGCTCGTTCGATAGCTTTTATACCGAGCTCTACCAGTTTGGGATGCTGGTCAACCACCTCTTTCATATTGCGGTATTGCTCTTCAACGATAAGCTGATAGGTGGAATTAGGATATTCTTCGAGGACCTCCTGCACAATAACTTCAAGTATGCGCTCATGGCTCCGCAGCGCTACGCTTGTAAAGTCGCGTATGATGAATTCTATAGTCGCCTGTTCAACCGAGCCCGAAATAGATACCGGATGTATAAATCCGTCTTTATCTGCAGTGCTTTCAGGCGATAACTTTTCTTTTGGGAGGCAGGCAACAATCTGAGAGGCGATCTTGATGGCACTTTCCATTTTACCTTTGGCGAAACCTGGGTGGCTGCTAACGCCATTTACAATAAGCTTAATTCCGTCGGCCGAGAAAGTTTCATTTTCAATTGACCCAGCTGTCTCGCCATCAACGGTATAGGCATAATCAGCATTCAATTTTTTAAGGTCAGCCTTTTCGACCCCTCTCCCAATCTCTTCATCGGGAGTGAAAAGTATTTTGATAGTGCCATGTTTATATTCCGGATGTGAGATCAGGAAGTTTGCTGCATCCATTATTTCAGCCAGGCCGGCTTTGTTATCTGCGCCAAGCAGGGTCGTACCGCTTGCCGTAATGATGTCATTTCCTATCTGAACTTTCAGATCGGGATGATCCTTCATTTTCAGCACCTGGGTATTATCATCCGGAAGAATAATATCCTGCCCCTGGTAGTTCTTATGAATTATCGCTTTCACATTTTCACCACTGCAATCAGGAGAGGTATCCATATGAGAACAGAAACAAATCACTGGCACGTCTTTAGAAGTATTCGAGGGTATTGTGGCGTATACATAACCATTCTTATCGGAATGCGCATCCGTTATACCCATTTCCAGGAGTTCTGCGACGAGGACCTTAGCCAGATCTTTCTGTTTTTCTGTCGACGGGCAGGTTGCTGAAGAACCATCAGATTGGGTGTCGATAGCAGTATATTTGATAAAGCGATCAAATACTGTATACGTTATATTTTCGGAGATACTCATTTTTGACTAATTTTAGATGTTATACAAATTTAACCAATTGTATCGCCGCTTCTATACTCAGCTTTATATTATTGAATTCTATGAACATCGAAACGCTACGCGAATATTGCTTATCCAGGAATCATGTGGCTGAAACCTTCCCTTTCGGAGAGCAAACACTGGTATTCAAGGTCGTCGGCAAGATATTTTTATTGGCAGGCTTGGAAAACCCTGACCGTTTTAATGTTAAATGCGATCCTGAACGAGCTGTTTCTCTGCGCGAAGAATACGAAGAAGTGCAGCCGGGCTATCATATGAACAAAACTCACTGGAATACAGTTTATATGAATGGTCGGCTGAGCGACTCACAATTAAAGCAAATGATCGACCATTCGTATGAACTGATCGTTACAAGCCTTCCTAAAAAACAACAACTAATGTTTTGATATGAGCTGGAAAGAAATAACAAACCCTGAAACAAAAGCGGAAGCCCTTACCAAAGATTTTAAGTTTAAAGATTTCATAACTGCCTGGGCTTTTATGAACAAGGTGGCACTGCTTGCCGAAAAGATGGATCACCATCCTGACTGGAGCAACACTTACAACAAAGTTAGTATCAGTTTAAGCACGCACAGTGCCGGAGATAAAATCACTGCAAAAGACCGAAAGCTCGCGGAGCAAATTGATACACTGAGTTAATGAGGATAATTATTGCATGAAAACAGCTTTACTGACGTTTATATTTACCGGATCCTTTTTATTTTCCATGGCACAGCTTGCACCTTTTGAACAGCATAAAAGCAGGAATATCACTGCTACTTATCAGGAAACGATAGCATTCTATAAAGCGCTGGATGCGAAGTACGATCAGATGCAGCTTCTGGAGTACGGCCCAACTGATATCGGGAAAAATCTTAACCTCGTCGTTCTTTCAAAGGATAAGATTTTTAGTCCCGAAGACATACGCCGCGCAAACAAGCGGATACTTCTGATCAATAACGGGATTCACCCTGGAGAACCGGAAGGCATTGACGCATCCATGATGCTTGCCCGGGATATGCTGTCAAAAAACACCCTTCCCAAGGATGTGGTGATTTGTATGATCCCGGTTTATAATATCGACGGCATGCTGAACAGGGGGACTTCCAGAGCAAATCAGCTTGGCCCTGAATCCTACGGGTTCCGGGGTAACTATCAGAACCTTGACTTAAACCGCGACTTTATCAAAACCGATTCAAAGAACTCACGCAGCTTTCAGGAAATATTCAACATCTGGCGGCCGGAAATCTTTGTCGATAATCATACCAGCAATGGCGCCGATTACCAATATGTGATGACTTTAATTCATCCTCAAAAGGATAAGCTGGATCCTGTTCTTTCCGAATATGCCAGCAAAACTATGATTCCCGATCTTTATAAAGGAATGAAGAATGCTGGTTTTGAGATGATCCCCTACGTAAATAGTGTAGAGGAAACTCCTGACGTGGGTATAACAGGTTTTCTTGAGGTTGCGCGTTATTCCACAGGTTATGTAGCGCTGCACAATACCATCGGTTTTATGCCTGAAACTCATATGCTTAAACCCTTTGCACAGCGCGTTGAAAGCACGTATCAGTTCATGGTACATATGATTAACATCATGCAGAGAGATTCCAAGCAGATCGGTGATAACAAAAAGAAAGCGGACGACCAGGTAAAACTGCAAAAGAAGTTTAGTCTCCAGTGGAGCCTTAAAGAAGACGATTTTTCAATGATCAGCTTCAAAGGCTATGAAGCAAAATATAAGGCAAGCGGCGTTAGCGGAGAGTCCCGCTTATACTACGACCGTAATGCACCGTTCCAAAAAGGAATTAAGCTGTGGGATAAATATCTTCCATCAGCTTCGGCGGATAAGCCGGTCGCATACATTATACCCCAGGCATGGAGTAAGGTAGCCGATTTGCTTTCCCTTAACGGAGTTCAGCTTAAACGGCTGACCGCCGATACTGAGATAGAGGTCCAGTCTTACTATATCGAAGATTATAAATCTCCGGTGAAGCCCTTCGAAGGGCATTATCTCCACACGCAGGTAAAACTTAAACCCATTCAGCATAAGCTCAAATATTATGCAGGGGATTATGTGGTGTATGCTAATCAAAAGCAGAATCGCTACATTGTTGAAACCCTGGAACCGGAGGGTGCCGACTCTTTCTTCGCCTGGAATTTCTTTGATTCAATCCTCGGTCAAAAGGAACATTTCTCAGCTTATGTGTTTGAAGATGATGCAGCCGAAATGCTAATGAGCAATGCAGCCCTTAAAACTAAATTTGAGGCTGAAAAGGCCAAAGATCCGGCGCTGTCGAAAAGTGCAGACGCCCAGCTAAACTGGATTTATAAGAATTCGTCATATTACGAAAAAACATACTTAAGATACCCTGTTGGTAAACTAACCAGCGATACTAAAATACAAGTCAGATAAATGGAAAGCTTTATTAACGATACACCAGTTGCCACTATAATTTTCATATTCACCATCGTTACCAGTTTATATGCTTTTTCAAATGCTGAGGTATACGGTAAGTTTATGCTCCATCCATACAGTGTCAGCAGGGGCAAAAGATTATATTCCCTGATAACCAGTGGGCTGATCCACAAAGATTGGGGGCACCTGCTGGTTAATATGCTCTCGTACTATTTCTTTGCATTTACACTTGAAAAGACGTTTGTTTCTTTAAGCGGCTGGGGGCATGTTCAGTTTGGAGTTCTGTACATAGTGAGCATTATTTTGAGCGACATTACTTCTATATTGAAGCATAAAGAAGATTTCTGGTTTAATAGCCTCGGCGCATCAGGTGCAGTCTGTGCGGTAGTTTTCAGCTATATTTTATTCTACCCGATGAATAAAATGATCATCTTCCCGATACCCATACCGATTCCAGCTGTGCTATATGGCTTCCTTTTCCTGGCCTACTGCTGGTATGCTTCCCGTAACTCAAGAGACTCGATAAATCATGATGCCCACTTTTACGGTGCGCTTACAGGGGTGCTTTTGACCGTCATTTACTATCCGGATATAGCGGGATATTTTGTAAGCCAGCTGACAGGTCACGGCTAGATGTGCAATTTGAACCGCTAATTTGAGGGCAGCTCAACAGAGCCTGAAGGTTTTAGATTTCCATCCTGATCGAACAAAAAGCTAAGGGGGTTTTCGGGATCCTTAATGATCTCAAACAGGATGAGCCCCCATGGCTTCCAGAAGTTTTCAAGCACCTGTCCGTAAACCTTGTTTTGCCAGATATCGAATAGGGGCTTATTGCTCATACCTCTTAAAGGCATTGCTTCAATATAGATCGCATCATCGGTTGGCATGATGTTATATTCAGGAAGACGGTTAAAAAGATAGTTTGAATAGAAGAACTTACCACAGACTTCTTCGAACTGAATTGGGTGCAGGGGATTGTCGTTTATCTTTTCAAGCATCTCCTTATGATAAAGCCCATTGGTGCCGTTGTCCTGCAAACAAGCAACAATCCCAAAATCCTTCATCCCTAAAGAGAACGTCAGGGTATTGATCTCATCACGATAATTAAAAAGATCCTGCTTTGAGTCGATTCTAAAGATTTGGATGGTCCATGGAAGATTACCATCAAACTCCACCGGCACAATCATCGACTGCAGCATAATATGAAGGTTGCTGAACTTATGGATCAGGGATTGGGAGAAAACGAATTCCTCATTATTTGCTTTTTGCTGCCGTATCCCGATCCGGATTTCGTTGAAAAGTATTCCGTAGATCATTTTACCGATCCACTGAAAAAGCCTGGTTTGGGGGATTTCTACCACGGAGTCATACCCTTGAAGGAAAGCAGCTCTGATCTCCTCTTCAAGAAGCTCAACCCCATTCTTGTATGTAAGATTAGAACATGGAAGCTTCATATCCTTGTAGGTCGACATGCTTTCATCGAGCAGCTTAAATGGCTGGTCTTCCAGTTTATACTCCTGCATTAACCAAACCGGGAAAACCGCGATCTCTTCTTCAGGTGATTGAAGCTTTTCACCGCTTAGAAAGCAGTGCTGTTTACTGAAATTTAACTTATCAAAAGGTTTGTACAGAGTTGGTGCCATCGCTGGCAAAGTTAGCAAAGAGAGATAGTTTAATGGAAGGGTTTGGTTGATTTCCATAATATTTTCTAAGCTCGTTTTTCCCGCCTCATGCCGGCGGAAGAGCACTTACTTTTTTCGTTTGTTATTTATTGGGTTTTTAAGGCACTCAAGCTTCCGCTTTGCGGAGGTTTCCTTCAGCTGAAAAAGTAAGCAATGCCGACCGAAGGGAGACCACGAGCACATTTAAAAAAGATTATATACAACGCGAGTAACGCCGCACCTGCCTGATATTTGTTGTAAATCCACGCTTTATCCTGTTGGTGCAATCCAAGCCGTGTGAATGTTAATGAAAAATGAAAGAATCTGCAACACTTCTCCGGATTGCTTAAGTGCAGTAAAAGAAATGAATGTTACTGCAAGGATAAAACGCGCCTTTCCTGCCAAATCTCAGGAGGGCGGGTTCTGCAACTTGCAATAACAGAAGAACTATTAACGCCAGCTACCCATTGTACCTGATGCCCAGGAAGGACAACTCCCTTGAAAAAATGGGAGCAGGAAACGCACACACAGCCTCGCTTGGATGTCGTTTGCATTACGGGCCGCAGGCCAGTTCCTCTACACCAGCAACCGTTAGGTACGTTTATTAAGCCAACCCACTTAATCTCCGTTCACCTTCATTCCGCATTGGCTGGTGCGGTAGTTACAGGCAAAGCCCAAGCACAAACTCTCGAAGCAGCAGACGCAGCGGTGGGGTTTGGTTCTTTGTCCTACAGCAAAGAACTAGGCCATCCCACGGCTATGAGCGGGAATTTAAAATTGTCAGTGCGGAAGCCTTTCTTTTAAATACCCATAAGTCCAGGTACCACCCAATGCACTAAGAAATGTAATAATCACAACAGTAGCGCCAGTTCCGATCTGCGCAAAAAGCGGCCCCGGGCAGGCGCCTGTAACCGCCCATCCAAGGCCAAATAACAGCCCTCCGTAGATTTGCCCTTTACTGAATATTTTATCGCGAAATATGATCTTGTCGCCGCTTAGTGTCCTGATGTCAAATTTCTTGATGATGAGTACGGAAATCATCCCGACTATAACAGCACTTCCTATAATTCCGTACATGTGAAATGATTGCATGCGGAACATTTCCTGGATACGGAACCAGCTGATGATCTCCGCTTTCACGAACACAATTCCAAACAATATTCCCACGAACATGAACTTGATGTTCGAGCTCCAATGAGGTGTGGTATCGTTTAATGCCTTGCTCATAGCGACAGGATTATCGGTAATATGAGGTTAGCCATTAGAAATCCTCCGATCATAAAACAGCAGGTGGCCACAAGGGAGGGCCACTGGAGTGTCGATAATCCCATAATAGAATGACCGCTGGTACAGCCGCCGGCGTACCGGGTACCGAATCCGATAAGGAACCCCCCAACCACGATCATGATGAAGCCCTTAAGTGTGAGAAGAGAACTCCAGTTTACTACCTCCGCCGGTATTATATTGCTGTAGTTAACTATTCCATATTGGGAAAGTTCATCCGCTAATTTTGGATTAATTGCGACTGGGTCAGGATTGGCAAGAAGATTTGCTGCCAGGATCCCTCCTATGAAAATTCCAAGTACGAAAAAAAGATTCCACGCTTCTTTCTTCCAGTCGTACTTAAAAAAGGGAACATTTGCCGGGAAGCAGGCAGCGCAAATATGGCTTAACGAGGAACTGATACCGAAGGATTTATTTCCCAGAATAAGGAGCGCCGGTACGGTTAAGCCGATCAGGGGGCCAGCGATATACCATGTCCATGGTCCGGTAATAAGATTTGTCATAAGCATTAACTTTTGATCATTGGAACTACCGGATCAGTAATAGCCGATATTCCACCCTCAATTTCACTAAAATTCCGGTATCCCCGCGATTGCAGAATTGAAGCTGCCATCATGCTCCGGTATCCGCCTGCGCAATGGATATAGAAATGTTCGAGAGGGTCAATTTCCTTGATCCAGTTATTTATATCAGCAAGAGGCATACTTTCCGCATCTTTTATATGCTGCGTATCATATTCTGAGTCTTTCCTTATATCAATAATTTTGTCGTGCTGCTCATACGCCTTTGCAAATTCCCCGGCACTTATCCTATCCACCTGATCAGTTTCCTTGCCGGCGTTTTCCCAGGCCCTGAACCCGCCTTTTAAATGTCCGAGAACATTATCAAAGCCAACCCGGCTTAAACGTGTCACAGTTTCCTCTTCCATCCCCTCATCGGTAATCAAAAGGATTTCCTGTTTCACATCAGCTATAAGCGATCCTACCCATGGCGCGAAATCTCCACCAAGGCCGATGTTAATAGATTGAGGGATAAAGCCCTTATAAAATTCGGCATTATTTCTTGTATCTAAAATCAGCGCTCCCGATTCATCGGCTGCAGCTTCGAACTCATCCGGATCCAGAGCTCTCATACCATTGTCAAGAACGGTTTCATAGCTCTCATAGCCTTTTTTATTCATGGCAACATTTGCGCTGAAGTATGCTGGTGCGGGAAGCAGACCGTCAGTAACCTCTGTGACAAACTCCGTTTCGGTCATATTAGCCCGTAAAGCATAATTAAACTTTTTCTGGTTGCCGATGGTAGAAACGGTTTCCTTACTCATGTTTTTCCCGCATGCGCTACCTGCTCCGTGTGCGGGGTATACGATCACCTCATCTGGTAAGGTCATGATCTTTTTCCTTAGAGAGTTGTAAAGCGTTGCGGCTAACTGCTCCTGGGTCATGTGAGCTGCCTTCTGTGCAAGGTCGGGCCTTCCAACATCGCCTATAAAAAGAGTATCTCCGCTAAAAAGTGCGTGTTCTTTACCTTCCTCGTCGATCAAAAGATAACAGGTACTCTCAAGGGTGTGTCCGGGAGTGTGAAGGGTTTTTAATTTTATACTCCCCACGGTAAATTCCTCGCCATCCTTTGCAGAGATGAACCTGAACTCAGGTTTAGCTTCGGGGCCGTAGACAATGGGCGCGCCGGTTTTATTGCTCAGGTCAATATGGCCTGAAACGAAATCAGCGTGGAAATGGGTCTCGAATATATACTTAAGCTTAACCGAATCGCGCTCAAGCCGGTCAAGGTAGGGCTGCACTTCACGGAGTGGGTCAATAATTGCCGCTTCTCCATTTGAAGTGATGTAATACGCACCCTGGGCAAGGCAGCCGGTATAAATTTGTTCTATCTGCATTTAACACATTTAATATGCAAAGTTGAGAATAATTGCCCGGCTTAACTGCCTTTTATTGTAAAGAGTGATGTAAACAACTTCAATTGGCGTTCGCTGAAAATAAACCTGCCTGCGGCAGGCAGGCACGGAGTACACAGAGGAAA
>NZ_JBBJNI010000064.1:13023-21779 GCF_037719425.1 Daejeonella sp. | reverse complement strand
AATATCTCCAGGGTCTGCTGCAGGCTTATGTCAAAGCAGGAGGTGTCATAATCGAGAATATTAAAATTGAAGGTATCGACACGGAAGATGGTATTCATACAGCGAAATCCGGAGAACAAGTCTTTAAAGGGAAACATATAGTATATGCTACTCATACTCCGCCGGGAATTAATGTATTCAGTTTCCGTTGCGCACCCTATCGTAGTTATGTTATTGCAATAAAGTTGAAAAGCGGGGCATATCCAAAGGGCCTTATCTACGACATGCAGGACCCTTATCACTACATCAGGACGCACGAAATAGATGGGCAGGAGCTGTTACTGGTTGGCGGGAATGATCATAAGACTGGCCACGACGATCCCGAAAAGGCGTTTGACGATCTGGAGAAATACATCCGCAAATATTTCAATGTTTCCTCGGTGAAATATAAATGGTCGTCACAATATTATATCCCGGTTGACGGGCTTCCATATGTTGGACAGATTCCATTCTATGCTGATAGGATTTACTGTGCAACAGGCTATAATGGTAATGGAATGATGCTGGGTAGTATTTCAGCACAGATCCTGGCCGAAACTATCATGGGAAAAGAACACCCTTATGCTGATCTCTTTAGTACAACCCGCATCAAACCTGTAGATGGCTTTACTGAATTTGTAAAGGAAAACGCGGATGTGGTGTATCACTTTATCGCCGACCGGCTCTCAGTCCATGAAACCGATTCATTAAAACGGCTTAAACCAGGCACCGGCAAAGTTGTGAAGTTTGACAACAGAAAAATAGCTGCTTACCGCGACGAGAAGGGAGATATCCACGCGTTAAATCCGGTCTGTACCCATGCCGCTTGTATTGTAAACTGGAATGCGGAAGAAAAAAGCTGGGATTGCCCTTGTCACGGAGCGAGGTATGACATTGAGGGAAAGGTTCTGAACGGACCGGCGGAGAGGGATCTGGGGAAGATTGAGTTAGAGTAGCTACAATTGAACCAGGAGCCAAGAATCAAGAATCAGGACAATGGCCGGCTATTGAATGTCTTGGTTCATGGCTCTTGATTCACTAGTGTCCGGTTAAAATCTAAAAGTCAATTAAAACAGTCTTTTCAGTGCTGTAATAGTGTTTTGGTTAACGTTTCTTGAAGCAAGCCCCCGTGTTTCACAAAGTTTAAAATTTCCCAATGTTTTTCGGCTGTCCGGTAAAAAATCACTTAAGTAGTCGATTTTATCCTGTTAGACCCTTTGTAGCTTCAATATTCATCGAAATAATTCTTAAACTTTCAAATATTGGACCCATTTATAATACGGCTGTCCGGTAAAAAAAATAGGATAAACTTTCCCCGGACACTAGTGGCTCTTGATTCTTGGTTCTGCCCCATAAACACGTACAAATAACTCACATACAGGTCGTTTAACTAAAACCACTTCGACTTCGCTTTGTTATACAGGTAAAGACGGAGGTATTATGAACGATAAAAATAAAAAACCTGATAAGGACCCAAGAAAATCTTCAGGCACTGAGCGCCAGGACGACGAGTTGGATATTGGCAACGATATTAGTATGGGTAGTATTACGGGCGCAGGTGTATCTGATTTTGATCCCGATAAGGACTCCCCGGAGACCGAAGAAAGAGAGTACAGAGAAGAGGGCGTGGACGGAGATGATCAGCGTTCAGATGATAACGGCATAAATCCTGCTCCTGGTGAAGTGGATCACGAAAAAACAGCTTCGAATACGCATATGTATATTGAAAATGCAGACGAGGATAAATTGAATCCATACCCGGATGAACTTAAGCCCGATCATGACGACGAACACTTCAATTCAACCTGGATGATGTCGGGAAGAAATAAAAAGGTTTAAAGTTGCCCCTATGGAGTTAAAAGAGCCTGTCCTGAAAGTACTCAATAAAATTTATGAACCGGATTCATTGATCGAGAAGCCTTTCAAAAAGTACCACATGACATTCAAAACTGATGAGCTGGGCAGACCTATTCTCTTATTCCTTGGTAAAAAAGAACTTGACGGGAGGATCAAAGGCGACAGATTTTCGAGGCGTCTGAAAACCGATAGTGCAGGGAAAGTGATCAAAGATCATTGGGAACATAAGGGGAAAGCGACGTAAGATGAGGTGCTAGATAAGCAATCATCCATACAGCCCTTTGGAATGTAGACTTGCAAATAGTACTACACTAAGCACATCGTTGCGCAACTTTCAACTTTCCACTTTCAACTTTCAACTTATTAGTATATTCCGGTCAATTTACTACCGGATTGAACAACTCTAAAATTATTATTGCCATCATAGACGACCATCGTCTGTTCAGGGCTGGTATATCTGAACTTCTTTCGAATCAGGAGGATATTGAGGTAGCGTTCGAAGCCGATAACGGAGTTGAGATGCAGGCTAAACTTGAGAAATCTGACATTACCCCTGCTGTTATTCTTATGGACGTCAACATGCCACAGATGGATGGCTATGAAAGCACACGCTGGCTGACAAAGCATTATCCGGGAATTGGAATCCTGGCCTTAAGTATGCTGGATGAGGACGATACGATCACAAGGATGCTTCAATCAGGCTCGGGAGGTTACCTGTTAAAAAATGCGAATCCTGAGGAGCTTATAGCAGCAGTTAGAGAGATCGCATTACACGGCTCCTATCTCAATAATATCGTCACCGAAAAATTTATGCGCTTGGTGAAACGGGGCAATATTTCTGTACCGCCACTTTCGTCAAAAGAGCTGGAGTTTCTAAAGTTGTGCTGTACTCCTATGAGCTACTCTGCTATTGCTTCTGAGATGAACATTAGTGTGAACACGCTGGAAAAACATAGGGCCGCAGTATTCCGTAAGCTTGCTCTTCCATCAAGGCCGGGTGTTATGCTTTACGCGATAAAAAACGGCCTGGTTAACGTCTGATCCTTACTGAAAAAGCGAGTATTGAACATGCTCAAGAACCGGAACATTCATAGCGGGGATTGCCAGGTCGGTTGTAGGTTTCCGTTCAACTTCCACTTTCAGTTTTCCGCTTTCAACCGATTCGATGTAGTAAATCTTCGTCTCCCTATCCCTTGACGCTACAACAATTTCCGTTTCCCCAGCCCTCCGTTTGAATAATTCGAGTACCAGATCCGGCGAGTTATTATCTCTTGAGAGATGGGACAACAGCAAGTGGCTCATGTAAGGAGGCTTACAGGAAGTGAACAGTTCAAATGCCTGTTTATTTGACAAGTGTCCGTGACCTCCACGAATCCGTTTTTTAAGAAAATACGGATATCTGCCATTGTCGAGCATTTGCTCGTCATAATTCGCTTCAAGAAAAGCAGCATGACATTTTTTAAAATACTTTACGAGGTTTTCGCATGGGAAACCAATATCTGTGAACACACCTACGGTTACTTCCCGGCAGCTTACAATAAAGCTATGCGGTTCAGAAGCATCATGCAGTTTGGGAAAAGCAGTAATTACCAGCTCGCCTATGTGAATGCACTCATGGGCGTTGAACGTCCTCACAAGTTCCTCCTGAAGCGTAAGCCGGCCTCCTGATAAGGTTCCGGGCGTAATATAAACAGGCAGCTGATATTTTCGGGCGATGACCGGCAGTCCGCTAATATGATCTGAATGTTCGTGAGAAATGAAAATAGCCCGAACCTTGTTCATGGAAAGCCCAAGCCTGGCCATTCTCTTCTCCGTTTCACGACAATTTAGTCCGACATCTACAAGAATAGCATCTTCTTCATTGGCCAGATAATAGCAATTTCCATTGCTGCCGGAATTTAATGAGGTGATGTGTAATGCCATGAACTGTAAGCGGACAAATTTCGTATATTATTGAGCTATAAAATTATAGAAAAACTACTAAATAATTTAGCTATCAGTACTTATATTCGCAATTATCAATGTTTAATTTACCTATTTCTTTCAACATGAGCTCATCTTCTTTTAAATATTCGGTTATAATCCTATTGTTCTTTGGTGTATCTAATTCCTATTCCCAGGGCCGAAAAATCGTCAATTATACAGAAGTAGGAGGACTGATCCATCTGAGCAACACATTCGGCAGTAATGCGGAGTTTAATGGTTTCCGGACAAGAACCGGAATAACGCGGATCATCAGTAAAAACTACGGCTTAGGTTTTGCGCTTGGTACGGATAACTACAAAAGGAGTACCGGAGCAACTTTTAACACCCTGCCGATCACATTAAACGCGGCATATTATTTCAATCCGGAACTCACCGGCTTCAAATTGGACGCCTACGGAGGTTATTCCATTAAACTTTTCGACAATCTTAACCGCGGACTTACAGCGGGGGCCGGGCTCTCCTATTCTGTGGCTGTCAACGATGGGCTAAACCTCGGCGTGCAAACAGGTTATAATTATCAGGAAATTGACTATCCTTCCACATTTGTTCAGGAAGGTTTTAATCTGGGTTCATTTCGTATCGGTCTGGGCATCACCTTCAAATAGATTAAAGACTCAGATCTGTCACAACTGATATCTTTTTCACTGTTTTGCTAACAAATCATCGATGACGTTGTTAAGCTTTAAAAACACTATTTATGCAACAACGCATCCTTGTGATCGACAACGACCAGGATATTCTCGAAGCGGTTAATACGGCTCTTACGATGGAAAATTATTCCGTTGAAACCAGCCCAATTGTTGAAGACATATTTCAAATGATCAACGACAAAAGCCCGGATCTTATTCTCATAGATTATTTGCTTTATGGGATCAATGGAGGTGAGTTGTGTCATATGATCAAATCTGAACCCAGCACCTCGCATCTTCCCGTTATAATTTTCTCAGGTTACCCAAAAGTTATTCAATCGCTTGGCACTTATGAATGTGATGCCTTCATAAGCAAGCCATTTGAACTTGACAATTTTATGGCTGTTATCAAAGATTGCTTGGCAAAAAGTGTAAAACAGTCTTCAAGCGAGCATTAATAGCTCTGATTTCATAATCACTTAACTATAGTATTTTATTCCTGTTCTGACATAGGCAAGATGGATTTTATATGAAGATAAAAGTGGACAGTAAATAGTTTTTGATGTCAGGATGCATTGTTAGCCATTACGTATGTTTAGTCACATAAATCAAATGATTTTTCATTGCTGGTGAAAGGTTAGTGAACTGAATTGGGCGTTGCGCCGTTGGGCGGCGCCGGGCTCTCCACTGCAATCTTTTTCTGCTGAAGCAGAAAAAGTATTTTCATTCCGATCCCTAACGCGCCTAAACGCTGTAAATGCAATTGAACATTCCCATATTAGCGGGGTCTTTTAATTATCATGGCAAAATCCAAACTCTCCGACTCAGAACAGGTAACTGAACACATTCAAAAACTTCAGCAACCTGCTGCCGAAGCTGTCGAGCTGATTCGGCAGATCTTTTTAACAGCCGATAAGCAAATATCAGAACAGATCAAGTGGAACTCCCCGAGCTTCTATTATAACGGGGATATGAAACCGTTCGATCCCAAAGAGTACAGGCGTGATATTGCTGTTACGAACCTACACAAAGGGCGTTTGATGCTGGTGTTTCCAACAGGGGCTAAGATTGATGATCCAAGCGGACTACTTGAGGGTAAATTTACCGATGGGAGAAAGATCGTGAATTTCATGGATGCCGATGATGTAAAAGCAAAAGAGGAAAATCTTCGAGCGGTGATTAAAGATTGGTTGGATAAGGTTGAGAAATAGCACCGCACTGACTTTCGAAGTCTATCTCCACCATGCACGTGACTTCGTCAGTCTCGGAAAACTTAATAAAAGACTGGCGAAGTTTCCTTCCACTCGCTTAGTAAACTTCGCAAGTCACCTAACACCAAACACCAAACAATATTTTCAGTAATTTTGTATTTCTTTATTGAGATACACAATTATGCCCAACAAAAAATATAAGATCGCAGTTGTCCAGGTTAGCCTGAATGACATTCCTGAGAATAATCTAAAAAAATGCCTGAAATGGGTGAATGATGCTTCGGAGCAAGGGGCTGAAGTTATTTGCATTCCCGAGCTTTACAGCGGGCACTATTTCTGTCAGGACGAAAATACCGATGCATTTGCCTTGGCAGAACCTTTATACAGCACATCTTTCACTGCCTTCAGCGCGCTGGCAAAAGACCTTGGCGTAGTTATTATCGTTCCTTTCTTTGAGAAAAGAATGGCGGGAATTTATCATAACAGCGCATACATAATTAATACCGATGGCACCGAAGCCGGCTTATACCGTAAGATGCATATACCAGACGATCCTCATTTTTACGAGAAGTTTTATTTTACTCCGGGAGATATCGGTTTTAAAACCTTCCCTACCAATAAAGGCAAGATCGGCACGCTTATTTGCTGGGATCAGTGGTATCCGGAAGCGGCACGTCTAACTGCTATGCAAGGTGCAGAGGTTATATTCTATCCTACTGCAATTGGCTGGCATCCTAAAGAAAAAGATGAACATGGCGAAAAACAGCAGAATGCATGGATGACAGTGATGAAAGGTCACGCCGTTGCTAATGGGATTTACGTCGCTGCCGCGAACCGTATCGGACTCGAGCAGTACGTTCCTGGAACAGATGGTATCCAATTCTGGGGTTCTTCATTTATATGCGGGCCGCAAGGCGAAATACTTGCCCAGGCATCCGAAGATAAAGAAGAGATCCTGATCGCTGAAGTAGATCTTGACCTTCAGGAAAATGTTCGTCAGAACTGGCCGTTCTTTAGGGATCGCCGCATTGATTCTTACGAGGATATCACTAAAAGGGCACGTTAAATGAGTGTCGTTAACAGAAGGTTTCCTGCCGAGTGGGAAAAGCAGCAGGGTATATTACTTTGCTTTCCGCATAGCGGTAAAGACTGGCCAGGAAAATATGAAGCCATTAAATGGGATTTCGTTGAATTCATCAAAAAGATTTCCCTGTTTGAGCAGGTGTTCTTAATCATCGCCGATAAAAAACAACAGGATTCAGTGGGGGACATGTTAAAAACCGCGCACGTAGACCTTAAAAAAGTTTCATTCATTGTTCACCGGACCAACAGAAGCTGGATGCGTGATTCAGGACCTGTTATAGTTCATAACGGCACAAAACGCGAAGCTCTTAACTTCAACTTCAACGGCTGGGCTAAGTATAAAAATTACCAGCTCGACAAGCATGTCCCTGAGAAAGTTGCCTCCTTTTTGAAAACACCTTTAACCCAGGTAACTTATAAAGGAAAGCCGGTTATATTGGAAGGCGGTGCAATCGATGTGAACGGTAAGGGAACCTTACTAACATCGGAAGAGTGCCTTATGCACCCAAGTATCCAGGTACGCAATCCCGGGTTTACTAAAGCCGATTACGAAGCTGTATTTAAAGAATATCTTGGGATTACAAATGTGATCTGGCTCGGCGATGGCATTGAGGGGGATGACACCCATGGGCATATTGATGACCTCTGCAGATTTGTCAATGGAGATACTATTATTACCGTGGTTGAATCTGATCCTAAATCTCCTAACTATGCGCCTCTACAGGACAACCTTTTAAGATTGCAGAATGCCCGGCTTGAAAGTGGAAGTAAGCCAAACATCGTTACGCTGCCTATGCCACAAAAACTGGAATTTGAAAACCTAAGCCTCCCTGCCAGTTACGCTAACTTCCTGATCCTGAATAATTGTGTTTTGGTGCCAACTTTCAACGATCCTAATGATCGCCATGCATTAAATATTATCGCAGATTGCTTCCCTGACCGGGAGATAATTCCAATAAATGCCATCGACTTAATCTGGGGGTTTGGAACGCTACATTGCTTGAGCCAACAGATACCTTTATAGTATCAGGTATCAAGTATCAAGTATCAAGAAGATGTGGGCTGCATGAAATATCTTTCAGTATGGAAACCTTGTATTTAATTGAGAATGCCGACCGATTTTTCCAGGGCGTAAAGCATCTTCTGTATTTCAATTATTTTTAACATGATTTGGTTCATAAGTATCTCATCGATAAAGTTTAAACGATGAGCAACAATAAGTTGCGACTCCACTTCGAAAGCTGATCCGGTACTAACCGACAAGAAATGTCTGAACTCCTTGTTTGATTTTCTGCCAGCACCCTCGGCAATGTTTGAAGGCACCGATACTGCCGCTCTCCTTATCTGGCTTGTCAGGCCGTATTTTTCATCAGCAGGAAAGTTCTTTGTAATTAAATAGATTTCTGTAGTAAGATCAATCGACCTCTGCCACACGGTGAGATTCTTAAAATTATGCATCTCACAAAGTTCTCAATACACCTATTATATTCAACAAAAGGCACCCTTACACTTATTTAACGGCACGGTATCTTGATTCTTGATACTTGCTTCTTAATACTACAGCAACAAACTATCAATCCTGTGCGCATGTACGATATCCTGGCAAGGTGACCATGTGAAGATCGTAAAAATACCATCCTGAGAGGCTACCAGTGCTATCGCATCCTTTTGATCGTGGACAAACTGTGCCGCAGACATATGTCGTGTCCCTCCGGTCATTGCAGGATTTACAATTACACCATCACCACCAATTATTGGTTCTGTAACAAGCATACGCTCAACTCTCGGGCTCAACTCTGTCCGGCCAATTTTTGCACCAAAGGCAAGAACCTCGTGCTTATCGGTAATAACAGTAGCCCCATCAATGGCTGTAAGGCCAGCAATGCTGTCAATTTCATGGGCTAATTCACCCTGCCAAACGCCATTGCTCCAGTTCTTTATATCCTGTTTAATCAAGTTGGAAAGACCGGCG
>NZ_JBBJNI010000064.1:9499-13013 GCF_037719425.1 Daejeonella sp. | reverse complement strand
AAATTGAATATTTCATGGGGTGAATAATAGACTCGCGCCAGACATCACTGCGTGAAGGAACTACCAGCAGTGACCCCCCATGTTTATGGGCTCTCATCGACGTGGCGATCTGAATCAACACGTTTACAGAATGGTTCGGTGATACCGATGAAAATCCTAGTAAAGATGTTAGAAGCACAGGGCAATCCGGGAGATTACGGCTGTCTTCATCGACAATTTTGATCTGGTCCCCAATTAAAACTACAATATTCGTAAACTTTCCAAAGCCATTTGCGCGCCGGTGTTTTATAACCAGCAGTCCAGGCTCAGATACATCAAGCACAAAGCAGTAATTGGGTATTTTATGGGTAGTGCCCCAAATGTATAATCCGTCATCATCATACCAGACACCCAAATGGACGCCTGCCCTTTCTACACCGGGGCCAAGTTTGGTAAGGACGTTTGGACTAAAGGTAAGCTTATGCTCAAAGCGCAGCGGCAGCCCGGCCTGTTCCGGAGACAAAAAAGCGATAGAAACTTTGGGTGAATTCCCCTCTTCCCTTCTCAGACTGGCCCAAAAAGCAGTATCCAGAATCTGTTCAACGTGATACGCTGACGGCACAGACGCGAGATATGTCTCTCCTTTTTCAACTGCTTCCTCGAGATGCTGTGTAAATATATCAACGACCCTGTCCGCGACAGCGGCCGCAGCTTTATAAGTAGACTCTCCTGATATAGTTTTTGCCTGATCCATGTGTTAAATTTCTTAGTAGGCAGATTTATGATCTAATATACGCTTCATTTTTTTGAAGATTTAATTCCGAAAGGATCTTATAAGATTTTACCCGTGCATCGTGATCATAGATCATTCCAGCCGCCATGATCTCATCAACGCGGGTATCATCCGCGAAAGCCTGCATTTTAGCTTTTACTGTCTCTGCAGATCCAATGAACGTATAGCTTAACATCTGCTGCGTGGCATAACGCTCGGCTTCATTCCAGATAGAGTCCATGTTATCAACCGGCGGCTGGAGTGTAGTCCTTGTACCTTTAATCACATTTAAGAACGCCATGTAAAGTGATGTTGCAATTCGCTTTGCTTCAGCGTCGGTATCGGCAGCAATAACATTCACGCAAGCCATTGCATACGGTTCTTTCAAAAATTCAGACGGGCGGAAACTATCCCTGTAAACTTGCAAAGCTGTAAAAAGCAGGTTTGGAGCAAAGTGGCTTGCAAAAGAGAATGGCAATCCAAGCAGTCCCGCAAGCTGTGCGCTATAGGTGCTTGAACCTAAAAGCCATATCGGAATATCAAGGCCCTCGCCCGGTATAGCCCTGACACGAGCGCCTGCATTGTCTGCAGACAGATATTCCCTGAGTTCCGCTAAGTTCTGAGCGAAATCTTCACCAGCACCCTCAAGATTCCGGCGCAATGCCATAGCTGTAAGCTGATCTGTTCCCGGTGCACGCCCAAGCCCGAGATCAATACGTCCGGGAAATAAAGATTCCAATGTTCCAAACTGTTCTGCTATTACCAAAGGTGAATGGTTTGGAAGCATAATACCACCTGAGCCAACACGGATCTTCGAAGTACCACCCGCAACATGCGAGATCAGGATTGAAGTGGCAGAGCTTGCTATTCCCGCCATATTATGATGCTCGGCAATCCAGTAACGCTCGTATCCGAAACGCTCTGCATTCTGAGCCAGATCAAGAGTATTTTTAAAAGAATCTGCCGGAGTCTGACCAGAAATTACGGGAACGAGGTCTAAAACCGATATGGCCACCCGCTTATTATTATCCGAAATATTTACCATTTAAATCACCAATTAACCTGACTACTTTTTGGGTTCAGACCTGTCGGTAAAATTAAGGTTTAGATAAACGAAAGCTTAAAAAGGGTATAATTTGAAAGTCAAAATAAAAACGGGCAATTGTCAAATTAAGTTTAACGGCCAGCTGTGGAAGTTTCAGTTGGCGGATAGTTACAAAGCTCAATGGGTCGGTTGACACAGCGGCTTGGGCCGCTTGTCTTGATGAGATCCCCGATCAAGTCGGGGAACAATCCACTTGATAATTGATACTGTTAATCAGTACCCACTATTCCGCGAAGCAAGTTGGCCTCTTATTCAGCCTAAACAGGCTTGGCCGATTTATTTTTAAATGCAACAGAAGCGGTTGGCCTTTTATTTACTTCTGACGGCCTGATCTCAGGTTTAGGCGCTGCTTCAATAACCGGAACTTCGTCAGGCAGAATATAAGTAAGGAAAGCAGGTTCCTTGGGTGTATTAAAAGGAAGCCTGTTTTCAACTTTTGAAAGAAGGTCACGTTCGTCGATATTTCCTTCTACGTGGATAGATCCGTTTATTACTGCGCCAGGCTCAATGGATATGGCGCTTGCCCGTATGTGCCCGCTTATAACGGCAGTACTTTTTATATCAGCAAACTCCGTAGAAATGATATCACCATCCACCTTGCCACTGATGGAGGCTGTCCTGGATATCACGTTTCCTGAAATTTCGGCGGTACCGGTTACGATAACTTCTTTTAAGGAGTATATATTGCCTTTTAATACTTGATCAAGGATGATTGAGCTTGATGAAATAAAATTATCATCCACACGCATAATCGTGGTATGAAAATCTGCAATAATTTCTTGCGGGCCAGGTTTTTTGCTTAGGAATTTCTGAATAAAATTCACAACCTTTTTTATCATTTAATTATTAATCTAACTACGAAACTTTCATTACCATTATCAAGTATACGTATAATCTCACAGCACAAACTAGCATAAGCATACGATTAAGTTAATAAAATGTTTTAAAAAACGATTAAATGTGGTATTATAGCTACTTATTAAAACAGCAGATTACCTGCTCTTCTCTTAATCTTGCCTGATGATAGTTTCCAAATCTGATTTCAGCACTATATTAGTTGTTGGCACCACAAAGGGCGAAACCAAGTCTCTCCGGGTCAAAACAAAACATATAAACCGTCTCAGACAATACGCTTTTACAATTTGCTTCACACTGCTGTTACTGACGGTAACCATCATATTCCTCTCTCTGGAAGTCAGCAAGATCAAGCAGGAAAGGATAGCATACGCACAGGAAATAGCATACTTAAAAAGCCAATTCCTCGTTGCCAGCGATACGACACAGGCAAAAAATTATATCCAGAATATAGAAAACAAGCTTGAAAAAATTAATCAGTACCTGATAAAAAGGGGGATAAAAGGATTCTCTGTTAAAGATGTTGGTGGAAATGATGAAGCGGCAGCAGAGCTTAGTCCTGAAGAAACTTACGCTTTATATAGTGAAAGGTTGGAGGATATTCTGGTAGGTATCGCATTTACTCCTATTGGTTATCCGGCGAATTTTGTCATGAACTCACGCTTCGGATACAGAAGCGATCCCGTTAGGCGCGGACGGGTTGAGTTCCATCCCGGCATCGATTTTAAGGGACGCAGAGGTGATGCCGTTAAAAGCACTGCAGATGGCCAGGTAATAATAGCCGGCTGGTTCCAGGGTTACGG
>NZ_JBBJNI010000064.1:0-9489 GCF_037719425.1 Daejeonella sp. | reverse complement strand
TGTAAAGATCCGTCACAAGAATAACCTGGAAACCCTTTACGGACACCTGTCTAAAGTAAACGTAAAGGAAGGCCAGATGGTTAACACCGGTCAGGTTATTGGCCAGGTCGGTTCAACAGGCCACTCAACAGGAAACCACCTTCATTATGAAGTCCGAAAAAATGGAAAACCCATCAACCCGGGCAGCTACCTAAGCTTTAATTAAACCATTATGGGAAATTCCAAAAACGCTCAGTCTTCTGCAACTCCCACACTCATCAGCAAAGGCTGTGTCGTTACGGGAAAAATAGAATCCGACGTTTTTGTCAGAGTTGACGGTCATATTAAAGGAGACCTTTTCATAGGGGAAGGATTAATAGTGGGCGAAGATGGCCTTATCGACGGGAATATTAATACCCGGGAAATCGTTGTCTACGGCACCGTGAACGGAACAGTTAAGGCTGAGTCTATCGACATCAAAAGCTCGGGCAAAATACTGGGCGAGATCCAAACCAGAACCTTCCAGGTTGAACGAGGCGCTGTATACACCGGAATGGTGAGCATGGCAAAAGAAGCTACTGTGGAACATTTGGTAGCGGTGACCTGAATTAGTAATCAGTAATCAGTAATCAGTTGGATGACGCATCGGATATTGATTAGTCACAAGGTCTTCCTATCTACACCTTCCACGTATTTAATTTTTTACAAGCGGGAATATTTATTTTAGCTGATATTTATCGCAAATAACCTGGTAGAAAACTCATGAATATTAAAACCCTCTTCATTACTGCATTAGTCGTTTCAACATTATCTGTTACCGCCCAGCAAAAAAAACCTGCAGCGGCTGCTCAAAGCTCAGCCGTGCCGAGGCCGAAATTGATGATAGGCATTATGGTCGATCAAATGCGATGGGATTACTTATATCGTTTTTACGAGCGCTATGGCAGTGGAGGTTTTAAACGAATGCTTAACGAAGGCTTTTCGGTAGAGAACACCTATATAAACTACGTCCCCAGCGTTACCGCTGTTGGCCATGCCACTGTTTATACTGGTTCCGTTCCCGCAATTCATGGTATGGCAGGAAATGATTTTATACAGCAGTCAACTGGCAGAACGGTTTATTGTGTCGAAGACACAACCGTTTCGACTGTTGGCAGCGGTACTGTTGTAGCTGGCCAAATGTCACCCAGAAATCTTCTGGCGACAACCATGACGGACGAGCTACGCATGGCTACGAATTTCAGATCAAAGGTGATCGCAGTTGCCTCGAAAGACCGCGGAAGTATTCTTCCCGGCGGTCATACAGCAAATGCAGCTTACTGGTATGATGAGGACACGGGCAATTGGGTGACAAGTACTTATTATATGAATACGCTTCCGGCCTGGGTCAGCGATTTTAATGCACAACGATATCACGAAAAATATTTAAAACTGGATTGGAATACTCTGTATCCAATAAATACCTATGTGCAAAGCTCGAAAGATGACAACCGGTATGAGGGTAGATTTTCAGGGATGACGACTTCTGCATTTCCCATCAAAACATCTGAAATGTCAAACAGATGGAATACATTGATCACCAGCACCCCTTATGGCAGCAGTTTAACGCTCGATCTGGCTAAAGCGGCGGTTGAAAATGAAGACCTTGGGGCAGACGCAATCACAGATTTCCTTGCCGTCAGTGTATCATCCCCAGATTATGTCGGTCACCAGTTTGGGCCAAATTCTATTGAAGTTGAAGATACATACCTTAGGCTTGACCGCGATCTAGCCACATTTTTCACTTATCTCGATACTAAAGTAGGAAAAGGGAACTATACCGTATTCCTGACAGCAGACCATGGCGTACAGCATAATGTCGGATTCATGGCGGACAATATGATGAGTGCAGGACTCTTTCAGACTTCTGCAAACATGAGAGAATTGAACACTTTATTAGAAAACGAATTCAAAATAAAAGGTGCGATCCGAAGCTTCAGCAATTATCAGGTGAGCCTGAATTATGCTGCAATAGAAGCTGGTAAAAGCAGCATTGCAGATATCAAAACAAAAATCATCGAGCTCCTTAAGAAAAAGCCAGGGGTTGCATTCGCGGTTGATATGGATGACGCGCAAACAGCGAACATTCCAGCTAACTATCGTGAGCGTATCATCAATGGTTATAATCGTGAACGAAGCGGTGTGATCCAGATCATCCTCAAACCAGCATGGTATTCAGGTTTAGGCACTTCGCCAACCGGAGCTACTCACGGAACCCTTAGTCCTGATGATACTCGTATCCCCTTTGTTTTAATGGGATGGGGTATAAAGCATGGCAAAACAAATGCATCCCATAACATGACCGACATCGCTCCAACTATTACGGGGCTCTTAAGGATACAAGAGCCTAATGGGAATATTGGTGTAGCAGTTAACGAAGCCTATAAATAAGATTTATTTTCTTATAAAGATCAGGCGGCCTTCGGTCGCCTTTTTTGTTAACATGGATATTATAATGTAAAACAAATTTTACCTCGGGCCCACCAGATATGTTAATTTGTTAGCTAAATTGAACCGTTACTTTAACTACACGCTTCAAAAATGGCCACACCCAACACCCTGATAAGCAAGAGATCAGCACTTATAGTAGTCCTTTTCGGCACACTGATTTATACCGGATGCAAGGTATATCCAACACTTGTTACAGAGAAACCAGTAGATATAAATCGCACATGGAGTGTATACAAGGCAGACAGCGAAGGCACTGCATATTCCGTACTGGATCAGGTAAGCCTTAATAATGTAAATCAGCTTGAAGTTGCGTGGAGCCACAAATTCAGCGATGCTCCGCAAGGTTCGAGAGGTGGCAGCAGCGAGAGTAATCCCATTATTATTGATGGTGTGATGTACACGATGTCGGCACGGCACCGTATATATGCTTTAAACGCAACTACTGGCGAGCAGATCTGGAGCTTTGACCCTTTTAATGGAGCTGCTGGCGGTGGTGTAGGCAGGGGTGTAACTTACTATGAAGAAGGTGCAGATAAAAGAATAATGTTTACGGGTGGCGATCAGCTTTTTTCTGTGAATGCTGCTACAGGCGAATTAATCACCAGCTTCGGCACTGGAGGTAAAGTGAGTATGAATGTGGGGATGCGCGGTGAGCCCGACAAGATATCGGTCATACCAACAACTCCCGGAACTATCTATCAGGACCTGTACATCATAGGAAATGAGGTATCAGAACTTTACGGCGCTGAACCCGGCCATATCCGCGCATATAATGTAAAAACAGGGGCTTTGGTATGGACTTTCCATACTGTTCCTCAGCCGGGTGAAGTTGGTTATGACAGTTGGCCTAAGGATGCATGGAAATATGTTGGCGGCGCAAATAGCTGGGGTGGAATAACCCTTGACGAAAAACGCGGAATGGTGTTCCTCGCGACAGGATCTCCGACTTACGATTATTATGGAAAGGACAGAGCGGGCAACAATCTTTTTGGAAATTCTGTGGTGGCCCTGGATGCGCGAACAGGAAAATATAGATGGCATTTCCAAACTGTACATCATGACCTCTGGGATTACGATCTTCCGGCGGCGCCGAACCTGATCACCGTAATTCACAATGGCAAAAAGATAGATGCCGTTGCTCAAACATCAAAACTCGGCTATATCTATACCTTCAACAGGGAAACTGGCGTGCCATTATGGCCAATAGAGGAACGTCGAGTGCCTGCATCTGATATTCCGGGTGAGGTCACAGCTCCAACTCAGCCCTTTCCAACTAAGCCGAAGCCTTACGCGCGTCAGATCATTACGGAAGCTGATATAGCTAATTATTCACAGACATCACATGATACACTGAGGAAAAGGTTTAAATCATTCAGATATGAAGGTCCATTTACCCCGCCGGCTATCAAAGGAACATTTATGATGCCGGGAAGCCGTGGCGGTTCAAGCTGGGGCGGTGGTACCGTTGATCCAACCAAAGGTATTATTTACGTGAAATCTAATGACTCCCCGGAAATAGCAACAATGAAAAAGGTTGTTCAAAATGAAACAGCCAACCTGAGTGTCCATGCACAGGGTAAAGCACTTTATAGTACGTACTGCGTAGCCTGCCACATGCCAGACAAAAATGGTGATGAGTCAGGCAATCCTTCTCTTGTAGCTATTGAAACTAGATTAAGCAGAGGGGATGCTCTTAACAAAATTAAGAGAGGCGGAGGTAAAATGCCATCATTTGCAAGTGTTATCGCTGGTAAAGAAGACGCTATCATCTCCTATCTTTTCGACAAAGAGCCTGCGGCTCCGACTTCGGGGCGAGAACAAAGCTTCCTCAAGGAAATCCAGACCAATACTGCTGCAAATAAGATCGCTACCATCAAACAAGATGATCAATATTTAAATCTTACAGCCTATGGGCAGTTTACCGACAGTGAGCGCAGGCAAGGGATCAAGCCTCCTTTTGGGCAGCTTCATGCCATCAATTTGAATACGGGCGAGTTTGAATGGACGGTCACACTGGGCAACACACCCGAAAGCCAAATGCCTGGAGCTCCTGAAACCGGTGCAAGCGGATCAGCAGGACCTTTGGTAACTAAAGGAGGCTTACTGTTCATTGGCAGCACGCGCGACCGCAAATTCCGTGCGTTTGATCAGAAAACCGGCATAATGGTTTGGGAGTACACACTTCCTGGGATTGCTAACGCCAACCCAAGTACATACTGGAGTAATGGCAAACAATATATAGCGATATCAGCAGGTGGTGATGCTGCCAATCCTGCTGGATATGTGATATCTTTTGCATTGGGGAAATAATCTTTGAGTTCCTACGATGTGTACCGACAGATATTTTTCCTGTGCCTTAGGTGGCCATGGTATGTATTACGGTCCCCTTTTTTGAAGTGGAGCTGTCAACGCCGTGGACCATTGACGGGCACTGCGCGGTGAAATTCGATTTTCATATGAACCTTAATTGTCCCTGGATTGCATAGATTCTAGTATAATTTTAGCTAATACCGGTTGAAAAAAATGACTAAAAGTCGCCGTTTTTCATCGGGATGATGACTTGCCATTTTTCATATCGCCCTGTTTCAAATAAATAATTAAATTTAGCCTAAATAAAAAAACGAATTAAAATTGCCAGTGCCTTCGCTTCCCTTGGGAAATGGTTATTACGTTTCGTGATGAGTGTATCAGGAGTTTATGCGGAAGCTTATAAATTGTATGATGCAGAGGTTTATTAAAAAGCCTTACGCAATATAGATGTGTCCCGGAATAAGAATGTATCGGAACTAGTGTTGTGTTTGGGCTTACAGTCGCCTTAATTTTATAGTGTCCGGAAAGATTTTTACAGCAGAAGGAGGATAACAGTTATGACTTAACCATTACCTATATTAATATAATATTTTAAAAGCCAGGGAGGTGCCTCATGCCAACATTACCCGCGGCTATTTTAACAATCATTAATTCAATTAAACTTCGAATTGTATGAAATTTTACATGCTACTAAAGTGCAGAGAATCTTCCATTCCGCTGAAACTTATCAGAGTTATGAAAGTCGTGTTTATATTATCATTAAGCTTTCTTTTGCAGGTTAACGCGACAAGCTATGCACTAGACATCAGCCTAACTATAAAAAATGTTTCGACACCTCCGCAGGAAATCCGGGGAAGAGTAACGGATTCAAAAGGAGCGCCGCTTCCGGGAGTCAGTATCAGGTTGAAGAACACAACGACCGGGACCACAACTAATATCGACGGGAATTACATGCTGACTATTCCGGAGTCTGGAGTATTAGTCTTTAGCTATCTGGGATTCCTTGATCAGGAAATAGCCACCGGTTCCCGCACAGCTATAAATGTTGCTATGGCAGAAGACCAGCAAGCCCTGAATGAAGTTATTGTTGTGGGTTACGGTACTCAAAACAAGAAGGATGTTTCAAGTGCAATTGGATCACTCTCTGTTGCCAACAAAAAGTTAGCTGATCTGCCAATTACCAGTCCTGAACAATTATTACAGGGACGGGTTGGTGGAGTAAATATCACCCAAGATTCAGGTACACCGGGAGGTCGTACTACGGTACGTATCAGAGGTGCCAGCTCAATCACCGGCGGTAATGACCCCCTATATGTTATAGATGGGGTTCCGGTAAATACAGGTAATTATGCGGGTGCAGCAGGAGGTTCGATGCCACAGAATCCCCTTTCAAATATTAGTCCCAATGATATTGAAAGTATCGATATTCTGAAGGATGCATCGGCGGCAGCGATATATGGATCAAGAGCTTCGAACGGAGTTATAGTAATTACTACAAAAAGAGGCAAGGCAGACCAGGCGAAGATCAACTACAATGCCTACGTGGGTTTCCAGGAAGTAGCAAAACGAATCCCGCTTTTAGGTGGCCCGGAGTGGGGTGAGCTTATAAATGAGGCAAATACCAATGTGGGGAGGCCGGCACCAATTGCCAATCCGGCTGGATTACAAACTACCGACTGGCAGGAAGAAATTTTCAGAAGAGCCCCCATCCATAACAATGAGATATCTCTTTCGGGTGGAAGCCAGAAAACACAATACTTTTTATCAGGCAGTTACCTGGGCCAGACCGGAGTAGTTATTGGCAGTGGATTTAGCCGAGGTAATTTCAGGTTCAATTTTGATCATACGATCAACGACAGGCTAAAGACAGGGATTAATGTAAGTATGAACCGCACTAAAACAGACCGGGTAAGCCAGGGTGACCGTGACGGTATAGTTGCGGTAGCTATCGTTAAGTCGCCTGCGGTTGCAGCCCGCAATGCGGATGGTTCACTTAATCCGGATGATCCATATATTGCCAATATCGATAACCCACTCATTATTGCAGACCAGGTTACGAATGATGCGTTTAACAACAGGGCGCTTGGGAATGCATTTGTTGATTTTAAGATCTTGGAAGGACTTCATCTGCGAAGCAGCATTGGTCTGGATTACCTGACTTTAGAGGAAGTTTATTTCGTGCCGCCGAATAAATTAACCGTATTGGGCCGGGCGACAAATGGGTCCGGAACTAACAGTATGACCCAGGATATTGGCTGGATTAACGAAAACACATTAAACTATAGCAAAACCTTATCAGAAAACCACCGTTTCAATGTTCTTCTGGGTTACTCCAACCAGGAGTCCAAATTCAGCCGCACAGTCGCTTCTGCTACCAATTTTGCGTTGGAAGCAATCCAGACCTTAGGTTCCGCATCAATTAAAAACTCCACATCTACTGGCAGCAGCTGGGGATTGACATCCTTTTTCAGCAGGTTGAACTATTCATTCAAGGATAAGTTTAATTTTTCAGCAAGCTATCGCGTGGATGGATCTTCACGCTTTAGTGAAAACAACAAATATGGGCGCTTTCCGTCTGTTTCTGCGGCTTACCGATTGGGACAGGAGGGCTTTATGAAAGACCTGAGCTGGATTGAAGATGCGAAAATCCGTGCAAGCTGGGGACAAACCGGAAATCAGGAAATTGGCAACTTCACTTCCAGGGGACTATTCGGCGGAGGTTTTAATTACATTGGCTTAAGTGGATTGTCCCAAACCCAATTAGCAAACCCCGACCTGAGCTGGGAAAGTACGGAGCAAACTAACGTCGGACTGGACCTGAGTTTTTTAAAAGGCAGGGTAAACTTCACAGCCGATGTTTACAAAAAGAATACGTCTGGTCTCTTGCTTGCCGTATCATTACCAAGGTCATCAGGATTCGTCAGTTCCCTGCAAAATGTGGGTAACGTTGAAAATAAGGGGATCGAACTTTCACTGAATACTGTAAACATCAGTAAAACTGATTTTAAATGGTCAACTGATTTCAATATCTCTTTTAACAAGAACGAAGTTACTAACCTTCCAGGCGGACAAATACCTCTCGGTTTCAATGGTTACGCCAGTATTGTCAAAGAAGGATATCCATTGGGCACGTTTTACGGCTGGAAGATCATCCGTGTTAATCCTCAGACTGGTGACTACGACTTTGTTGATATCAATGGTGACAAAAATATCCCCTTAACCTCAACAACTGAGGATAATCAAGTGCTTGGCAGTGCACAGCCCAAATTTACAGGAGGCTTTACTAATTCGGTGCAGTACAAAAATTTCGATGCGTCAGTCTTCTTGCATTTTGTTTATGGAAACCAGATTTTCAACCAGGCTGAATATTCTTATGGAAGGCTTCATACCTGGTTCAACTCTTCAACTCTGGCAAGAGAACGTTGGAGGAAACCAGGAGATATTGCAACCCTGCACCGCGCCGCATGGGCCGACCCAAATAGGAACGGTTCTGTTTCAGACCGCGTGTTACAGGACGGGTCATTCCTCAGATTGAAAAATGTCAGTCTGGGTTATAACCTGAAAAACGAAATGCTGCGTAAAGCAGGAATTCAAAGTATTCGGATATATGGCGCCGGACAGAATATTTTTACCTGGACAGAATACCGTGGTTACGATCCTGAGGTTAATGCGTATGGTAATGATACCAATTTTGGATTTGACCTGAGCTCATATCCTCAGGCTCGCTCGTTCTCATTAGGTTTAAACGCAACATTTTAAATCAAGACTCATGAAAAATATAATTCCATTACTCTGTACATATCTTTTTATTACATCATGCGATGTGATTGATCAGGAGCCGATAGATTCGGTATCAACACAGGAACTGTTTGTACGGCCATCAGACGCGGAAGCTGCGATTATAGGTACGTACCGCAACTTGGCAAATACAGGGCTTAACTACGTTGTATTTGCCGAATTGCCGACAAAAAATACGATTGGAAACGCCCTTAACAGACAGTTTGAGCAATTGAACAATCTTATTTTTGTGGCGGATAACAGCCAGTTCAGCAACCTTTGGGATCAGCAGTATGTGCTGGTGAATTCGGCTAATGTTGTAATCGCTAAAGTTCCGGGGATTCCGGGAATGACGGATGCTGCTAAAAGCTCAATAATAGCGGAGGCAAGATTCATGCGTGCATTTACGTATTTTAATTTGGTCAGGTATTTCGGTAGCGTGCCACTAATCATCATGCCTACTGAAAGCCCCGACGTTGCTGCTCTGCAGGTTCCCAGGACTTCTATCGATGCGATTTATAAGCAGATCCTCGAAGACCTGGATTTTGCAAAGCTGAATTTACCCGAGGCCCATGCGGGGCTTGGACGCACCGGACGTGCTACGAAGGCCGCGGCTTATGCTTTAGGAGCAAGGATACATCTAACCAGAAAAAATTGGGCCCTTGCAATCGCTGATGCAAACCAGGTAATTTCCAGAAGAGGTGAATCATTAACCGTGGCCTATGCTAATTTGTTCCTGACGAAGAATTCTGCTGAATCTATCTTCGAAATAAATTATGATACACAATTACAAAACGCACTTGCAACGACATTTTTGCCAGCCAGTTTAAGCGGAACCCGAACAATCCAGATCAATCCAAATCTTGTTGCTGCCTACGAAACAGGTGATGCAAGGAAGGATGCAACTATCGGATTCGCTAACGCTGACAATTA
>NZ_JBBJNI010000063.1:21601-22000 GCF_037719425.1 Daejeonella sp. | reverse complement strand
AAATATGCGACCACCTTCGGGGTCGAAAAGTGAATTTTTTTACCGGACACTAGTAATAGAAAGTGCACTCTGTCATTGCGAGCCTGCCTACCGCAGGCAGGCGCAGCGAAGCAATTCTTTTCACTCTTATTGCAATTACTAATATTTTTAGTATTATGTTTGTGGTAGAGTTTCATTATGAATTTGCCAGAGACAAAAAAGGACATCATCAATCAGCTGCAAAAGAGCATTTTGCTGATGCAGGGGTTTACTCCCCCGGTGGCGGGCAGGGCTGATTCTGTAGGTCTGGGTCCCATTGAAGCTGCTTTTCCTAATGCTGTTTTTCCAAGAGGTGCAATCCATGAATTTCTAAGTGCCGTTCCTGAACAGGCTGCGGCTAATGGTGGTTTTATAAGCGGG
>NZ_JBBJNI010000063.1:0-21591 GCF_037719425.1 Daejeonella sp. | reverse complement strand
TAATCTGATGCAGCATGGCGGCGCCTGCCTGTGGATCAGTATGCGGCGCACACTTTTTCCACCCTCACTAAAAGTTTTTGGTGTTGAGCCCGACCGGCTGATCTTTGTTGACCTTAAACGTGAGAGAGATGTGCTTTGGGCGATGGAGGAAGCACTTAAATGTAAAGGTCTTTCGGCGGTTATCGGAGAATTGGGTGAAATTAGTTTTACTGAAACGCGGCGCCTGCAATTAGCGGCCGAACAAAGCAGGGTAACGGGTTTTGTGCTTCGCAGTGACCCCAAAAAACTAAGTGCCACAGCCTGTGTAGCCCGATGGAATATTACCTCTTTGCCCAGTGAACTGGAAACTGGTATGCCGGGAGTGGGTTTCCCGAGATGGAATGTTGAATTGTTAAAAGTACGGAACGGTAATCCGGGGAGCTGGAAAGTTGAATGGTCGGCAGGCCAATTCAGGCCGGTTCATGAACCAAAAGAAGCTGTTCTGGAGTTGCAAAGCCTAAAAGCCGGATAACATGCAAAAGCGTTTTGTTGCCATATGGTTTCGTCATCTGCTGACGGATTGGCTTGCCCTCCGGCGGCCTGAGCTTCGTAGTGTGCCTTTTGTGGTTGCAATTAAAGATCATGGCAGGCTTTTGATTACCGCGACTAATAGCCACGCTGAATCTGAAGGTATCCATCCTGGGATGGTCGCTGCTGATGCTAAAGCCCTTGTTCCTTCCCTGGAGATTATTGATGACATCCCCGGCAAGGGAGATAAATTATTGAAAAGGTTAGGTGAATGGTGTATTCGTTATACACCGGTAATCGCATTGGATTCTCCCGATGGGCTGATCCTGGATATTTCGGGATGTCCGCATCTCTGGGGTGGTGAGCATGATTACCTCAAAGAGATCATTACCCGCTTAAGAAGCAAGGGTTACGACGTGCGTGCCGCCATGGCAGATACCATTGGTACAGCATGGGCCGTTTCCCGCTTCGGAAAAGTAAAACCTATTATTCAATATAACTGTCAGGCCGAAGCATTGCTTCCTTTACCCCCGGCTGCTCTGCGGCTTGAATCGCCAGTACTTGAACGTCTGCAAAAGCTGGGGCTCAGAACCATAAGCAGCTTTATGACCATGCCACGCTCGGTACTTCGCCGCCGTTTTGGGTCAGGTATACTGCAAAGGCTGGATCAGGCTTTGGGAAATGAGGATGAACCTATAAAAAGCTTACTGCCCATAGAGCCTTATCAGGAACGCCTGCCATCTTTAGAACCCATAAGAACGGCTGTAGGTATTGAAATTGCGGTTCAAAAACTTCTGGAAATGCTTTGTAAGCGTTTGCAGCAAGAGGGTAAAGGGATTCGTACTGCTGTTTTTAAGTGTTACCGGATAGATGGAAAGTTGGTGCAAATGGATATCGGTACCAACCTTGCCTCGCACAATACTCATCACCTGTTTAAGCTGTTCGAGCTAAAGATAGCCACACTCGAACCCGCTCTTGGGATCGAACTTTTTGTGCTTGAGGCCCCAAAAATAGAAGATATACCCCCGCATCAGGAAGCGCTTTGGGCCGACAAGCCCGGCCTGGAAGATAACGCTCTGGCTGAGCTGCTTGACAGGCTGGCTGGGAAGGTGGGAGCAGATACCATTCATCGATACCTGCCGGATGAACACTACTGGCCTGAACGTTCTATAAAAACGTCTTTTTCTATTAAGGACAAACCTTCCATCCGCTGGAGGAGCGATAAGCCACGGCCTGTTCAGCTGCTGGCCCGCCCCGAGCATATCGAAGTGACTGCTCCAATACCCGATTATCCGCCTATGCTGTTCCGGTATAAAGAAAAGGTTCATCATGTAAAAAAAGCAGATGGTCCGGAACGCATTGAACGCGAATGGTGGCTTGATGGGGGGCAGCATCGGGATTATTATCATGTGGAAGATCAGAACGGACAGCGTTACTGGCTGTTTCGCTCGGGTCACTATAATGGAGATGGTTCAAATGAATGGTTTATACATGGATTTTTTGCGTGATGAACTACGTAGAATTACAGGTCACAAGCAATTTTAGCTTTCTGCGCGGTGCTTCGCATCCCGAGGAGATGGTTGAACAGGCAGCTGCTTATGGGTATGATGCTATTGCAATTACCGACCGTAATACTTTTGCGGGGATTGTTAGAGCACATGCCGCTGCTAAATTGAAAGGTATACGCCTGATTCCGGGTTGCCGGCTTGATCTGTTGGACGGGACGAGCCTGCTAGCCTACCCAACCGATCAGGATGCCTACAGACGGCTTTCAGGACTGCTGACTGTTGGAAATCTTCGTGCTGAAAAGGGACAATGTCATCTATACAAGGCCGATGTTTATGCCTATAGCAAAGGCATGAAGTTTATTGCTATACCTCCTTCGGTTTTGACGGAAGCTTTTGAGTTCGAAGTTTCTTTCCAAAATGACATGAAAGAATACAGGCAGGAGCTGGGCAGTGAGCTTTACCTGGCAGCTGCCCGTTCATACCTGGGTGACGATCAAAAGAGATTGTACCGGCTTTCCCGTTTATCGGCAGAACTGGATATCCCACTGGCAGCCACAAATGATGTGCATTATCATGATCCGGCGCGCCGTGAACTCCAGGATGTGCTGACCTGTGTTCGTGAAAAGTGCACCATCCATAACGCGGGTTTCCGTCTCCATCAGAATGCAGAACGGCATCTGAAACCCATTGAAGAAATGCTCCGGCTATTCCGTCAGCAGCAGGAGGCAGTCCAGAATACACTTGATATTGCTGAAGCTTGTCAGTTTTCCCTAAACAGCCTGAAATATGTTTATCCACAGGAGCTTACTACAGAAGGCCGGACTCCCATGGAGGAATTGGAGCTTTTAACCCGTGAAGGTGCGAGAGAGCAGTTCGGCGACGAAGTCCCAAAGAAAGTGCAGGCACAGATCGATGAGGAACTGGCATTTATGAAGAAGAAAGATCTGGCCAGCTATTTCCTTACTGTTCATGATTTTGTTCGTTTTGCGAGAAGTAAAAATATCCTTTGCCAGGGGCGAGGATCGGCGGCTAATTCAGTGGTTTGTTATTGTCTTGGCATCACTTCGGTTAATCCTATTAAGATCAAGCTGCTTTTCGCGAGGTTTATGTCGGATGCCCGGGATGAACCGCCTGATATTGACGTAGATTTTGAACATGAGCGCCGCGAGGAGGTGATCCAGTATATCTATGAAAAGTACGGCCGCGACCGGGCAGCAATTGTAGCAACCGTAACGCAATTGCACTTCAAAGGTGCCGTACGGGATGTAGCGAAGGTAATGGGCTTGTCGGTGGATACTATTAACAGGCTTTCATCCTCTGTATGGCATCATGAAGAAGCTTTTGATGATGAGCATATCGCTAAGCAGGGGCTTAATATCCAGGATCCACATTTGCGCAAAACACTTGAACTCACCAGCCAGATGATTGGTTTTCCGCGGCAATTGGGGCAGCACACCGGAGGCTTTGTCATTACCCAGGGGAAGCTTTCTGATCTGTGCCCGATAATGAATGCACGGATGGAAGACCGGACCTGCATTGAATGGAACAAGGATGATATTGATGCCCTTGGATTTCTGAAAGTGGATGTGCTTGCGTTAGGTATGCTCACCTGTATCCGAAAAGGCTTTGACCTGGCTAAAATGCATTATGATCTTAATTTAACCCTGGCTAACGTTCCGCAGGATGATTCGAAAGTTTATGAGATGATAAGCCATGCGGATACCATTGGCGTATTCCAGATAGAAAGCCGGGCGCAGATGTCTATGCTTCCACGCCTTAAACCCAAATGTTTTTATGATCTGGTGATCGAAGTTGCTATTGTACGCCCCGGGCCAATACAGGGTGACATGGTGCATCCTTATTTGAGAAGGCGTAATGGTGAGGAACCTGTAGAATATCCTTCGGCAGAATTAGAAGAAATATTGAGCCGGACTTTAGGAGTTCCGCTATTCCAGGAGCAGGCAATGGAAATAGCCATCGTTGCAGCAGGATTTAGCCCCGCTGAAGCGGATGGCCTGCGGCGCAGCATGGCTACTTTTAAAGCTCACGGCCAGGTTACCCAGTATGAAAAAAAATTGATTGATGGGATGATCGCGAATGGTTATCCTGTAGATTTTGCAAAGCGCATTTTCCGGCAGTTGGAGGGTTTTGGGAGTTATGGATTCCCTGAAAGCCATGCTGCCAGCTTTGCCCTCCTTGTGTATGTTTCATCATGGATGAAATGCCATTACCCGGATGTGTTTGCAGCTTCATTGCTTAACAGCTTGCCAATGGGCTTTTATCAGCCTGCACAGATCGTGATAGATGCCCGCAAGCATGGGGTTGAAGTAAGAGAGGTGGATATCAATTATTCAATGTGGGATAATATCCTTGAGGAAATGGCAGGAGAATACCATGCATTACGACTAGGCTTTAGACAGATAAGTGGATTGCGTGAGGATGATGTTCAAGTGCTGGTAAATGGAAGAACTGTGTCATATAAGAAGATCACTGAACTTCGTGATGCCGGTGTTTCTCAAGCAACCCTCGAAAAATTAGCTGATGCGGATGCTTTCCGTTCCATCGGGCTCGACCGGCGCAAGGCATTGTGGGAAGTATCTGCGCTTGCAGATACACCCGTTGCGTTATTTGCTGGGCAGCCTTCAGAGAGCGTGATGGAAGGGCAGATCTCGCTTCCTTTAATGGCAGCATCCGAGCATGTTATCCAGGATTACGCTACCACATCTTTATCCTTAAAAGCCCATCCGGTCAGCTTTGTGCGTGAAAAGCTAAGCTTGTTACATGTACGTTCCACCCAGGATCTTGCGGGAGCAAAAGACGGTGATATGGTAAAAGTGGCGGGATTGGTGCTTGTAAGGCAAAGACCCGGGACTGCCAGCGGTATTTGCTTTATCACCATTGAAGATGAAACAGGCAACACTAATCTTGTGGTGTTTCAAAAGCTTTTCGATCAGTATCGAAGGGAGATCCTGGGAGCGAAGTTATTGATGGTAGAAGGCAGATTGCAAATAGAGGGAGAGGTTGTCCACGTAATCGTAAAGCGCTGCTTTGATCTTACAAAACTATTAAGAGGCTTGACCCCATCCGATAGCGAAAACCTTCCGGTACTAACTCTTGCACGTGCCGATGAACGAAGTGAACCGGTTTCGGGAGGGAATAAAGGAAGGGAAGAAATGCGGGTTGCCCGGAAGGATGTTTTTTATAAAGGACGTAATTTTAAATAGGAGGATGTCCCCCGCTGGGGCAGGGGTGGAACAACCGGGCAGAAGAATATATTTGTAAAACCATGCAAGAAACTCCAACACACCGTAAGATCATCCATATTGATATGGATGCTTTTTACGCTTCTGTGGAGCAGCGCGATAATCCAGAGTATCGGGGCAAGCCATTAGTTGTGGGAGGCTTGCCCGAAGGCCGCGGGGGAGTGGTTGCCACCGCAAGCTATGAAGCAAGGAAATTCGGAATTCGGTCTGCGATGCCTTCAAAGCAAGCTCAAAAGCTTTGTCCGGAGGCATTATTTGTAAGGCCAAGGTTTGAGGCCTATAAGGAAGTTTCTCAAAAGATCCGCGAAATCTTTAGCAGGTATACTGATTTAATTGAGCCCCTGTCATTAGATGAAGCTTATTTGGATGTCACACACGATAAATTGAACATAGGCTCGGCCATAGAGATCGCTCAGCAGATCAAAACAGCTATTAAGGAAGAATTACAGCTAACCGCATCCGCGGGAGTTTCGATCAACAAATTTGTCGCTAAAATAGCTTCAGATATTAATAAACCGGACGGTCTGAAGTTCATAGGTCCATCGGCTGTTGAGGCATTTATGGAAAATCTGCCAGTAGAGAAATTCTATGGGGTAGGCAAAGTAACTGCCGCGAAGATGAGAAGCTTTAATCTCCACAAAGGAGCAGACCTGAAGAGTTTAACAAAAGAAGCACTGACCCGGCATTTCGGGAAGGCAGGCAACTTTTATTATGATATAGTCAGGGGCATAGATCACCGCGAAGTTCAGCCGCACAGGGAAACTAAATCATTGGCCGCCGAAGATACATTTGCTTATGACCTGACTACTCTTGAAGAAATGGAAACCGAACTTGATAAGATAGCCCTGATCGTTTATGGCCGTTTGCAAAAGAATCAACTAAAAGGACGCACAATCACACTTAAAGTTAAGTACAGCGATTTCAAGCAGATTACCCGCAATAGGTCATTTCCAGAACCTTTGGATGATCTTGAAACGATTAGCGTTACGTCAAAACACCTGTTGGCCTCAACATTTTCAGCCGAGCAAAAGATCCGGCTGTTGGGTATCTCACTATCGAATTTTGGCATGCCTGAAATGCGGCATCGGTATGAAAAGATCAGCGACCAGTTAAAGCTTTTTTGAATGATATCCCGAAGGGAGGTTAGTTGCAGCTTGTGTATTTTTTGAGCAACATCTATTTAAATTAACAATTTGTTCTTATTACCTTTAAGAGTTTTGGTAAGGTTTTTAAATACCTTGCAGGAGGCTGCTGTGATAGCCTGGGATTCGTAAAAAGCGACATCACTGATACTATACCATTTAAAAAACGATATTGAAATAATCTTTAAAGCATGAATTTTCCAGTGAAATCTTCCATCCTACTGATGACACTTTTGTTATCGGTTAGCTCTTTATTTTCTCAAACGTTAACCGAGCTTGAGAAAAAGAGGATAATGCTACCTAACGGATGGTCGTTAACCCCTGCAGGCAAAAATATTCCCATCGGGGAATTGCCATTAAATATGGTAGTCAGCAATCGTAAAAAATATTTAGCCATCACCAACAACGGTCAGAGCACACATACCATAGACCTTATCGATATTGAAAAACAACAGCGTATTGATAGTATTGTTATCGCAAAAGCCTGGTATGGATTGGCTTTTAGCAAGGATGATCAATTTCTATATGCTTCCGGCGGACATGACAACAAGGTGAACAGATATTCGGTGATCAATGGTAAACTTAAACTAGCTGATTCATTTGTTTTAGGAAGGCCGTGGCCGACTCAAATAGGAACTGCAGGCCTGGATTTAGAAGAAACGGTTCATAGTAAGCTATTTGTGGTAACCAAAGAAGCGAAAAGTCTTTATGTTTTTGATCTGAAAACCAGGGAGATCATCAAAACCCTGGCCCTGGGCGCTGAGGCTTATAGCTGTAAAGTTTCTAGCGACAAGAAAACTTTGTATATAAGCTTGTGGGGCAATAAGAAGATCCTGCTTTATGATATAAAGTCTGAAAAAATAATCAAAGAGGTCCCGGTTGGCAATCATCCAAATGAGATGTATCTTACAAGAAGTGGGAAATTTTTATATGTAGCTAATGCTGATGATAATTCAGTGTCTGTGATCAAGACAAGCACTCATACCGTTGTTGAAACGCTGAATGCCGCCCTTTATCCTGCCTCTCCCAGCGGATCGACCACAAATGGGCTTGCATTAAGTGAAGATGAAAAAACTCTTTATATAGCCAATGCCGACAACAATTGCCTCGCTGTTTTTGATGTTTCGATTGAGTCGAAAAGCAGATCGAAAGGGTTTATACCGGTAGGCTGGTATCCTACCAATGTCAAGGTAGTCGGGAAAAAGATCTTCGTTACAAACGGCAAAGGATTAACCTCTTATGCCAATCCTAAAGGCCCGGAGCCCAGCAACAGACAGCAGCTTGTTTTAAGTCATATGGGCGATAGTACAAAGCCCGCGAAAGTTCAATACATAGGATCGTTGTTTCGTGGATCTCTGAGTATCATTAATGAACCGGCAGCACCGCAGCTTGCTGCCTTTGCTCAGGCGGTGTATAAAAATACCCCTTACTCAAAGGCCAAAGAGTTGCTCACTGAAGGCGAGCCAGGAAACCCGGTGCCGATGAAAGTAGGGGATAAATCGCCGATAAAGCATGTATTTTATATTATAAAGGAGAACAGGACCTATGATCAGGTCTTGAGTGATATCCCAGGTGGAAATGGAGATACCTCACTCTTGCTGTTCGGAGAAAAAATTACACCAAATCAGCATAAACTAGCCAGGGATTATGTTTTACTCGACAACTTTTATGTGGATGCCGAAGTGAGTGCTGATGGACACAATTGGAGCATGGGGGCTTATGCAAATGACTATGTTGAAAAAAATTGGCCCGCCTCTTATGGCGCCAAAGGCGGCACAACCGGCACCTCCGGAACTCTCAAGATTGGGAATAATAAAGACGGATTTATATGGGATCTCTGCGCGAGAAATAATGTTTCTTATCGTTCTTATGGAGAATTTGTTGCCGATGATTTTGGCACTAAGCCCAGGCTTGAATCCTTAAAAGGCCACTCGGCGCGTTTTTCACCTTATGGCCTGGGTGTACGGGATACTACTCGTTTCTACCAATGGAAGCATGACTTTGATTCATTAGTCGCCGCAAAATCGGTTCCCCAATTCTCTACAATCAGGTTAGGAAATAATCATACTGAAGGTATGCGGGCTGGCCGGCCAACCCCCTTTGCGCATGTTGCAGATAACGACCTGGCTGTAGGAATGCTGATCGATCACTTAAGTAAAAGCCCTGTCTGGAATGAAAGTGTGGTATTTATCCTGGAAGACGATGCTCAGAATGGCCCCGACCACGTGGATGCACATAGAAGCCCGGCTTTTGTCGTTGGACCTTTTGTTAAACGAAAGTTCGTGGACCATACGATGTATACAACCTCGGGCATGTTGAGAACAATGGAACTAATATTGGGATTGCCTCCGATGACTCAGTATGATGCTGCTGCTACTCCGATGTGGAGATTGTTTACCCCTGAACCGGATATTGCCCCGTATAATTTTTTACCTGTTAGTGTTAATCTGAACGACAAGAATCCTGCAAATACCAGACTTGGTAAATTATCGGAGAAATTTAACTGGAGTAAGGAAGATGCGGTCCCTGATCTCATATTCAATGAAATTTTATGGCAGGGTATCAAAGGCGTGCCTGCGCCCTCCCCTGTAAGGGCAGCATTCTTAAATACCGATAAGAAAGCAGGTGGTGATGACGATGATGATTGATCTGACTGACTTTGATCTGAATGAACTAACCCGTAAAGCATTAAATTGAAACTTCAAAAATTTCTGCTATCCTGCTACTTTCTTGCGCTGCCGGCAATGATATTCGGCCAAGACCGTAATAATAGCGTTGTCGACACCGTCGGAGCGTTGGGCGAGGTCGTTATTACGGCAACCCGCAAATCGGCGACTTTGATATCCAGCCCGTTTTCCATCAGTGTGCTGAAAAGAAAGCAAATGAGCGAGTATCAGTACCGTTCAACACCCGAAGCTCTGATGAGTACGCCGGGCGTGTTTGTTCAAAAGACGAATCATGGCGGTGGATCTGCATTTGTAAGAGGCCTGACCGGAAATCAAACCCTGATCCTTGTGGACGGCATTCGTTTGAATAATTCCACCTTCAGGTACGGACCCAACCAATACCTGAATACAATTGATCATTTTACAGTCGACCGGGTTGAAGTGGTAAAAGGGAGCGGATCGGTGCAATATGGATCTGATGCAATGGGAGGTGTGATTCAGCTATTGACCCTTGATCCTGGGTATTCGACTCAACCAAGGGTCAGCGGAAATATAACGGGTCGGTACTGGAATAACAATATGGAAAAGACAGGCCGGGGACAGGTTGTTTATTCCGGACAGAATTTTGCCGCATCAGGAGGTATAAGCACAAAAAAATTTGGTGCGCTGCTTGGAGGTGATACCACTGGCCGGCAATCCCCAAGTGGTTATGGAGAAACGGATGCAGATCTTAAACTAAAATTGAAATTGTCAGATAAAGCAGAGCTTATAGGTGCACATCAGTTTGTTAAGCAAAGCAATGTACCGGTCTATCATAAGGTTCAACTGGAGAACTTTCTACTTAACGAGATGGAGCTCCAGCAGCGCACTTTATCGTACATTAAATTAAACCTGACAGGGTCGAACGCCCTCTTTAAGAAGATCAGCTTCAACAGCTCATTTCAGCAAAGCGCGGAAGCCCGAAACAGCCAGAAAAATAACAGCACATCGCTTCGGCGGGAAAGGGACGACATCAGCACCTCGGGTGCATCAGTTGATATCCTTTCGGAGTTCACGCCAAATTGGACCTCGAACAGCGGATTTGAGTATTATTACGACAAGATAGATAGCTATAAAGAAGATATAAACACCCTGACGCCGACTTCCTTGCGGGGCCGCGGTTTATATCCCGATAATTCAACCTATGCCAATACTTCGATATACAACCTTCATCACATTCAGATTAGCAAATTGACTTTGGAAGCAGGTGCCAGGTACAATTGGTTTAATGCCTCGATACCTGATGCAACTTTGGGATTGGTCAGTATTAAACCTGATGCATTGGTTTTTAATGCCGGTGTAAATTATGGTTCCGGGCCTCATTATATATATACATCTGTTAGCAGCGGTTATCGGGCACCTAATATCGATGACATGGGAACGCTCGGTATTGTTGATTTCAGGTATGAATTGCCTTCATTTGATCTGAAGCCGGAACGAAATCGCAATACAGAAATAGGGTATAGATTGCATACAGATAGAATAAGCGGGTCACTGGCTCTGTTCCACAATAAACTATCTAACCTGATAACGCGTGTCAGGTCGGAGGGTCGAATAATAGACGGTTACAATGTCTACCGGAAAGAGAACATAGAAAATGCCTATATAAAAGGAGGTGAGGCTTTTCTCAATTGGCAGCCGAATGAGCGCTGGATATTAAATAGCTTTACCGCGTATACTTTCGGCAAAAACTATACTAAAAATGAACCACTGCGAAGAATGCCTCCACTCAATGGTAACACTTCAATAAAATATGTGCTGGACCGATATTACATCATAGCCGAGATTGCATGGGCGTCTGATCAAAACAGGCTGGCACCGGGTGACAAAGACGATAATCGGATCCCCCGGGGTGGTACTCCCGGTTGGCAGGTATTCAATACCTTCGCTGGCTATCAATATAAAATGTTACAACTCAGAATGAGCCTGCAAAATATACTAAATGAGGATTATCGCACTCATGGCAGCGGTATAAATGGGGTTGGCCGAAGTGTTTTAATGGAGTTAAGCGCATCATTTTAGTCAACAATACGTGCCTCGCCACAGGGTAGATTTGTGGTCAGTTAATTAAATCGCCACGCAATCTCATAGCAATTGGTATATTTAAGATACGGCAAGTCTTAAGCTGAATAATCAAGATTGAACTACAACTGGAGTTAAAATTAAGTACTATGAAAAATATAACCCTGATACTCTTTGTTTTTATCAGCTTTAACAGCTTCGCACAAAAGCCGGCAGATAACTTTTTGCTGGTAGACCAGAAGTATAGCGCAGAAGACTCAATAGTTACTGACGCTAAAAATAATACGATCCATCTTTACGGAAAAGCGAGCTTTGAGCATGATGGAATACATTTTAAAGCAGACGAAGTGATAATCTATACCGACACCAAAAAGGTTGTTGGCATGGGCTCGATTTTTCTCGTATCTGTTCCAATGTTGAAGAGCTCCACAGGATCAACAAATAAAAAATTGCTATACACAATGGGGGAGCGCTTCGTCGTCGTAGAATAGCTACTGCGCAAAACAATGGAAACTGAGTGAAGATATGATGATCCTGTTAAAGGAACGGTATAGCTAAACGATTTACTGCATTTTCCTGTAAACACATCCGGCTAAATTGCGTTTTATTTAAAATGTTTGCATATGCCGGCCTGGAAAAAACTCTTTACTGATACGACTACTGTTGTCGAGGACAAATTTGACAATCTCTTCTTTAATCTCCGAAAGCGCTTAAAACTTAATGATCCACTACAGATCGTTACTTATCGCAGTTATGGAACTGCTAACCGGTTATATATCAAAGGGAGGTTGCTGGAAGATAAGGGTATAGACGCTGCAACGGATCGGGATACTATTTTCCATAATCTTATCAATATGTACCACCGGTTTCAAAGTGACGAAATTCCTGGTGCAACATTAAAAGTTAAATTTCAGGATCAGGAACATACTGTAATTACTGACGATGAAGGTTATTTTATGCTCAATCTGGCACCGGAGACACCGATCAGTCCGACAGATATGTGGCATGAAATCGATGTTGAACTTGTTGATGCTCCTATCAAGTTTAACCCCGGATTAAAATGTGAAGCCCAGGTGTTGGTTCCGCCTATCGATGCTGAGTACGGGATCATCAGCGATATCGACGATACAATTGTTCACACCAGCGCCACCGATGTTCTGGCCATGTCACGCAAGGTTTTCCTGCATAATGCGAAAACAAGAATGCCTTTTGCCGGGGTCTCGGAGTTTTATAAGTCGCTGCAGCTCGGCAGGAATGGCAAGCGTAATAATCCATTCTTCTACGTATCAAGCAGTCCCTGGAATATGTATGATCTGTTAAAAGATTTTCTCGATCTGAACCAAATCCCGGAGGGGCCGCTTCTTCTCCGCGACTTTGGATTGCAGGACAATAAGTTTATAAGCTCGGGCCATATGGGGCATAAGTTCAAGGAGATCGAGAACATAATGCTTACTTACCCGCTTTTGAACTTCGTGCTCATTGGCGACAGCGGACAGGAAGATCCGTCGATTTACAGGGAGATCGTCAGGAAGTTCCCTGGTCGGGTGTTGGCAATCTATATCAGGGACGTCCAACTGGCAGATCGCGAAAAGATAGCTATTGATATCTCCGTCGAATTGAAAGATCACGTAGAGCTAGTAATAGTTGATAATACCGTTGAAGCAGCTGAGCATGCTGCTAAATCAGGACTGATATTTACCCATACTTTACCAGAGATCGAGGAGGATAAGAAGAAAGATAAGGGTGAGATTGCGGGAAAGGAAGAGGCTACCATTATTGGAAAATAAACAATTAAAGTTCTATCTATTCTGATAAAATGGGCTTTAACCAATCTCTTAGAGGTGGCTAAATACACCTCAATAATGTCTTATTTGCCCACCTTTATTTTTAAGACACCAAATTATCTTTGCTTTATAATCTTAAACATTTGAAAATGGAAGACTCAAAAAGATCAGCTATATCGGTGGAAACCATTGTAAATGCTCCTGTAGAAAAGGCATGGGAATCATGGACAAACCCTGAACACTGCATGCAATGGTGTCATGCATCAGATGACTGGCACGCACCATATGCAGACAATGACTTGCAGGTAGGAGGAAAGTTTAAAACAACAATGGCTGCTAAAGATGGCAGTGTTAGTTTTGATTTTGAAGGGGTGTATACCGATGTCGACCATCATAAACTTCTTAAGTACGAAATGGCAGATGGCCGGAAGGTATCGGTAGAATTTTACGACCAGGGCGACACAACGAAGGTAGTTGAGATATTTGATCCGGAAAGCCAAAATCCAATTGAGATGCAGCGCGGTGGCTGGCAGGCTATTTTAGATAATTATAAGAAATATACGGAGCTGGGTTCGTGAGGTATAAGGTCTGAAGCCTGATGGATTTACGATACTTGACGCCAGGCAAGATGTCGGAAATCCAGTTCAGACCTCCGACATCAGACCTCCGACAATTTACTTCTTCGTCATCTGGCCATCGGCAACCAACAGAAAGTTAACAGCCAGCTTTTCAAAGAGTGCTCTGTTTGTGGTGCTGTTTACTAATATCATGTTGTTAGGACCGGTTCTGACGGCTTGACCGAAATCCGCCTGGATCAGGTTTTTAACTAATTTACTTAAGTCAAGTGTTAAGTTCACATCGTATTTATCGCCTTTGATTGTGACTGGAGGTGGGTGGAGGGTTAATTCGTAAGTCTCGTTAAACTGGACCTCTACGGGAATTTTTGTTCCGGAAACCTCAGTGTAAGTGCCTAGTAATACTAATGGTTTATGGGTAGCTGACTCCTTTAGTCTTATTCTCAGTTTGATGTCGGTATATGTGCCTGTAGGGATAGCAACACTTCCGCTGATAGTTGAGGTCTTTAAGATATCAATACTTGATAGTTTTTCAAACTCAACAGCAAAGGCGGTATTGTCCTTTTTTGCTCCAAAATAGATCTGCTGAACATTAATCGTTCCCGAAAGCCACGTTATACTTCCATTACTCAAAGGAGCGACCGGTGTACCGCTTGTAGCGCCAGTTGTCCCCAGCGAAGCACTCAGGTGAGATGTCTTAAAATGATAGGTCAGCTCCCCATCGTGAACGCTGTCTTTCTGACAGCTATTCAGCAATATGGCTGAGAATAGGATAAAAATGCTTTGTAGTGTTTTTTTCATAACATGATTATTATAATAGATTAAACTAATAGCCTCTCTTGTTTATATAATACACCCAATGTAGCACATGATACTATTGTTTACGTAAGGTTTGCTCGCTTGGTTACCCGGATGCAATTATATAATTAAAAAAAAGTACGATCTATTGGACTATCACATTTCGTTCTGCCGGTCTATCACCTTCCCGAGGGCAACCCACTCATTCTCAAGGATACTCATTTCCATAAGGGTCAAGTAGCTATTATTATGCTTTTGAATGTCGCGTAGCAGGCCATCTACCTGGAAGCCGCATTTTTTATAGCATTTGATTGCCGAGGTATTGTTATCATAAACTCCCAGGCTCATTCGGTGGAGGTTCAACTGATTGAAGCCAATCTTCATTAATGCTTTTACCATTTGTTCAGCTATCCCTTTTCCGCGATCGGAATTCCCAACCAAGACGCGTGTTATACGGGCTGACCGGTTCTTCCGGTTTATTGAAGTCAGTGAGATATGGCCAACAGTCCTGCCGCTCTCAGTATATACGGCCTTGTAAACAAACGTCGACGAATTGTCAAAGTTATTTGCTTCTTCAATATACCAGTCCAGTTTATTTTTCGTCAACGGATACCGGAACTGAGTACCGGCCCACTGCACAAGCAATTCCTTATCCCAGACCCAGTCAAGTAACGTGTCAAAATCTGCACTTGTAAAGTATTCTAATTTTATCATAGTAATAGCTCGCGATCTTAAAACCTGATTGTTGCTGAGTCTGATAACAGTCATTGTATATCTTGGTTTGCCTGTGTATTATTTTGCGTAAAAATGCCGTGAAGGGTACGTATGTATATATATCCTGACGCGTGAGGCATGCGGGTAGCATCCGGGTATGTAAATGTCTTATTTTATTTTGCGAAGATGTAATTTTGTGAGAGTATCCACGACAAACATTAAAAATAATTATATGAAGCAAATTATCGTTGTAATAGGTCTGGCATTGTGTTCATGCGGAAGGGAATCTTCTCCCGAGGGGAGAATGCAAATACGAACAGAACATCTTCAGGCAAGTCTTGACAGCCTGAAAATCCAAAATAAAGCGATACTTGATAGTTTGAATAGCATTCGTCAGGAATTGAGACTAATGAGAAAGACAGCTGATTAAGCCTTTCCTCCGAATTCTAATTATGGAATCTTAATCCTCCTGGCATCCATAATAAAAAAGATCATGGCAGAATTAACAAATCCATCAAGCGGAAATTCCCGGGGTGCCAGGAGTTCTGCGGTTCCAAGAGTAGACCTAACAGCAATGGTAGATCTGGCGTTTTTATTGATAACATTCTTTATGTTAACTACTACACTAGCAAAGCAAAACGGTATAGACTTATCCATGCCGGTTGATGACGATCCTCAGGAAGTATCAGCAGGAAGGTCGATGACCGTTTGTCTGGGAGATAACACCAAAGTGTTGTGGTATATGGGTACGCAGGACCATCCTTCAAATAATCCACAATTGAATAGTTTGTCGGGGGATGGAATAAGGAAGGCCTTGATGTCAAACTCAAAAGATGTTCTTAGGAAAACAGGTAAAGGCTTAATAGTGCTAATTAAACCAAGCGATAAGTCAGTATATGGTGACCTGGTAAACATTCTTGATGAAATGAAGGTGACTGAGGTACCGACATATGCTATTGTTGAAATTAGCGATGGCGATCTCGATATGATGAGAACTAGTCGGATATATTAGGGCTATCAAGACCCTCCCCTCTAAGAATAGCCCTAAACGAAAATACCACAGAATCTTAAAAGTTAAGTAGCGTAAAAGGAGCCTCTTGGTTAAACTATTCATAACAATATATGAATGGTATAGGGTCTTTTGTGCCCAAATATATCGCTAGTCTTCAAACGGCAAATGAACGGCAAATGCATCCGGTTTAATGCTGGCCAAAAGCTTGATGTCTCAAATCAAGCCAGACTTAGTACAACAGCCTCTTTTTAGCCGCGAATAATTTGTAAGCTGGATTCACAAAACAGTGACTTAAACTCACTCAGGTGAAAACCTATCCTTACAAAAGATGTTATTCCATCGAAATTGATAAGGATTATATGGTGAAAGAACTTACACGTATTGCTATTCTGGGGGGCGGCCCTGCCGGATTGTTCATGTATAAGCGCTTGATAGAATCGGGGAAGCAGGATCTGGATGTTACTATTTTTGAAAGGAAAGGCGAGCTGGGTACTGGAATGCCCTACAGCCGCGAGGGTGCCAACGATGAGCATATTACCAACGTGTCTGATAATGAGATCCCGGAATTAGTGATGTCAATAGAGGAGTGGGTTAAAATTGCTCCCAGGGAGCTACTTGAGAGGTTTAGCATAACTCCTGAAAACTTCAACGAGTTCAAGGTCTTGCCACGCTTATTTTTTGGGCAATACCTGGGTGCCCAATTCAAGCTTTTAAAAGACAAAGCTAAGAAATTAGGGATTAAAACCACTGTTCATCTTAATACAAGCGTTGTGGATATAATCGATGAGCCAGATCAGAATGAGGTTTGGGTGGAAGTTTCCGAGGCAGGGATAGTGAAGTTTAATCGTGTGATAATTTGTACCGGGCATAGCTGGCCTGTTATACACGAAGGAAAGGTTGAGGGATATTATGATTCGCCTTATCCGCCGTCTAAACTAGAGCTGAGTTTAAACCACCCGGTTGCAATTAAGGGATCGTCATTAACCGCGATCGATGCTTTGAGAACACTTGCAAGGCATAATGGTGAGTTTATCAAAAAGGAAAATGGCAATATCACCTATCAACTTTCAGAGGGTAGTCCGGAGTTCAAATTGTCGATGCACTGTCTTGATGGCCTGCTGCCCGCGATCAGGTTTCATTTGGACGACACACACCTTTCCAATGACTCACTGCTAACTCCTGAGGAGATTGAAAAGCATAAAGAAGAGAATGATGGATTCTTGTCGCTCGATTTTGTGTTCGAGAAAAACTTTAAAGAAATCTTCAGAGAGAAGGACCCTCCTTTTTTCGATAAGATAAAAGAATTGAGCCTTGAGGAGTTTGTAGAATCCATGATGGCTCTTCGGGAGAAGCTTGACGCTTTCCAGCTTTTCCGGGCAGAATATGCCGAAGCGGAGAAGTCAATTCAACGACAGGAATCGGTTTACTGGAAAGAAATGCTTGCTGTACTTAGTTTTGCGATGAATTACCCCGCTAAATACCTGTCGGCCGAGGATATGCAACGGCTTACAAAGGTATTAATGCCGCTGATATCCATTGTAATAGCGTTTGTTCCCCAGAGTTCGGCCCGCGAAATGCTTGCTCTGTATGATGCGGGTGTTCTGGAGCTTATAGCCGTAAATCCTGAAAGTGAGGCCGTGCCCGAGAAGAAGGGCGGCGTAACATATAAGTATCAGGACCAAAATGGAGAAGCCAGATCCACATATTATAAAACCTTCGTCAATTGCATTGGGCAGCTGAGACTTTCTTACGAGCAATTCCCTTTTGCCAGTATGATAACAAATAAAACGATAAGCCCCGCGCATATACGGTTCAGATCTCCTGCGGAGGGAAAGTCTGCTAAGGCGAAAGGAAACAAGGAGGTTGAATCAGACAGTAGTGGGAATTATTATTTGAAAGTCGCTGGTATAACTATTAATGATAATTTCCAGGTTGTAGATCCGTACGGAGCGTATAACGAACGGATTTATATAATGGCGGTTCCCTATATCGGCGGGTATAATCCCGATTACTCCGGATTGGATTTCTGTGAAGAGGCTTCAAAACGCGTAGCGGAGAGCATGTTTTAAATCTGCTGTATTTTTAATATCTAAGGCTTGCTTTCAGTGTTATTCAAATTAAAATAAATTAGATTTAATGAATGAAATACACTCTGCTGCTGTTAGCTATTCTATTTTCTTTTCAGTCGTTTTCTCAAAGCAAGCCCAATCTGGTTATTTTCATTACTGATGATCAAAATCAACAGGATGTTGGGGCCTACGGCAACCCGGATGTTCACACACCGAACATGGATCAGCTGGCGAAGGAGGGAATGCGCTTTAATAAAGCCTATGCCGCTTCTTCTATGTGTGCTCCCTCCCGGAGTGTGATGTTCACCGGATTATATCCTTACCGGAATGGCTCGCAAATGAATCACTTTACAACCCGACCCGGAATCAGTAATCTGCCGGCATTTTTAAAAGAAGCGGGCTACCGCGTTGTTATCTCAGGTAAAACAGATGTATTTCCCCTGGCTGCATTTCCTTTTGAGCATATAGGTAAAGAGTTCGGAAAGTACGAGCCGATGGAGAACCGTACCGACAGAAGGCAGGAAAGTGTGAAGATGATCGAGTCTCATTTTAAGACTAATCCTGAACAGCCGCTTTGTATTATAATTGCTCCATGGCTGCCACATGTTCCCTGGGTGAAGAACAGGGATTATGACGCTGCAAAGCTGAAATTACCGGAGTACCTGGCGGATACGAAAGAAACCCGTGCTGCAGTGGCATCTTACTATCAAAGCATCAGTACCGCCGACAGCCTGCTTGGGGAAATTATGACGACGGTTGACCGGGTTGGTAAAAAAAACAACACTGCATTCTTTTACTTCTCGGATCAGGGCGCTCAGTTCCCTGGAGCAAAATGGACCGTATATGATAAAGGCCTTCGGGTGCCCTTTATAGTGAGATGGCCCGGGAAGGTTGTAAAAGGAAGCACTAGTGATGCTTTAGTATCGCTTGTAGATCTTACCCCTACGCTGGTGGATATGGCAGGGCTCAAGCCGAGGGAAGGATTAGACGGCAAAAGCTTCAAGGAAGTCCTTACAGGTGTTAAAAAGGTGCATCATGATTATATTTTTGCGGAAACATCTGTAGAGCCGCATTACTGGTATAACTATGTGCCATCACGCTCTGTGATCACTTCAGATGGCCTTCATTATATCAGAAATTATCATCCCGGCCGGCGGTTTATTACCCACATTGATAAGGTAGAACGCAATATGTTTTATTTTGATTCCTGGGTGCAGTCATCAACACAGAACGACAAGACTAAATTCCTGCTTGAACGATATAGCTATCGCCAGCCGGAAGAGCTTTTTGATCTTAACAAGGATAAGAATGAGTTTGTCAACCTTGTGAACAGCGATTTATCAAAGAATGATGTTGCAAAGCTGAAAGCAATGCTGCAGGCCGAGCTTAACCGTCAGGGTGAAGATGAAGCTTCGATCATTCACGGCTCGCTCCCTGATTTTTACGATCGATCTTATGAGATCAGGCAAAATACCGGAGCATCTGACCTCTCATTTAATCGCAAGATATGGAACCCGGATACGCTTTATGTTAACGGATATCTGGATGGGATTGAAAAGGGAGGAATTGTGTGCGACTACTTTGGGCAGTTTAAAATCAGTGTATTTCAGAACAAGATAGGAGTTGAGTTTGCAGATGGCAAGGTCTTCTATAGCCCGGTTTTAAGGCAGAATAGGGGCCACTTGCTTTTCCGCTTAACAAGGGGAGGACAATTACAAATGTATTTCGATAACTCTTTGGTGTTGCGGGAAGATGTTAAAGCCGATTTTACTAAGATTAAAGCTGGTTATGTAACCTGTGGGAAGTTGCAGGGCGTAGAAGCTGTAGGCAAGTATCAGTCCTTCATTGGAAGAATTACAGACCTGAAATTCTCAATGAACACATTGTCGAGATCGCCGCAGTAGGATTTTAATTCCACTGCATTTTGTACTTATCCTATGTATGTGGAAAACCCTTACTTGCAGGCAATATCTCTTAATGGTAGTTTAGGGCTTGACATTTAAAACCATTACATGGGAACATTTTTAAACAGACTATCCTTTTTGGCTCTTATTGCAGTTGCCGCATTTTCTTCGGCATGCAAACCTAAGAAGATGATCACTCAGGCCGCTCCGGTTCCGGTAGAAACTGCTGTCGAAGAGGAGAAACCCAAGCCAGCTCCAGTTGCAGAATCAGATTCCGATGGTGATGGAATTTCAGACTCTAAAGATAATTGTCCTAATAAAGCAGGCTCTGCCAATAATAATGGCTGTCCTGAAGTAATTGCTCCGGCTCCAACCTTTAACTATCAAAATATCCTGTTTGAGTTCAACTCTGCAGTCCTCAAAACCTCGTCTTATCCGATTCTTGACGAAATAGCGAAGGAGATGAAAAAATACCCTGACATGAAGTTTAGCCTAAATGGCCATTCGTCAGCAGAGGGGACTGAAACACGGAATCTGACTCTTTCAATTGACCGGGCAACGGCTGTTAAAAGTTATCTCGTCTCAGCGGGAATCAATGGCAGAAACCTGGAAGCTAAAGGTTTTGGTGAATCTAAACCCCTCAATATCAATAATACAGAGGCGGCCAGGCAGCAAAACCGCCGCGTTGAAATAAAGAAGGATAATTAGTATCCGGTTTAAACTTGGCCAGAGCAATTATCTCTGGATAAAACTATAATTAGCGACTTGCTCCAATTCTGTCACAATTCGGAGATATTATTATTAATTAAGAAACTTCATCTGAAATTCATGTTGCCACATCATTTTTATATTATTAAAAACTATAAAAGCGATGATGTCACTGGTATTACCTCTCGAAGATGTTCAAGCCATCAGTAAGAAAAGAAGCAGGAAGCTTCGTTTATCTGAAGATATGCTTGTGGTGGGCCTAAAAAACAACGATGGTATGGCTATGTCTGCCCTCTATCAAATGTATTCCGACTCACTTTATAAAGTTATTTCAACCATAGTTGTTATTGAAGAAGTTGCTCAGGATCTGTTGCAGGAAACCTTCATCAAGATCTGGAAATCATTTGCTATGTATGACGCCACTAAGGGCCGTTTGTATACCTGGATGGCCAGACTTGCCCGGAATCTGTCTATAGACTATCTGAGAAGCTCGAATCATAGAAATGCTTCCGTATGTGAAGATCTTGCGGAAGTTGGTCAGCAGGTTGATATGACCTTCCAAACCAATTACAATCCTGAGCTTATCGGGGTTAAGGACATGACCAAGATTCTTAATACTGACCAAAAATCCGCACTTGAACTCGTGTATTTTAAAGGATATACTCACGTGCAGGCAGCTGAAGAGCTTAATATCACTTTGGGGATCTTACGTTCAAGGTTGCAATCTTCTATAACGCAGTTGCGCAGGGCTTACGCCTGATCGGCAACGGTGTAAACAAAAAAAAAGCAGGCTCGGCCTGCTTTTTTTGTAATATCAAATTGTGATTAAGTCTTACAAGTTGCTGATCGTATAAGTGATCACCATTCCATAATCCTGTGC
>NZ_JBBJNI010000213.1:250-5368 GCF_037719425.1 Daejeonella sp. | reverse complement strand
TAATAATTATATTGTGTTTGTTATTCACAGCACAGAAGCTCCTCTTGGTTCGTGCAGAGGGATTGAAAACTTATCCTTTACTTTTCCACAAGCATATTCACCGCTTAAAAGATTTGTAAATTTGTTATTCATTTCGTTTAATGTATGCCTGATTTTTCTCACCTCCACGTTCATACCCAGTTTTCACTTCTCGACGGGGCTGCCGATATTTCGCGCCTTTTCAAAAAAGCTAAAGCTGACGATATGAAATCTATGGCCATCACCGATCATGGAAACATGTTCGGTGTGTTTAAGTTTGTCGCGGAGGCCGGGAAACATGATATAAAGCCAATCGTAGGATGTGAATTCTATCTGGTTAACGACAGGCATATAAAACAGTTCACCAAAGAAAAGCGGGATCAGCGGTTTCATCAGCTTTTGCTTGCAAAAAATGCCCAGGGATATAAGAACCTGGTGAAATTATGCTCCCTGGGGTATATGGAGGGCCTGTACAGCAAATGGCCCAGGATTGATAAAGAATTAATTCTTCAATATCACGAAGGCTTAATAGCAACAACCTGTTGTCTTGGCGCTTCTGTTCCCCAAACTATTCTCAAAAAGGGAGAAGAGGAAGCTGAAACTGAATTTAAATGGTGGCTTGATCTTTTTGGTGAAGATTACTACATAGAGCTGCAACGCCATGATATTCCAGAACAGCTAGTGGTTAACGAAGTCCTGCTGGGGTTTGCCAAGAAATACAATGTAAAGGTTATCTGTTCGAATGATTCTCATTATGTAGATCAGCAGGATGCCAATGCCCACGATATTTTACTGTGCGTAAACACCGGGGATATGCAAAGCACCCCAATAGCTACAGATGAAGAAGGAGGAAAGGGCTTTCGTTTCGGTTTTCCGAACGACCAATTCTTTTTTAAGAGTCAGGCGGAAATGGGACAGCTCTTCCATGATCTCCCTGAATCTCTGGATAACACTAATGAAATCGTAGATAAGGTTGAGCATCTTCAGCTGAAAAGAGATATTATGCTTCCCAATTTCCCCATCCCGGATGAGTTCAAGATCCATTCCGGGCCTGAAGCTGAAAATATGAATCAGTGGGAGTATCTGAAGCATCTAACTTTTACAGGTGCCAAAGCGCGTTACCGTGATATCAGTCCTGAAGTTGAAGAAAGGCTTAATTTTGAGCTTTTTACGGTACGAACAATGGGTTTCGCCGGGTATTTCCTGATCGTAGCAGATTTTATTAAAGCTGGCCGGGATCTGGGAGTATTCATCGGACCGGGCAGGGGTTCGGCGGCCGGCTCTGTAGTCGCATATTGTATTGGAATAACAAATATTGATCCGATAAAGTATAATCTGCTTTTCGAGCGTTTCCTAAACCCTGACCGTAAATCAATGCCCGATATTGATACGGATTTCGATGATGCAGGCCGCCAGAAGGTGATTGATTACGTTGTCGACAAATACGGTAAAAACCAGGTAGCGCAGATCATTACTTATGGTTCAATGGCTGCAAAATCCAGTATTAAGGACGTAGCGAGGGTGCTTGATCTGCCGTTGGCCGAATCTAATATGCTTGCCAAGCTTGTTCCAGACAGGCCTGGTACGAGCCTGGTTCAGGTAATGACAGCCCCGATTGAAACCGTTAAAAAGGAGCAGAATCCGGAGGACTTTGAAAATATTAAAATGCTGCGTAGTATACTTGAAGAAGGGAAAACTACTCAAGCCAAAGTCTTAAAGGAAGCATTGATCCTGGAAGGTTCCGTGCGAAATGTTGGTGTCCATGCTGCCGGTATAATAATAGCCCCTTATGACCTGACTGATATCATCCCTGTCGCAACATCCAAAGAGTCTGATCTTCTTGTAACGCAGTTCGACGGACGAGTTATAGAAGATGCCGGCGTAATCAAGATGGACTTCCTTGGGTTAAAAACCCTGACCATCATCAAAGATGCCCTTCGGCTTATCAAGCAGAATCACAATATTGATATCGATATAGATTATATATCGCTCGAAGATGCAAAGACATTTGACCTCTATCAGCGGGGCGATACAAACGGTACCTTCCAGTTTGAAAGCGATGGCATGCAGATGTATCTGCGAGAGCTCAAGCCAGATAAATTCGAAGATCTCATTGCAATGAACGCCCTCTATCGGCCCGGACCGATGGAGTATATCCCTAAGTTCATTTCCAGAAAGCATGGACGGGAAGATGTCACTTATGACCTTCAGGACATGCAGGAGCATCTTGAAGAAACATACGGCATTACAGTCTATCAGGAGCAGGTGATGCTTTTATCTCAAAAGCTTGCTAGCTTCAGCAAGGGCGATGCCGACGTTTTGAGAAAGGCGATGGGTAAGAAGCAGATCGAGGTTCTGAACAAGATGAAGGCTCAATTCATGGACGGCTGTAAAGCAAATAACCATGATGCTAAGGTCGCTGAGAAAGTTTGGACCGATTGGGAAGCCTTCGCCCAATATGCATTCAACAAGTCGCACTCTACGTGCTATGCCTTTGTCGCGTATCAAACAGCCTTCCTTAAAGCAAACTATCCTGCTGAATACATGGCGGCTGTTTTGAACAACCAAAACAACATTGATAAAATATCCTTCTTTATGGAGGAATGTAAACGAATGGGGATCCCGGTTCTTGGGCCTGATATTAATGAATCTGAATTGACCTTCACCGTGAATAATAAGAGTGAAATACGATTCGGAATGTCTGGTATGAAAGGGGTAGGTGAAAAAGCCGTTGAAAGTATTGTTGAGGAACGAACTGCTAACGGAATTTATGAGAGTATTTACGATTTTTCCAGACGGACCAATTCACGGTCGGTAAGTAAAAAGGTTTATGAGAACCTTGTTTACGGAGGTGCGTTTGATTGTTTCGGATTTAAACGTTCTCAGTTTTTTCATAAGCCTGACGCGAGTTTATATAACGGTATAGAAAGACTGGTAAAATATACAAATGACTTTCAGAACAATCTGAACTCGTCTCAGGCATCGCTCTTCGGCGGAACATCAGACGCCCAAATTACTGAACCTGTTTTGCCGGAATGCGATGAGTGGGGATTGATAGAAAAACTCAAATATGAAAAGGAGTCTATCGGGATATACCTGACCGGACATCCTTTGGATAACTACAAATTTGAGCTTGATAATTTCTGTTCACATCAGGTTAAGCATCTCAGCCTGATCAACAGGATGAAAAGTGCAGAAGCACTGCCAGAAGATCAGGAGGAATTTAAAAAGATCAGTAACCGTGATTTGATTATTGGCGGGCTGGTTTCTGCCAGCAGCCACAGGACAACTAAAACGGGTAAGCCTTTTGGTTCTTTTATGCTCGAGGATTACGGTGACACCTTCGAGGTAGTTCTTTTTGGTGAAGATTATGTAAAGCTTAAACAGTACCTAAACGAGGGATATTTTATTCAGGTTAGGGGGCTGGTTACCGAGAGATTTAAGCAGAAAGATAATTGGGAGTTTAAAGTGAATAGTATAGTCCTGCTCTCAGAGCTTAGGGACAAAATGTCAAAATGTCTTACGATCCAATTGCCTTTAACTGAGGTTTCTCAAGGGTTTATGGAAAGGATAGACGAGATTGTTAAGACTAACTCAGAACAAAATCCTGTAAGGAATTGTCAGCTTAAATTCATGATCATGGACTATGACGAAGAAACAACTTTAGAGATGCCATCCAAGACACTAAAGATAAGCCCAAGCAATGAATTTCTGGAAGATATATCGAAACTTATGGGGGTAAGGTATAAGTTGAATTAGTGTCACATTAGCAGAGCTGATTTGTGGCAGGAATATTGAATAGTATATTTGATTATAAACTGTAAATAATAGAATCATGGCATTAGAAATAACAGATGCAAACTTCGAAGAGTTAGTGCTTAAATCCGACAAACCGGTATTAATTGATTTTTGGGCGGAATGGTGTGGTCCATGTCGTATGGTTGGTCCGGTCGTTGAAGAATTGGCTAAGGAATATGAAGGTAAAGCCGTTATAGGAAAAGTAAACGTTGATAATAATCCGGAGATCTCTATGAAATTTGGTATTCGCAATATCCCTGCTTTATTGTTCTTTAAAGGTGGTGAAATTGTAGACAAGCAGATTGGGGCAGTGCCTAAATCTGTTCTAGCAGAAAAATTGATGAAGCAGCTAGCTTAACCCATTTAATAATTATAATTAACTCCCTTTGTTAAAGCAGAGGGATTTTTTTTATGCGGCTAAGTTTCAAAATGTGCTGTGGGCGATAAGGGCCTGGTGAAAACGACTACCCATCTCAATTGATTTACTCAGTAATCCGATGAATACCAGGACTACTTCCAATACTCCGGAAATTCCGCGGGTAAAGGTTTTTCCAATATGTGCGTATACATAAATCTTACTGCTTCCTGTGTGTTGTGCCTTGCCTTCAAACCGCCCCATCCATGTCTTTCGCCGGGATATACCATGAATTCAAAATGTTTATTCAGGTCCTGAAGCTTGTTCACAAACTGTATACTGTTTTGCATATGAACATTATCATCCATGGTGCCATGTACAATTCTTAGAGTGCCTTTTAGCTTATCCGCATACGTGAGCGGAGATGTTATCTTATAACCTTCCGAGTTGTTTTTTGGAGTACCCATAAAGCGCTCAGTATAGTGAGTGTCGTATAGTCCCCAATCAGTTACCGAATAATTTGCTATTCCATGGGTGAAAACGTCCGCGCCGTACGTTAAAGCCATAGCGGTTATGTATCCACCAAAACTGCCGCCGGTTATACCGATTTTCGAGCCATCCACGTAGGGTTTTATTTTGAGACTGGTCGCAGCGTCCATGTAATCTTCGATTTCGTACTTACCCATCTTTTTGTAGATGAAATCCATACCAACTTTGCCTAAATGGCCGGCGCTCCGATTATCAATTGCAACTTGAATTATGCCTTCTTTTGCCCACCAATAATTTAGTCCAAGGGGACTTTTCCATCTATCGTAAACAGTTCCTGCATCAGGACCGCCGTACACACTAATCCAAACCGGGTATTTCTTTGTGGGATCGAAATTTAAAGGGAGAGTCACCGTCATAGGCAGTTCAAGCCCATCGCGGGTTTTATAATAGTTCAATTC
>NZ_JBBJNI010000213.1:0-240 GCF_037719425.1 Daejeonella sp. | reverse complement strand
GTTTTAGGTAAGGCGTACGAATCATAAAGAGAACCTTGAGCGCTTGCCAACTCACGTACAACTTCCCCTTTATCATTTACTAACGCTGATTTTGCCGGGCTGGTAAGACTTGAATAGGTCGTTATAAAATATTTGCCATCCGGAGATAATTTTATCTGGTGGTCGTAATTTCCGAATGTAAGGCGTTTTGGCTCATCCGTACCCTTTAAACCAACTTTATAAAGGTCGTAGCGGGTTGAG